>NZ_JAFCWQ010000006.1:0-167680 GCF_049897665.1 Brevundimonas sp. TWP2-3-4b1 | reverse complement strand
AAAACCCGGCAAGGTCATCCTCGTCGCCCTCATCAACAAGCTCATGACCCTGCTTAACGCCATCGTCCGCGACCGCTCCGAATGGAGAACCGCAACCCGATGACGAACACAGTTGCTCACCCGATCGCGCAAGGACGACGGCGTCGCCGCCGTGCGCGAGCTCCCTCTCCCGCAAGGGGAGAGGGGTACGGAGCTACATCCCGCGCATCAGCTCATCGGCCAGGGCCGCCGTCAGGTAGCCGTCGGGAATGCGGCCGTGGGCGATCTGCCATTGTTTGAGGGCGCGGCGGGTGCCGGAGCCGACGACGCCGTCGATGGCTCCGGGATCATAGCCGGCGCGGGCCAGGGCGGTCTGGGCGCCGAAGCGCTGCTCGCGCGAGATCGGACCGTCGTTGGGCCAGGTTCCGACCAGGCCGGGCTTTCCCGCGACTCCGTCGGCGGTCAGGCCGATGGCGAGCGCATAGCTGACCGAGTTGTTGTAGCGGCGGATGATGTAGTGGTTCGGCAGGGCCAGGAAGGCCGGGCCGCGCGCGCCCTGGGGCAGCAGTATGACCCCGTTCTCGGCGGTTTCCTCCGAGGTTGGGGCGCCGCCCCGCGCGAGGGTGACCCCGCGCTGGGCCCAATAGCTCCACGGGCGGCCATCGGCCTCGGCCAGGGCGTAGTCGAAGTTGGCCGGCAGCTGGATTTCGTAACCCCAGGCCTGACCGCGTTTCCAGCCGGCCTGGGCCAGAAGGTTGGCGGCCGAGGCGAGGGCGTCGGCGTCCGAACCCCAGATGTCGACATGGCCGTCGCCGTTCTGGTCGACGCCAAGACGCAGATAGTTGTCGGGCATGAACTGTGTCTGGCCCATGGCCCCGGCCCAGCTGCCCAGCAGGCCCGAGCGCTCGCGGCGGCCGTCGACGACGATGTCGAGTGCGTTCTTCAGCTGGTCCTCGGCCCAGTCGCGGCGGCGACCGTCGAAGGCGAGGGTGGCGAGCGAACGGATGACGTCCTTGTCGCCCTGGACCTGGCCGAAGCTGGATTCATTGCCCCAGATGGAGACGAGGATTTCCGCCGGCACGCCGAAACGCTGGATCACGGCCGAGGGCACGGCGTCGATGCGGCGACGGGCCTCGGCGATACGCGCGGCCGATGCCGCATTGGCGATATAGGCCCCGGCCGGGCGGCTGAACTCCGGCTGGCTGCCGTCCAGACGGATGACCTCGGGGTCGGGCGTCAGATTGGCCAGTTGCTGTTCGTAGAGGGCGCGGCGGGCGCCGCCCCTGCGCGACAGGAAGCCCTGTTTCCAGCCCTCGAACCCGGCCTGATCCGGGGTAGCGCGCGGCGGGGTCGGGACGGCAGGGGCCGGCGCGACCGGTGCGGCCCGGGGCGGCGCCGGGCTGGCAATGACCGGAGGCGCCTCCGGCAGCATCGGCGCGCAGGCCGAGACGGCGGCAATCAGGACGAGGCGATAGTCGAGGCGCATGAGGCGAAGATTTCCAGACAGCTCTGATCCGATCAAGAGCCTGCAATTAGCGCGCGAGTATGGCGCGCCGTTGCGGCGAAAGGGTGAACGCGATCTCAACCGCGTTTGATTCCTCAATCTTGGGAAATCTGCGACATTCTGTCCTCGCTCTCGGACACGGCCTGGTGGCGGAGGGGCGACGCGACGGGTGTGCAAGCCCGTGAACCCTCCGTTCAACTCGGAGGCCAGGCCTCCAGGCGCCTTTTTTGGTAAGCTGACGCGAGTGACGCGGTCGCTCGCTGCCTGAGCGCGGATTCCCTCCTATCTTTCGGACGCGCTACAGGTGAGGGCATGCCTACCGCCGCCGAAATCATCGCCCTGCTGGACCTCAAGCCCCATCCCGAGGGTGGCCACTATCGCGAGACCTTTCGCGATCCGCGTGAAATCGGCAGTCGGTCGGCAGGGACGGCGATCTATTTCCTGCTGGCCGAGGGCGAGGCGTCGCACTGGCACCGCGTCGACGCGGCAGAAATCTGGCACTTCCACGCCGGCGCGCCGCTGGAGCTCAGGATCGCCGATCCGCTTGAGCGGCGCATGGTGCTGGGATCGGATCTCATGGCCGGGGAGCGGCCGCAGGGCGTCGTGCCGACGGGCGCCTGGCAGGCGGCGAGGAGCCTCGGCGCCTGGACGCTGGTCGGCTGCACCGTCGCGCCGGGGTTTGACTTCATCGGCTTCGAGATGGCTTCTGAGGGTTGGGAACCCGAGCGGGAAGGGATGTGATGGCTGAACAGAAGACCGGGCCGACGGCCATCTCCGTCGAGGATTTCATCGCTGCGGTCGAGAACCCCAAGCGGCGGGAGGATGCGCGGGTCCTGGTCAGGCTTCTGGCCGAGATCTCGGGCGAGCCGGCGATGATGTGGGGGCCTTCGATCATCGGCTTCGGACGGTATCACTACCGGTACGACAGCGGCCACGAGGGCGATGCACCCCTGCTGGGATTCTCCCCGCGAAAGGCGAACCTGGTGCTCTACATGACCGCCTATCATGACGAGCGCGCCGATTTCCTGACCCGGTTGGGCAAGCACAGGAGCGGCCAGAGCTGCGTCTATGTGAACCGTCTGTCCGACGTCGATCTGGACGTCGTGGCCGAGATGGCGCGATGGACCATCAAGACCACCAAGGAACGGTTCCCGGGCTGAGGCCGGTCAGGCCGCCATGCGGAAGTCGTCGTAGCAGGTGTCGGCGGCGCGGGCCTCGTCCCACAGGGCATCTTCGTCCGAGTAGCGGGCGCTGGCGCGGGCGTCGATGACATCGACCACCTGTTCCTCCAGCCGGTCCCAGATCACGGCCAGGTCGCCGCAGCCGTCGGCCTCGCACGGGACGATCAGGTAGCGGGAGGCGTTGATTTGCGTCTGGGGAGCGAATGCGCGGGCCATGGGTGTCTCCGGTCTCTGTGTGCTTGCCGATGAGTCCGAGATAGGACAGAGTTACGTCAGTTTCGGACGTATCATTTCGGAGGCCACGCGTGCGGCACGACAAGGCGGTCTTGGTCATCGAACTGGCGCGGCGCATGGCGGCTTCGGCCGAAGGGCTGACGCTGGACGAAATGGCGCACGAATCGCGGGTCGGCCGACGCACGGCCGAGCGGATGCGGGACGCGGTGATCCTGCTCTTTCCGTCGGTGGAGGAGGTGTCGGACCCGCCGACCAAGCGCTGGCGCATTCGCGGCGGCTTGTCGGCCTTCGAGCAGGCCCCGACAGCGACCGAACTGCTGGAACTGTCCAAGGCGGCGCAGGGACTGAGGACCGCAGGCGAGGCCGGGAGGGCGGCGGCGCTCGAGGGGCTGGAACGCAAGCTCAAGTCGGCGATGCGGTCGACGACCCTGAACCGGCTGGCGCCCGACCTGGAAGCCTTGGTGCGGGCCGAAACGATCGCCGTTCAGGCGGGGCCCAGGCCGAACGCGGACGAGGCCATGCTGGCGGCCATCCGGGGCGCGGTCCTGGCGCAATCGCCGCTGGGCTTCACCTACTCACGGCCGGGTGCGGAGGCGCGGCGGCGCAGCGTGGCCCCCTGTGGCGTCATGTTCGGGCGCGCCAACTATCTGGTCGCGGCGGACCGGGAGAGCGGCCGGATCCAGACCTTCCGCCTCGACCGGATGAGCGCCGTGGAGGCCTTGGCCGGGTTCGCCCCGCCGCCTCCGGAATTCGACCTGTCGGTCTTCGCCAGCCAGTCGTTCGGCATCTATCAGGATGAGATCGAGGACGTGGTCCTGCGCGTCTCGCCCGAAGGGGCGGCCGAGGCGCGAGGCTGGCGCTGGCACCCGACCCAGACGCTGGAGGATCAGGCGGACGGATCGGTCATCGTGCGGTTCCGGGCCTCGGGCATGCGGGAGCTGGCCTGGCATCTGTTCACCTGGGGCGAACAGGTGAAGATCCTGGCGCCGCAGCGGCTGAAGGCTGTAATGGCCGGGGAACTGGCGGCGGCGCAGTGGGCGTTGGACAGTGCGTCCTAGAGCATGATCGTTTCTGGTGGGCCCGCTTCGCGGGCCTGACATGAAACGTGAATCATCCTCTCGCCATGATCTGGAGCCCGACTCACGGTCTCAGCGGACTCGCGAAGCGAGTACTCCTCGGCCGATCAGTCTAGGCCGACGCGAACGGATAGGGGCTGACCGACTTCGACCAGTCATCGACGCGCAGCGGCCGGTCCACCGGCGGGGCGGCGCGTTCGGCGCAGGGGTGGCGGTGGCACAGGCGGCAGGCCGGGCCGATCGGGGTGACCTCCGGCGCGGTCAGGTCGAGGCCGCGGGCATAGATGAGCCGATGTGCATCCTTCAGCTCGCAGCCCAGGCCGATGGCCAGGTCGTGGGGCTCGCCGTAGCCGTCGTGTCCCTGGCGATCGACGGTGCGGGCCAGGGTGAACCAGCGCTGGCCGGGTTCAGTGTTCTGGGGGGGCGTCTCGATGATCTGGGTGACGAGACGGCCGGGCGTGCGGAAGGCCGAATGCAGCCGCCAGCGCGGGCAGGCGCCGCCGAAGCGGGCGAAGGGGAAGGCGCCTGAGGCATAGCGTTTGGAAACATTCCCCGCCTGATCCACCCGCATCAGGAAGAAGGGCACGCCGCGCGCGGTGGGGCGCGACAGGGTCGTCAGCCGGTGGGCGACCTGTTCGAACGACGTGCCGAACCGGGTCTGGAGCCGGGCGATGTCGTAGCCGGTCGCCTCGGCCATCCGCTGGAAGGCGGCGTAGGGCATCAGGATGGCGGCGGCGAGGGTGTTGGTCAGCGAAACCTTGAGCAAGGCGCGCGTGGTGTCGTCCGGCGGCCGGGCGGTGTCGGCCAGGGCCGACAGCTCGGCCTCGTGCTCGGACAGGGCCAGTTGATAGGCGGTGGCGAAGGCGCGGGACGACGGGTCGAGCGTCTCGGACAAAAGCAGGCGCCGGCGGTGCGGGTCGAAGCGGCGGGTCCATTCGACCATGACCTCGGCGGGCATGACCCGGACGGACAGATTATGGCGGCTCTGAAGGCGGGCGCGGGCGAGGGCCTCGAATCCGTCGCCGGTCTGGTTGGGGTCGAGCGTCGCGTGCAGGGCCTCGCCCAGGGCATCGAGTTCGGGAAAATGGTTGGCGCGCGACTGGATATGGTCGCGCACCCAGTCGGCGGGGGAGGGGCCGCTTGCCGACTCGCCGCCATCGATCAGGGCGGCGCGGGACCGGTCGCGCTGTTCGGCGAAGGCGCGGTAGAGGCGCAGCAGGGCCTCGGCGGCGCCGGGCGCGTCGTCGGCCAGCAGCAGCAGCTCGTGACGGGGAACCTCGAGGCCCTGAAACAGCGGGTCGGCCAGGACTTCCGATAATTCGGCCTCGCCGGCCGCGCCGGACTGGCCCAGCTGGCGCAGGTCGACGTCAAAGGTCTGGGCCAGACGCAGCAGGAGCTGTGCCGAGACCGGGCGCTGGTTACGCTCGATGTGGTTCAGATAGCTGGGCGAGACGCCGAGGTCGCCGGCCATGGCCGTCTGGGTCAGGCCCCGATCCCGTCGCAGCCGCTTCAGGCGGGCGCCGAGGAACAGCTTGCGATCGGCTGAGGTGTCCATCGATATCTCCCTCCGTGCACCCCGGGCTTCGCCCGGGGTGCACGGTGACAGAGGAAGATTGTCACGATATGTCACGAAAGTCAAAGTCACATCGTGACAATATGACGCGAACTGATCGCGTCAACCTGTATCAGAAATGACAGCCATGTGTTCTCTGTCCTGACCGAACCGATGCGACGTTCGCCTCGGTCAGATCCTGAGCAGAGCGCCATGACCACCTTCGCCGATCTCGTCCCTTCGCCCAAAGGCCGCTTCGACGGCATCGAGCGTCCGTACACGCCGGAAGACGTCCTGAAGCTGCGCGGCTCCGTGCCGATCACCCACACCCTGGCTGAGCGCGGCGCCAACCGCCTGTGGGAGCTGCTGCACACCGAGCCCTTCATCAACGCCCTGGGGGCCGTCACCGGCAACCAGGCGATGCAGATGGTCCGTGCCGGACTGAAGGCCATCTATCTGTCGGGCTGGCAGGTCGCCGCCGACGCCAACACAGCCGGCGCCATGTATCCGGACCAGTCGCTGTATCCAGCCAACGCCGCGCCGGAACTGTGCCGCCGCATCAACCGCACCCTGCAGCGCGCCGACCAGATCGAGCACGCCGAGGGCGGCGCCAAGCGCGACTGGTTCGCCCCGATCGTCGCCGACGCCGAGGCCGGTTTCGGCGGGCCGCTGAACAGCTTCGAGATCATGAAGGCCTTCATCGAGGCGGGCGCGGCGGGCGTCCATTTCGAGGACCAGCTGGCTTCGGAGAAGAAGTGCGGCCACCTGGGCGGCAAGGTCCTGATCCCGACCCAGGCCCATATCCGCAACCTGGTCGCGGCGCGTCTGGCGGCCGACGTCATGGGCACGCCGACGATCACTGTGGCCCGTACCGACGCCGAGAGCGCCCAGTTGATCACCTCGGACATCGACGAGCGCGACCAGCCCTTCATCGACCGCGACAACCGCACGCCGGAAGGCTTCTTCCGCCTCAAGGAAGGCACGGGGCTGGACCACTGCATCGCGCGCGGCCTGAGCTACGCCAACATCGCCGATCTGCTGTGGTGGGAGACCTCGCATCCTTCGCTGGAGGACGCCAAAAAGTTCGCCGAGGCGGTGCAGAAGGAGCATCCCGGCAAGCTGATGGCCTACAACTGCTCGCCCTCCTTCAACTGGAAGGCCAAGCTGGACGATGCCACCATCGCCAAATTCCAGCGCGAGCTGGGCGCCATGGGCTACAAGTTCCAGTTCGTGACCCTGGCCGGCTTCCATGCCCTGAACAACTCGATGTTCGAACTGGCCGACGGCTACCGCGACCGCGGCATGGCGGCCTACTCCGAACTGCAGCAGCGCGAGTTCGCCAACGAAGCGGCGGGCTACACCGCGACCCGTCACCAGCGCGAGGTCGGCACCGGCTACTTCGACACCGTCGCCACCGTCATTTCCAACGGGCAGTCGTCCACGACCGCCATGAAGGAATCCACCGAGACCGCGCAGTTCGTCGCGGCCGAATAACCAACCGAGGAGAGATGCATATGGAACCGCTGAGCCGCCCCCAGGCCATCATCGACTTCTGCCTGGCGCCCCTGGCGCTGGATTCGGGCACCGAGGCCGAACGCGAAGTCCGTCGCCGCCTGGAGCATGTGATCAAGACCTACCAGACCAAGCTGGCGGTCGCCTCGGCCCCGACCACGGTCGACTTCAGCCAGATGCCGTCACAGGTGATCAACGAAGCCGCCCACGGGTACGAGTAGGCGGACCAGGCCGTCGGCACTTCACAGTGTCGGCGGCTTTTGCCGTTCGGGACCGCCCGGATTGGCGCTCTCGGCGGTTCAGGTCGCAGAATTTTTGCCGTTCAGGCCGCAGCAGATTTTTGCTGGCTCTCACCACCGAGTTCCGCCACCAGCGCGAGCAACTCGGCCGCGTCGAACGGCTTGGCCAGGTGGCGGTCGGCGCCGGCCGCCCTGGCCGCCGCGACGTGATCGGGCAGGGCATTGGCCGTCAGCATGACGATCGGCGCGCGGTCCAGGCCCATGGCCGCTTCGTGCAGGCGAATCTCGCGCACGGCCGTCAGGCCGTCCATCACCGGCATCTGCATGTCCATCAGGATCATGTCGAAACCCTGGGCGCGGCAGGCTTGCAGGGCTTCGGCGCCGTTCTCGGCCTGAACCAGATCGATTGCCGCCTGCGACAGGATGAGCTCGACGACCTTGCGATTGGTCGGATGGTCGTCCGCGACGAGCACGCGCAGCCGCTGGTTCGAATGATCCTCGGTCGCGGGCGCAGCCGCCGCCACGGTCGGCTCCGTCGGCGCCTCGGCCATGATCAGGGGCAGCGTCAGGATGAAGGCCGAGCCGCCGCCGGGCTCGCTCTCGCAATCCAGCTCGCCGCCCATCAAGTCCGCCAGCTGACGGCAGATGGCGAGGCCCAGCCCGGTCCCGCCGAAGCGGCGGGTGATGGTGCCGTCGGCCTGTTCGAAACGGGTGAACAGTCGGGCCTTGGCGGCGGCGTCGAAGCCGACGCCGGTGTCCTCGACGGTGAAGCGCATGATCCGCGCGCCGGCCCGGTCCTTGCCGACGCAGGCGGTCAGGCTGACGAAGCCGGTGGTGGTGAACTTGACCGCATTGGAGACGAGATTGGTCAGGACCTGCTTCACGCGCACGACGTCGCCGCGCACCCAGACGGCGGCGTCCGGCTCGATCTCGACGAAAAACTGCAGGCCCTTGTCGGAGGCCGGTTCTCTGTAGAACCGGGCGGCGTCGTTGACGGCGCGGGTCAGGTCGAAGATCTCGTCGGCGATCTCCAGACGGCCGGATTCGACGCGGGCGAGGTCCAGGATGTCGCTCAACAACGTCTGGAGCGTGGTTCCCGACGACTGGATCAGATCCAGCATCTCGCGCTGTTCGGGGGCCAGGCTCGTGCGAGCCAACGTCTGGGTCAGGCCGATGACCCCGTTCAGGGGCGTCCGGATCTCGTGGCTCATGTTCGCCAGGAACTCGGACTTCGCCCTGTTCGCCGCCTCCGCCGCATCCCGAGCCTCGGCCAGCGACTTGGCGTCGCGCTTCAGGTCGGTGATATCATTGACGACGGTGACGATGCCCCCGTTTGAGGTGCGGCGGTCCTGGACGCGCAGCCAGCGGTCGCCCGCGATCTTTTGCTCCAAGGTGTTCGACAGGTGACGGCGGGACGCGAGGCGATCCTCGATCCATTCCTCTTCGCGACCGACAGCATCTTCGTACAGGCCTTGCTTGAGACCCCTCTGCAGCAGGTCGCGGAAGCGGACGCCGACGGCGAGGGCATTGGCGACCTCTGGATTCACCTCTGCGTAGCGTGCGTTCCAGATCAGCAGGCGGTCGTCTGCGTCGTAGAAGCCCAGACCGTCCGGCATGGTGTCTATGGCTTCGCGAAGATGGTTCAGCACGGTGGAATGGCCCCACAGGCCCAGGCTCGTGACGATCGAGGCGATAATGACCACCAGGGTGGCCCCGGCAGCGACCCATAGCAGCAGGCCCGATTGCGAGATCAGGCTGGGGGACAGGACCGAAGACGGATCGGGCGCGATGGTCATCGCCGCCATGGCGCCGAAATGCAGGGTGACGACGCTCAGTACCGCGAAGGCCGTATTCGCGGGGACGCGCCACCAGCCGTCTCGCTTGACCCACAAGGCTGTGCAGAGCGAGAGCAGGATGCTGAGGCCGACAGCCGCGGCCGCGGCGCCCAGGTCCCAGGAGAGCGCGGCCCCTTGAATACGCATGGCGGCCATGCCGATGAAATGCATCGATGCTACGCTCGATGCCGCGAGCATCGCGACCAGGGCACGCGTCAGGCGAGAGCCGCCGTTCAGGGCGACGGCGACGCCGAGAATCATACCGGCGATGACGATGCCCAGCGACAGCAGGGTCTCGCCCGCAGCGTAGCGGATCACGGCGTCGGAACGGTAGCCGAGCATGGCCAGGAAATGGGTCGCCCAGACCGCCAGGCCGCCGACCAGGCCGGCGACGGCCCCGTAGGCCATCCTCATGCGCGCGGCGCTGTGGCGGGCCCTGCCTATCAGGGCGATGCAGGTGGCCAGACCGACCGCACAGACGGTCGCCGCCAGCAGCGTAAGCCGCCAGTCATGCTGGACCATCAGGCAGTTCACTATCCAGTTCAAAGGCGCCTATTCCCCGACGTTCGCGATCACTCTGAACGGCAGAGGTAAAAAAACAGGTGTATGATCAGGCGGGATGCCGGGCTCGAATCCGCTCGCCTTACCGGGCTGTCCCGTTCTAGGAAAAAGAGGAAGACGCCGGAGGGCCGCGCGTCGGACAGGAGGCGCGACGACACCATGCCGTTCGACGAGTCTCCGTCCCCCGTCGCCCCGCTCGCCACCTCCCGGCTGTGGACCAACGGCGCTATCGGCGGCGTCGCCATCATCATCATGTTGGCCCTGGCGGCAGCGCGGCTGGACGCGGCCCCCTGGTTGCTCGCCGGCGCCGGGGTTATCGGTTTCACGACGCTGATGGGCCTCAGAGGGGCGCGCAAGGTCGCGAACGAGACCTCTTCTGTCGCCGTTGGAGCGAGCCTGTCGGCGCCCGAAAATGCCGGCCTGCTGGACAGCGTGTTCGAGGCTCTGGACGACCCCGTCATGATCGTCAGCGGCGGGGAGGCGGACGACATTGCCGGCCGGCGCATCGTGCTCGCCAATCGCGCCGCGCGTGACGTGCTGCGCATCCAGCGAGAAGGCGCCCTGCTGGTGTCGGCCATGCGAGACCCGAACGTGCTTGAGGCGGTGGACGAAGCCCTGTTCGGCGGCGTGAGCCGGACGACGGACTACAATGCCGCCGGCGCCCGGACGCGGCACTGGAAGGCCTGGGTGCGCCCGCTGCCTTCGCCGGACGGCATGACCATGGCTCTGCTGGGCCTGCGAGACGAGACGGACGTGCGGCGCATGGAGTTGATGCGTGTCGACTTCCTGGCCAACGCCAGCCACGAACTCCGCACGCCATTGGCTTCGCTGAGCGGCTTTATCGAAACGCTGAAGGGACACGCCAGGGACGACCCGAAAGCGCGCGACAAGTTCCTCGACATCATGGCCGCCCAGGCCGACCGGATGGGAAGGTTGGTCGCCGACCTGCTGTCATTGAGCCGGATCGAACTGAACGAGCACATCCCGCCATCGGGGAAGGTCGATCTGCCCCGCGCAGCCTCGGACGTGGTCGACGCCATCAGCGTGCTGTCGCAGGAGAAGGGCGTCACCGTCCTGCTGGATGTGGAGCCGGGCGACGCGCGGATCACCGGCGATCGCGACGAGATCGTTCAGGTCATCCAGAACCTGACGGACAACGCGATCAAATACTCGCTGGTCGGCGGCACGGTGGACCTGACGGTGCGGCACGCGCTGGACATCGAGGCCGCCGCCGCATCGCGCGTACCCGGTGCGACCCGCCTGTCATTGCTGACGCCCGATCGCGAAGCCGGGGCGCGCTATGTGGTGGTGACGGTGCGCGACTACGGGCCGGGAATGGCGCGTGAGCATCTGCCGCGGCTGACCGAGCGGTTCTATCGCGTCGAGGGCCAGAAGAGCGGGGAGCGGCCGGGAACGGGCCTGGGGCTGGCGATCGTCAAGCACATCGTCAACCGACACCGCGGCGGGATGACGGTGGAAAGCGCACCGGGCGAAGGATCTTTGTTCAATGTCTATTTTCCGATGGCGACCGCGTCGAGGAGCATCTCAGAGCCGGCCTGACCATCGAAGAACGGCGATCGTTTACGGCGTTGCAGAACTGTCATCCAGCCGTCTTAATCCGCTGACCATCCGAGGGCAGGTTCCGCGCCGGGACGGGCCGGATTTCCGCGCACGCTCTGATTCTGGCGTGCGCGCTCGCGGGACCTGATGATCTGGCTTGTGATTCCTCTCGTGGCGGTGTTCGCCGTGCTCGCCTATCTGGCCGGGCGCGGCGTTGCGCTGCGTCGCGCCGCGGCCCTGCACGGCGGGCAGAAGGCGCACTCGCGCCCTGAGCAGCACGGCTATTATGCCATGATCTGGGTCGCCGTGCCCGCGCTGATCGTTACCATTCTGGCGGGGGTCTTTTCTGGGCCCCTGGCCCACAACCTTCTGGCGGCGGATGCCCCGGCCTCGGTGCAGGCGCTGGAGCCCTTCCGCCGCGAGGCCTTCTTCAATGACGCTCGGCTGACGGGGGAGGGGCAGCGCGCCTTCCAGGTCTGGTCGGGCGAACTGGGCGAGGCCCTGACGACCGAAGCGGCCCGCTCGGCCCGCCTGCACCAGACCCTGACCTGGGGCGGCGTCCTCGCCGCAGTCCTGGCGGCGGTGATGGGCGGCCTGTTCGCCTGGAGCCAGATCCGGCCGACGCTGCGGGCGCGCAACCGGGTCGAGGGCTGGATCGGCGGCCTGCTGTTCGCCTGTTCCGCCGTGGCCATCCTGACCACGGTCGGCATCGTCTTCTCCCTGTTGTGGGACAGCCTGCGCTTCTTCCAGGCCGTGCCGGTGTCCGATTTCCTGTTCGGGACCCAGTGGAGCCCGCAGATCGCCATCCGCGCCGATCAGGTCGGATCGTCGGGCGCTTTCGGGGCTGTGCCCCTGTTCGCCGGCACTTTCCTGATCATGATCATCGCCATGATCGTGGCCGCGCCGGTCGGTCTGTTCTCGGCCATCTATCTGTCGGAATACGCCAGCGCCCTTTCGCGCGGGATCGTCAAACCGGTGCTGGAGATCCTCGCCGGCGTACCGACCGTGGTCTACGGCTTCTTCGCCGCCCTGACGGTGGGCCCGGCGTTCCGCGAGTTCTTCAACGGCCTCGGCGCGATGATGGTCGGCGGACCTCTGGACGGCATCGGGCAGTACCTGATGCTAGTCCAGAACCAGATGGCCCTGGTGGCCGGGGCGGTCATGGGGATCATGCTGATCCCGTTCGTCTCGTCCCTGTCCGATGACATCATCAACGCCGTCCCCCAGTCCCTGCGCGACGGTTCCTATGCTATGGGCGCAACCAAGTCCGAGACGGTGAAGCGGGTGTTGCTGCCGGCCGCCCTGCCGGGCATCGCCGGCGCCCTGTTGCTGGCCATGTCGCGGGCCATAGGCGAGACCATGATCGTGACGATGGCGGCGGGGCTTGCGGCGAACTTGACGCTGAATCCGCTCGACACCGTGACGACGGTCACGGTCCAGATCGTCACCCTGTTGACCGGCGACCAGGAGTTCGACAGCCCGAAGACGCTCGCCGCGTTCGGCCTCGGACTGACCCTGTTCCTCGTCACCCTGCTGCTGAACATCGTCGCCCAGCGGATCGTCCAGACCTATCGGGAACAGTATGACTGAGACCGGCGCAGACAAGATGTGGGCGCGTCTGGCCGCAGAGGATCCCGCACGCGCGGCCCGACTGCAACGCGGGCTGAAGAAACGCTATGCCCGCGAGGGGCGTTTCAAGCTGTACGGCATCCTGGCCGTCTCCGTGGCCATCGGCTTCCTGCTGCTGCTCCTGGGCCGGATCATCGAGCAAGGCCACACAGCCTTCTACGCCAACCAGATGACGGTGCAGGTCTATATGGACCCGGCCCGGATCGATCGCGCCTATCCTCAGGGCACCAATTTTCAGCAGATGGTGGCGCAGCAACAACTGGCTCGCCTCGGCGAAACGGACGACGCGCAGGGCACGAAGGCAACGGCCTATCGCTCGCTTATCTCCTCGGAGTTGAAGTTCCGCGCCGCCGATCTCATCCGCAACGACCCGTCGCTGATCGGCCGGACGGTGGAGATCACTGCCCCCGTCTCGGATGAGGCGGACCTCTATTACAAGGGCGAGATCACCCGCGAGACGGCCGCCGATCAACGCCGCGTCAGCGACGAGCAGATGGCCTGGCTGGACGGGCTGAAGCGCGACGGGCACGTCTCGACGACCTTCAACGCCCAACTGTTCACCAACGGCGATTCGACCGAGCCGGAGTTGGCCGGGGTGTTCGGCGCGCTGGTCGGTTCGGCCCTGATGCTGCTGGTCACAGCCCTGATCGCCATTCCACTGGGCGTCGGCGCCGCCGTCTATCTGGAGGAGTTCTCCCGGAAAGGCCGGATCACCGACCTGATCGAGGTCAACATCAACAATCTCGCGGCCGTGCCGTCGATCGTCTACGGCCTCCTGGGCGTGGCTCTGTTCATCAACTGGATGCACCTGCCGCGATCGTCGCCGCTGGTGGGCGGGCTGGTGCTGGCCCTTATGGCCTTGCCGACGATCATCATCGCCACGCGTTCGGCGCTGAAGGCCGTGCCGCCGTCGATTCGCGAGGCGGCCCTGGCCATGGGAGCCAGCCGGACCCAGACGGTGTTCCACCACGTTCTGCCCCTGGCCATGCCGGGCGTAATGACCGGCACCATCATCTCCATGGCCCACGCCCTCGGCGAGACGGCGCCCCTGCTGCTGATCGGCATGGTCAGCTTTGTGCCGGGCATCCCGGGCGCGATCGACGAGCCGGCCGGCGCCCTGCCGTCGCTGGTCTATATCTGGGAGAACGCCTCGGAACGCGCGTTCCATGAGCGGACGGCTGCGGCCATCCTCGTTCTCCTCGCCTTCATGATCGTCATGAACGCCGCCGCGATCCTGCTGCGTCGGCGGTTCGAGCGTCGGTGGTAAGACAATGAAACTTCCCTTTTTCCGCAGCCCTGACGGGCGAGAGGGCGGCGGCTCCGCCGACCCGACCGAGCGCCGTGACGAAACCGTCCTGACGCCCGTATCTGAAGCCGCCGGTGTCACGGCCGGGCGCGTGCCCGAGGTGAAGTCGCCGTCGGCCCCTGCGGGCCCGACCAAGATCGCCGCGCGGGACGTCTCGGTCTTCTACAGCGACAAGCAGGCTCTGTACGACGTCTCGCTGGACGTGCCGGACAAGACGGTCACCGCCCTCATCGGCCCGTCCGGCTGCGGCAAGTCGACTTTCCTGCGCACGATGAACCGGATGAACGACACCATCCAGGGCTGCCGCGTGACCGGCAAGATCCTTATGGACGGCCAGGACATCAACGCCCGCTCGGTCGATCCCGTATTGCTGCGCGCCCAGGTCGGGATGGTGTTCCAGAAGCCGAACCCCTTCCCCAAGACCATCTTCGAGAACGTCGCCTACGGCCCCAGGATCCACGGTCTCACGACGTCGAAGTCGGAGCTGGACAGCATCGTTGAAAGCTCGCTGAAGAAGGCGGGCCTCTGGGACGAGGTCGCCGACCGTCTGCATTCGCCCGGGACCGGCCTGTCGGGCGGCCAGCAGCAGCGTCTGGTCATCGCGCGCGCCATCGCGGTGAACCCCGAAGTCATCCTGATGGACGAGCCCTGCTCGGCGCTGGATCCGATCGCGACGGCCCGGATCGAGGAGCTGATCGACGAACTGCGCGAGCGCTACTGCATCGTCATCGTCACCCACTCAATGGCCCAGGCGGCGCGCGTGTCGCAACGCACGGCCTTCTTCCATCTCGGCCGTCTCGTCGAGCACGGAAACACCGAGGAAATCTTCACGAATCCCCGCGAACGGCGCACGCTCGACTACATCACGGGACGCTTCGGTTGAACCAGCACACGGTCAAGGCCTACGGCGACGAACTGAACCAGCTGACGGCCGAGGTCGCCCGCATGGGCGGCCTCGCCGAGGCCCAGGTGGCGGACGCGGTCGAGTCGGTCGCGCGCCGCGACATCGCCCTGGCGCGGGCGGTCGTCGAGCGCGACGCCAAGGTCGATGCGATGCACCGCGACATCGAGAAGAAGGCCATCCGCCTGATCGCCCTGCGTCAGCCGGTGGCGTCTGATCTGCGCAAGACCCTGTCGGCGATGAAGCTGTCGGTCGATCTGGAGCGCACCGGCGACCTGGCCAAGAATATCGCCAAGCGCGCCTTGAGCCTGGCCGAGACCGAACCGATGCAACCCCTGACCCGCTCGATCGAGCGGATGGGCAAACTGGTGTCGATGCGGCTGCGCGACGTTCTGGACGCCTATACGGCCTCGGAGATCGACCGGGCCATGGCTGTCTGGGCGTCCGACGACGAGGTCGACGAGCATTACAACGCCCTGTTCCGCGAACTGCTGACCTACATGATGGGCGATCCGCGCACGATCAGCGCCTGCACCCATCTGTTGTTCATGGCCAAGAACCTTGAGCGGATCGGGGACCACGCGACCAATATCGCCGAGGTCATCCACTACGAGATCACCGGCGACGAGATGACCGGCGAGCGCCCGCGCTGGACGCCTTCGCCGGGCGACTGGGATGCGGATTCGGGGCACCTGCCCACGCCGCCTACGACCTGACGGAGAGACCTGAGTGCAGCCCTATATCCTGGTGATGGAAGACGAGGACGCCCTGGCGACCCTGCTTCAGTACAACCTCGAAAAGGAGGGCTACGACGTCGTCGTCGCCGCCGACGGGGAAGAAGGTCTGGTCCAGATCGACGAGCGTCAGCCGGACCTGGTCCTGCTCGACTGGATGCTGCCCAAGGTGTCGGGCATCGAGGTCTGCCGGCGTCTTCGCGGTCGGCCCGAGACGCGCAACCTGCCGGTCATCATGCTGACGGCGCGCGGTGAGGAATCGGACCGGGTGCGCGGCCTCGACACGGGCGCCGACGACTATCTGACCAAGCCCTTCTCGATGACCGAGCTGATCGCCCGCATCCGCGCGGTTCTGCGTCGTATCCGGCCCGGTCTGGCCGACGATCGCGTCGGGCACGGCGACATCATCATCGACCGGGTCGCCCACCGCGTGCGTCGCTCGGGCAAGGAGGTCCATCTGGGCCCGACCGAGTTCCGCCTGCTGGACCATTTCATGCGTCATCCGGGGCGGGTGTTCAGCCGCGAACAACTGCTGGACGCGGTCTGGGGCTCGGACGTCTATGTCGAGGCCCGCACCGTGGACGTCCACGTCGGCCGCCTGCGCAAGGCCCTGAACGTCGAGGATAGCGCCAACCCGATCCGCACGGTGCGGTCGGCGGGCTATTCGCTGGATCTGGAAGGCTGAGCCTTCGCTGATCCCCGCGTGATCATCACCCCGAACGCCGCCGCCAGCGGGAACATCAGGACGCCGTAGACGGCTGCCGGGAGCGACATGTCGACGTTCCTCAGCACCGACTGGGCGATGACGATGGCCAGGGTTGCGTTGTGCAGTCCGACCTCGAAGGCGCTGGCGATCGACTGGGGTCGGTCGATCCTGAGCAGCCTGGGGATCAGGAATCCGATCCCCAGGCTCACCAGGCAGAAGGTCACGACCACGCCAGCGAGGGCGGCGAGATTGGCCGTCAGCACGTCCAGTTGAGCCGACACGGAGCCGATGATGACCAGGGTCAGGATGATCACCGAGGCGATCCGCACCGGCCTGTCCATGGTCGCCGCGAAGCCGGGCCTCAGCGCGCGCACCAGCATGCCCAGAGCCACAGGCGCCAGCACGATCATGAACACCTCGATCGTCTTGGCCAGCTGAAGTCCCACCTGGTCGCCGCCGGGCTGGAAATAGCCGAGCGACAGATTGACCACGATCGGCAGGGTGATCACCGCCACGACCGAGTTGATGGCGGTCAGGCTGATGTTTAACGCCACATCGCCCCGGAACAGGTGGCTGTAGAGGTTCGCTGTCGTCCCGCCCGGCGACGCCGCCAACAGCATCATGCCCACCGCCAGCACCGGCGGCAGCCGGAACAGCAGCACCAGGCCGAAGCAGACCAGCGGGAGGAGAATCAGCTGGCATGCCAGGGCGATCGACACCGCCTTGGGCCGTCGCCCGATCCGGACGAAATCACCGGTCGTGAGGCTGAGCCCCAGGCCGAACATGATGATCCCCAGCGCGACCGGCAGACCGATGACGGTGATGGCTGAACCCATGAGCGTGTTCCCCCGACGCGGTTTCGCGCCTTTTGGGGTCAGCGTGTCACGTGATGCCCGGAGCACCAAGCCACGGCGCGTCGTATCGACCGGCGCCCGAGCCGGCCCCGAGTCTTTCCTCCGCCCCCGAAACCGCTACGGTCCCGACCTCAGCCTCACGGGAGTCTCGCCCATGCGCCGTCGTACCTTCCTGTCGACCCTGCCCGCCGGGGCGTTGATGGCGACAGCCGGGACGCCCGCCGCCGCGCGGCCGGTCATCCAGGCCAGGCTGGAGAACCCGTTCGCCGGCGTCACCATGGGCGACCGGATCACGGGGGCGCCCTTCGCTGGGCGATCGACCGTCTGGGGCATGAACGGGGCGGCGGCGACGGCGCATCCGACGGCGACCCTGATCGGGATCGACACCCTGAGGCGCGGCGGCTCGGCGATCGATGCGGCCATCGCCATCAACGCCGCCCTGGGCTTCCTCGAGCCGACCGCCAACGGCATCGGCGGCGACGCCTTCTGCATGATGTGGGACCCGGCGCCGCGGAAGGTGGTCGGCTTCAACGGGTCTGGAAACAGTCCCCTCGCGTTGTCGCTTGAGACAGCCCGCAGCCGGGCGGTGGGCGGCTACCTGCCGCGCTATGGCGCGGTGACGGTCAATGTGCCGGGCACGGTGGACGCCTGGTGGAGCGCGCACCAGCGCTACGGCAAGCTGCCGTGGAAGGACGTTTTGATCCCGGTCGCCGAACTGTGCGAGCAGGGCGTGCCCATGCCCCAGACCATCGCCTGGTACATGGAGCGCAACATGGCCGGGTTCGACCGGGCCGGCGGCATCGAGGAGAACGACAACCGCAAGGCCGTCTATGCGCCGGGCGGACGGACACCGCGCGTCGGCGAGGTCTTCGCCAATCCGCACCTCGGTCGCACCCTGAGGCTGATCGCCGAGGGCGGGCGCGACGCCTTCTACGAAGGGCCGATCGCCGAACAGATCGAGCGCTACTTCAGACGCATCGGCGGCTGGCTGACCCGCGCCGACCTGGCCGCGCACCGCACCGAATGGGTCGAGCCGATCCGGACCGACTATCGCGGGGTGGACGTCTATGGGCTGGGGCCGAACACCCAGGGCCTGTCGACCAACCAGATCCTCAACATCTGCGAGCAGTTTGACCTGAAGGCGATGGGCTTCCAGTCGGCGGCCTCGATCCATCACCAGGCGGAGGCCAAGCGGCTGGCGTTCGAGGACCGGGCGCGGTGGTTCGCCGACGAGCGTTTCTCGCAGACGCCGGTCGAGCGGCTGAACTCCAAGCCCTATGCCGCCGAACGGGCACGGCTGATCCGGCCGGACCGGATCATGGACCGCGCCTTTCCGGGCGATGCGCCGACCCAGGGCGACACGACCTATTTCAGCGTCGCCGACAAGGACGGGATGATGGTCAGCTGGATCCAGTCCAACTATCGCGGCATGGGCTCGGGGTTGGCGCCCGACGACGGCGAACGCCCGCTGGGCTTCATGTTCCAGGACCGGGGCGAGCTGTTCGCCCTGACCGACGGCCATCCGAACGTCTACGCGCCGGGCAAGCGGCCCTTCCACACCATTATCCCCGGTTTCGCCTGCAAGGACGGGGAGCCGTGGATGGCGTTCGGCGTGATGGGCGGCGGCATGCAGCCCCAGGGCCAGGCCCAGATCATCAGCAACATGGTCGACTACGGTCTCGATCCGCAGGAGGCCGGGGACAGCCCGCGCTGGCAGCACGAGGGCTCATCCGAACCGACGGGCCAGGCCGCCGAGGGCGTTGGCATCCTGCATCTGGAAAACGGCGTGCCGCAGGCGACGCGCGCCGGTCTGGAACAGCGTGGCTGGGTCCTCGGCCCGACCGACGGCGGCTTCGGCGGCTATCAGAACGTGGTGCGTCAGGACAACGGCGAGGGCCGCTGGACCTATGGCGCGGCGACGGAAATGCGCAAGGACGGGATCGCCCTGGCCTATTAAGCCTCGGCTTCCGCCGCCTCAGGGGCCAGTTTGTAGAGCGTGCCGCAGTATTCGCAGGTGACGTGGATCTTGCCGTCGGGCTCGACCATGTCGGTGCGTTCCTCCGGGCCGAAGGAGGCCAGGACGCCGGCGATGCGCTCGGCCGAACAGCGGCACTGGGCCTTCAGGGCGCGAGCGTCTTCCAGCCGCACGCCGTCCTCGTGGAACAGGCGGAACAGCAGGGTCTCGGGTGTGATGGTCGGATCGACCAATTCGTCGTCGGCAAGCGTCTGGAACAGGGCGCGGGTGCGGTCCCAGACCTCCTCGGTCGAGCCGCGCGCATCGTCGGCGGCGATCAGCTGGATCAGGGCGCCGCCCGCGCGCCAGGTCGTGCCGGTCTCATCGGTGACGGAGCCGACGGCGAGGCGGACCTTGGTCGGGATCTGCTCGGACTGGACGAAATAGTGTTCGGCGGCCAGCGACAGGCTCTCGCCTTCAATCGGCGTGATGCCCTGGGTGCGTTCGAAATCGGGTCCGCGATCCAGGGTCATGACGAACACGCCCTGGCCCAGCAGGGTGCGGGCGCCGGGGCGCGAGAAACCGCTGGATGCGGCGGCGACCTCGTCCTCGTCGAAGCGGCAGTAGCCGCGCAGGTGACCGTCAGTGTCGCAATCGGCGACGACATAGCGGACCGGACCGTCGCCCTGGGCCTGGACGATCAGCCGACCTTCGAACTTCAGCGCCGAACCGACGAGGGCGGCCAGGGCGCAGGCCTCGCCCAGCAGGGCGGCGACCGGCTCGGGATAGGCGTGGGCCGACAGGATCTTGTCGATGGCGTCGCCGAGACGGACCAGGCGGCCGCGCACAGGCCAGCCCTCGATCTGGAAGGCTGCGGCGAGGTCGTCGGTCGGCGCGGAAACGGCGGCAGGCTCGTGATCGGTCACGGCGGATCCTTGGGCGGTGAGACATGTCGAGAACGGTGCAAGATAGGAGAGGCGAGGGCGGTTGGTAAGGGCGACCGCCAGTCGTCTGGCGCGGCCGCGTTCGCGTGCTATCTGTCGCAACCGGGCGCATGCCCCGCCCGTTCTTGCATGCCGACACCGACGAAAGCCTGATCCATGCCCGCCAAACCGAACCTGAAACCCCTCGATCAGCAGGCCATCATCATCACCGGCGCCACCTCGGGGATCGGCCTGTCGACCGCGCGCCGGGCGGCGAAGGCGGGCGCCTGCGTCTTCCTGATCGCGCGCGGCGAGAGCGACCTCAAGGCTTTGGTGGAGGAGTTGCAGCAGGAGGGGGCGCGGGTCGCCTATGCCGTCGCCGACGTCGCCGATTATGACGCCCTGGCTGAGGCTGCGGACAAGTGCCGGCGGCTGTTCGGCGGCTTCGACACCTGGGTGAACAACGCCGGCGTGTCGATCTACGGTCCGATCCGCGAGACCACGCTGGAAGATCAGCACCAGCTGTTCGAGACCAACTACTGGGGTGTCGTGAACGGGTCGCTGATCGCCGCAGAGCATCTAAGGGCGCAGCCCGACGGCGGGACGATCGTCAATGTCGGCTCGGTTCTGGGCGACGCGCCCATGCCGGTCCAGGGCGTCTATTCGGCGTCCAAACATGCGGTGAAGGGCTTCACCAACGCCTTCCGCATGGAGCTGATGCGCGAAGGGTCGCCGGTCGCCGTCAGTCTGGTCAAGCCGGCGGCGGTGGATACGCCCTATCCGAAGCACGCTCGAAACCTGACGGGCTATGCGGTGCAGAACCCGCAGCCGGTCTATGCGACCCATGTGGTGGCGGACACTGTGCTTTGGTGCGCGACCCATCCGATCCGGGAGATTACGGTCGGCGGAGGAGGGCGCGTCATCGCGTCTTTCTACGCTCTGCTGCCGGGTCTGGCGGAACCACTTTTCGCGCGGTTCGCTCCAGTTGCGATGCGGGACAGGGGTTCCGCCTATCAGCCGTATGACGACGGGCTCTATGACCCGACCGACGACGGCCTCGATGAAGAGGTTCATTATCCCATGGTCCGACAGTTCAGCGCTCTTGCCGAAGTTCGCAAACATCCCGGCATCACCGCGGGATCCCTGGCCCTTGTCGCCACGGCCGCCCTGGTGACCTTCCTGCTCACCCAGCGGACGGGACCGCGCCGGTTCGAGGAGATCCGGGACCGGATCGATCCGCGCGGCTGGATCGACGCCGAGGCCCTGCGTCACCGCTTCGACGACATCTCGCGCGGTCTGACCGAGCGGGCCGGGGAAGTCAGCGACCGGGTCGGTGATCTGGGAGATGAGGCCCGCCACGAGGCCAGGAAGCTCATGAAACGTGGCCAGCGCGCCGTGTCTGACAAGCAGCGCCGGAAGTACGCCCGCGAAGCGCGCCTCTATGCCGAGGAGACCGGCCGTTCGGCGCGGCGCTATGCTGGCGACGCCGGTCGCTACGCCAAGGATCACGCCCGTGAGGGCGGGGCCTTGCTGGCCGTGGCCACGATCGCAGCGGCCATCGGAGCAGCGGCTCTGGAAAGCCGCCGGCCCGACAGCCGGGTGCGGCGGCTGACCGGGCTTTAAGACCACTCACAATGCCGTTGCTGCGAGTGCGAAGGTCGGCGAAAGAGGGGCATGACCGCCGCTCCGACGCTGATTTTCGACTTCGATTCGACCCTTGTGCGCATCGAAACCCTGGAAGCCCTCGCAGATATCGCTCTGGAGGGGCATGGTGATGTCGTGTCAATCAGGGCTCAGGTCGCCTCCCTGACCGATCGCGCCATGACCGGAGAGGTCGATTTCGGCGAAGCGCTGAGGGCGCGGCTGGCGATGCTGCCGCTGACGCGGGCCCACGTTCTGGCTCTGGCGGACCGGATACTGGACGAGGGGACGCCCTCGGTGCGGCGGAACCTGCGTTTCTTCAACGAGAACGCGGCCAACATCATCATCCTGTCAGGCGGCTTCCGCGAGATCATTGCGCCCGTTGCCGAACGGCTGGGCGTGTCGCCGGATCGGGTCATCTGCAACGACCTGATCTATGACGCCGAGGGTCGCGTCACGGGGGTGGACGACGCCAACCCGCTGTCGCATGAGAATGGCAAGCCTACCGTGATCAAGGCGCTGGGTCTGAAAGGACCGGTCGTCATGGTGGGCGACGGCTGGAACGACGCCGAGGTCAAACTGGGCGGGGCGGCCGACCGGTTTTACGCCTTCACCGAGATCGCGCGGCGCGACAATGTCGTCGCCGTGGCCGATGGCGAGGCGAAATCCATCGACGAACTTCTGCACGCCGAGGGGCTGGCCGGGCGCTGGTCCTATCCGCGCAGCCGCATCCGCATGCTGTTGCTGGAAAACATTCACCCCGCCGCCGTCGAGCGGCTGGAAGAGGCGGGCTATTCCGTAGAGACGATGAAGGGGGCTCTCGACGAGGCGGACCTGATCGAGAAGATCAAGGGCGTGCACGTTCTGGGCATTCGCTCCAAGACCAATGTGACCGCGGCGGTGCTGGAGGCCGCGGACCGGCTTTTGGCCGTGGCGGCCTTCTGCATCGGCACCAACCAGATCGATCTGGACGCAGCGGCCGCCAAGGGCGTGGCGGTGTTCAATGCGCCCTACTCCAACACCCGCAGCGTGGTCGAACTGGCCATCGGCCTGACCATCACCCTGATGCGCGACGTGGTCGACAAGTCGGCGGCCATGCACGAAGGCCGATGGAACAAGTCGGCCGAGGGCTCGCGCGAACTGCGGGGCAAGACCCTGGGCATCGTCGGCTACGGCGCCATCGGATCGCAGCTGTCGGTTCTGGCCGAAGCCTTGGGCATGCGGGTCATCTTCCTCGACCTGTCGGAGCGGCTGGCGCTGGGCAATGCGAAGCGGATGCGGTCGCTGGATGCGCTTCTGGCAGAGGCGGACGTAGTTACGCTGCACGTCGACGGGCGGCGCGAGAACGCCAATCTGATCGGCGCGTCCGAGTTCCAGATGATGCGACCGGGGACGCTGTTCCTGAACCTGTCGCGCGGCCATGTCGTCAACGTCGGGGCCCTGGCCCAGGCGATCGGGTCGGGCCGGATCGGCGGTGCGGCGCTCGATGTGTTCCCCGAGGAACCCCGCACCAACGCCGATCCGTTCGACAGCCCGCTGATGGGGCTGAAGAACGTCATCCTGACCCCGCACATCGGCGGCTCGACCGAAGAGGCTCAGGAAGCCATCGCCGAGTTCGCAGCTGAACGGCTGCTGGGATACCTGAACCGCGGCGACACCACCTTCTGCGTCAACCTGCCCAATGTGCAGCTCGCGGAGGTGTCGGGCGGCCACCGCATCCTGCACATCCACCGGAACCAGCCCGGCGTCATGGCCGAGCTGAACCGAGAGCTGTCGGCGGCCGGGCTCAACATCCTCGGCCAGCATCTGAAGACCGACGAACGCACTGGCTACGTCATCACCGACGTGGACCGCGACTACGACCCGCAGGCGCTTCGTGTCCTGAAGAGTGTGGCCGGAACGCTGCGCTTCCGACTTCTGCACTAGAAGCTTCCCCGGCGGCATCTTGCACTCCCGCAAAACGGGCGCAGACTGTCGTGGAACGGTCGTGCTCAATCGACCGACGGGAGGAAGACCATGTCACGTTATCTTCGCGGCGCAGCCCTGGCTGCGCTGACGCTTGCCGCATCCGCCGCGCTCGCCACCGCCGCCTCGGCCCAGTCCTACGGCCGTCTGGTCGTTCTGGGCGACTCGCTGAGCGACAACGGCAACCTCTACCTGGCATCCGGCGGGACCCAGCCGCCATCGCCGCCCTATTTCCAGGGCCGTTTCTCCAACGGGCGCGTCTTTACGGAACTGCTGGGTTTCAATGCCGCCAACTTCAACGGTGCGGTCACCGGCAGCATCAACCTCGCCTACGGCGGGTCGCGGACCGACAACAACGTCGCCTTCCCGCCCGGCATGCGCCAGCAACTGACGACCTATCTCGGTCGGGGCGGGGCGTTCGGCGCGAATGATCTGGTCAGCGTCCTCGGCGGCGCCAACAACATCTTCCAGGCGCTCCCGACCGCCGGCGTCAGCACCAACCCGGTTGCCGCCATCACCCCGACCCTGTCGGCCGCCGTCGCGGACATGAATTTCCTGGTGAACGACATCGCCGGTCGTGGCGCGGGGACGATTCTCGTGACCAACCTGCCGCGCCTGGGCATCACGCCTCAATTCCGCACATCGCCGGCCGCGGCCCTTGCCGACTATGCCGGCTCGACCTTTAACAGCAGCCTGCAGACGGCTCTGTTGACGACGGCCGCCGCCCGTCCAGGCACGAACATCATCCTGTTCGATCTGGCCAAGGTCAGCGATCTGCTGGCCTCCAGCCCCGGCCGGTTCGGCCTGAGCAACGTGACCGAGGCCTGCTTCAATGGCGTCACGGTCTGCGCCAACCCTGACTCCTACCTGTATTTCGACGGCGTCCACCCGACGGCTGCCGGACACCGGCTAATCGCCACCCTGTCCGGCGACTACCTCTACTATGGTGACCGGGCCGCAGGTTCGACCCTGCAGGGCGAGACCGCCTATCGTCACCGCGAAGACGCGCTGGACGCCGCCGGCGCCCGGATGTCAGGACACGCGCCCTGGACCGCGGGAACCTCGATCTCGATCGGCGGCCTCTATGACCGCTCCGAGACCGACGCGCGCGCTACGGTGGCCTCGGCCAAGTCCGATGGCTACGGCGCCCAGATGACGCTGGAGTCGGGCACCGAGACAATGCGGTTCGGACTGACGGGAAGCTATCGCAACGCCGACGTCAGCGCCGGACCGACCAGCTTCGAACTGCAGACCCTGGCGCTGGACGCCGCTGCGGGCTGGCGGTCGGATGCGATGTTCATCAACGTCGCCGCCGGCTTCGCCAGTGATGACTACAACAATATCGAGCGGGTCAGCGCCTTGGCGCCGATTATCCAGACAGCGACCACGCGGGGCTTCAGCTCCGGCGCACGTTTGCAGGGGGGGATGTGGTTCGATGCGGGCGGGATCGCCATCTCGCCGCGCGTGGCGGTGACCTACGCCAACTCCGACGTCGACGGCTACATTGAGCAGGGTGCGGCGGCCTCCTACCAGTACCGTGACCGCTCGGTCAAAGGGATCACCGCCGAGGCCGTGCTGCGGGCAGAGGGCGACATGGGCGGCTTCGCCGTCTTCGTCGAGGGCGGCTATCGCGACAGCCTCGACGACAGCTCCGATGCCGTCCGCGTCGGGATCGCGGGCAACCCCGCCCAGGTCCTGTCGCGTCGCTTCGACGACCCGTTCGGCGGTTCGGTCCTTGCCTCTGCCGGGCTGAGCGGGGATATGGGCCCGCTCGAAGTCGAGATCGGCTATCGCGGCCGCTTCGGCGACCATGCCGACAGCCACATGGGCGGCATTACCCTGACCCTGCCGCTCTAAACGTCCTCCCCCGTCGGGGGAGAGGACCACGAAGTGGTTGAGGGGGCTGGCTGCAGACACAGCGTCTGGAGTCGGCCTCCTCCGTCACGTCGCGAAACCGCTCCGTGCCACCTCCCTGGATGGGGGAGGATCGCAGGTGCGACGCCCTGTCGCCCCCAGGACGCAACACCCGCGCCCCAAAGTCGCCCCATGAATTATTGATACGGCAGCTCGCCAAAGCGTGTGCGTGTCCCGGACCCGCGCCCTCTGGCCTCCACTGCTTTCGCAAAAGCGCCACCGAGCCGACGACTTCATGCGCCGACTGCTTCCGACCGCCCGTGCCTTTGTGACCCACTCCGGCCAGACCGTCGCCCTGATCGGGGTCGCAGTTCTGGCCATGGCCATGGCGCCCGCCGAGCGGGAACCCCGTGACCAGATCTTCGCCCTGCCGGAGCGGCCTCCGGTGACCGCCGTGGCCGAGCCCGCCGGGCCGCTGACCCGACCGATGATCTTCGAGGAACCGGTGCGCGGCTTCGCCATCAACTCCCGCTTCGGCATGCGCCGGCTGGGCGGCGAGCCGGGCGCGCGGATGCACAAGGGCGTCGATATCGCCGCGCCGCAGGGCACTTCGGTCTATTCTGCCGCCGAGGGAGAAATCGTCCGCATCGGCCGTCAGCCCGAGGGGTACGGCAACTTCATCGAGATGCGCCACCCGAACGGCATGACGACGATGTACGCCCACCTGTCCCGGATCGATGTCGCATCGGGCGACCGGGTGCTGGCCGGCGAGCGGATCGGTCTGGTCGGTTCGACAGGCTATTCGACCGGTCCGCATCTGCATTTCGAAGTGCGTCGCGGCGGGTCGCAGGTGAACCCGTCCCGTGTCGTCGGTGAGACATTTCAGGTCGTGGTCGCCGACTGATTTTGATGCCGCTTTTCTCGTGACCGGGGCGTAACGATCGGGACGTCGATTACGGTTCCAATGTAAAGTGTCCTTTGCTACCTCTAGGTCCGTAATCGACCAGGGGATGAATATGGCGGCCTTGACGCTCGAAGGCGTGAGCAAGCGCTACGGCGACTTTCAGGCGGTGAAGGATCTGAGTTTTCAGGTCCGGAAGGGCGCCATCTGCGGCTTCCTGGGGCCCAACGGCGCCGGCAAGACCTCGACCATACGCATGATTCTGGGCCTGCAGTCGGCGAGCGCCGGGCGGATCGACATCATCGGCGCCTCCGACGGGCGCAAGGTGCGCGATCGGATCGGCTTTCTCCCCGAAGAGCGCGGTCTCTACAAGAAGATGACGCCGGTCGAGGCCATCGCCTTCTTCGGCTCACTGAAGGGGCTGCCGACGCGCGAAGGCAAGCGACGCGCCCGCGAGATGCTAGAGGCCCAGGGCCTCGGGGCCGCGCAGAAAAAGAAGATGAAGGAGCTGTCCAAGGGGATGGCCCAGAAGGTCCAGCTGATCGCCTCGGTCGTGCATCGGCCGGAGTTCGTGATCCTGGACGAGCCGTTCTCGGGCCTCGACCCTGTCAATCAGCAGGGGCTGGAGACGGTGATCCGCGACCTGGCCGCCAACGGCGCGACCGTTCTGTTCTCCACCCACGTGATGCAGCACGCCGAGCGGCTGTGCGACCAGGTGGTGCTGATGGCGCGTGGCAGAAAGGCCTTCGACGGCACGGTGACGGAGGCGCGGGCGACTTCGCGCCGGTTCCTGGAGCTGGAAGGCGAGATCACGGCCGAGGCCGTGGCGGCCCTGCCGGGCGTGACCGGCGTCGAGGTCGTGTCGGATCAGAACGGGGTGCGGGTGCTCAAGGGCGCCCTGGCCAGCGGGGCCGGCGGGCAGGAAGCGCTGAAGACCGCCTTCATCAGCGGCCTGGATGTGCGCCGGTTCGAACTGAAGGAACCGACCCTGCATGACGCCTTCATCGACCTGACGGGAGACAACCCCGATCAGGATCAGAGCGTGGCCAGGGCCGCCGCCCCTTCGGAGGTCGCCCGATGAACCGTATCCTGCTGATCGCCCAGCGCGAGTTCCTGGCCTATGCCAAGACGGTCGGTTTCTGGCTGTCCTTGCTGGCCTTCCCCCTCTTCGCCGTGCTCGGCGGTGCAGTGCCCCTGTTAATGCGCGGAGCCGATCCCGTGCGAGCGGTCGTCCTTATCGAGGAAGGCCCCGCCGCCACGGGTCTGGCCGCCGCGGTGAGAAACGTCCTCGATTCCGACACCGAACGTCAGGCCGAGCGCGCGCGTGAAGCCGCCGAGAAGGCAGCGAAATCCGCGGGAGCCCCCCCCGGAGCCGCCGAAAGCGCGATCGCCTCCATGTCCCGGTCGCGCATGCGTTTCGTCGATGCGCCGGCCGATCTGTCCACCGCCGCACCAGGCGCGGCCCAGGACGCGGTCGTTCGTCGCTATCTGACCGACGAGACGCCCAAGGAACAGCGGCTGGACGCCGTCGTGTTCCTGACCCGAACGCCTGAGGGGCCGGCGGCCCGGGTGTGGGCGGCGCGGGCAACCGACGACACGGTCGAGGACTTCGTGCGCCGGGCCCTGCGCGACGAGAACCGCGACACGGTGCTGCGCGAGGCCGGGATCGACGCGGCCGTGGTCGAGCGGGTCGACGCCTTCCGGCCCGAGATCAACGTCTTTTCGCCGCGTTCGGCGGGGGGAGGGGAGGTGTCGTTCAAGGACCGCCTGCCCGGGATCATCGGCCTGGCCTTCAGCTTCATCCTGTGGTCGCTGATCATCACGGGCGCCTCGATCCTGCTGAACAGCGTGATGGAGGAGAAGTCGAACAAGATCCTGGAGGTCCTGCTGTCGTCGGCCTCGGCGACGGAGATCCTGACCGGCAAGGTGCTGGGGGTGGCGATGCTGACCCTGTCGGTGCTGGTCGTCTGGGGCGGCATCGGAGCGGTCGGCCTGATCACGGCGGCGCCCTCGGTGGCGGGGGACGTGGCCGCTGTGCTGATGACCGACGGGCTGATCTTCTACTTCCTTGGATATATCGTCGGCGGCTATCTGATGTACGCGGTCCTGTTCGCGGCTATCGGGGCCTTCTGCGAGACGCCGCGCGACGCACAGACGCTCATGGGGCCGATCATGATGGTGCTGGTGGTGCCCTTGCTGGTCGTCCAGATGGCCCTGGTGAACCCGGACGCGCCGGCGGTGAAGTTCCTGTCCTGGGTGCCGTTCTTCACGCCCTTCCTGATGAGCGCGCGGGCGCCGTCGGGGCCGCCTCTGATCGAGATCATCGGCACGATGGCGGGGATGTTCGCGGTGGCCCTGCTGATGGTTTGGCTGGCCGGGCGGGCGTTCCGGGCGGGGGCGCTGTCGGACGTGAAGCTGAGCTGGAAGAGCTTTGGCAAGGCGATCAGCGGCGGGGGGCGGTAACGCCGTCTCCTCCCTGTCGCGCAGCGATGGGGAGGTGGCTCGAAGCGTAGCGGAGAGACGGAGGGGGTCTCGCCGCACGAAGAACCCCTCCGTCAGCTCGCCAATGGGCTCGCTGCTCCCTCCCCAATCGCCAAGCGGCGAGTGGGGAGGGAGACCGTCGAACCAGAATCAAAAAGGCCGCCCCGGTTTCCCGGGACGGCCTTTAAAATCTTGAACTCCGGTCGCGGCCTCAGACGCGCGGGACGCGGGGCTTCGGAGGCGGCAGCAGGCCTTCGCGCTGCATGCGCTTGCGGGCCAGTTTGCGGGCGCGACGAACGGCCTCGGCCTTCTGGCGGGCGCGCTTCTCCGAGGGCTTCTCGTAGTGCACGTGGCGCTTCATTTCACGGAAGCTGCCTTCGCGTTGCATCTTCTTCTTGAGGGCTTTGAGCGCTTGATCGACGTTATTATCGCGAACGAAAATCTGTACCAGGTTGAACTCTCCTTTGGCTGCCCGCCGCGTCCTTGAGAGGCGGGCAGACAAATAAAATCGGTTCTCGCGGGCGACAGCCCGGCGAGCGAAGGCGTGCGGATACACCAAGCCCCGCCGTCTGTCCAGATCGTCGCGGCGCTTCCGTGACGCTCGCGATCCCGCTGGGACAGGCGTATCATGGGCGGATGATCGATACCCCGCAGCTGTCGAATGCGCCTGAAGGCGACTGGGCTGATCGGATGGAGCAGTCGGTGCTCGATTCGGCGCTGGGCCTGGCTCCACGGCTGGGCTGGAACGGGCGGATGGTGCGTGCGGCCTGCGAGGCGCGGGGCTTGAGCGAAGGCGATCAGGAGCTCTTGCTGCCCAACGGCGCGCGCGATCTGGCGGTCCTCTTGTGGCGGCGGCACGACGATCAGGCCCTGGCGGCGCTGGGTGATCCCGCCGCACTGAAGATCCGCGAGCGAATCGCCCGGGCCCTGGAGACGCGGCTGGAGGTCGCGATGGCGCATCCGGAAGCCGAGAAGCGGGCGGCGGGCTTCATGGCCCTGCCGACCAATGCCGACCTGGTGCTGAGCCTGACCTGGGCGACGGCGGACCGGCTGTGGCGCTGGGCCGGGGATACGGCGACCGACTGGAACCACTATTCGAAGCGGACCATCCTGTCGGGCATCCTGATCCCGGCGATGACCCTGCGGCTGTTCGACGGCAAGGACGCGGCGGACGCCTTCGTCGCGGCGCGGATCGAGAACGTCATGGTCTTTGAGAAGTGGAAGGCCGGCAAGGACTTCGACGCGCCGGTGCGGCGGGTCACCGAGATGCTGAGCCGGTTGCGGTATCCTCAGCGGACCTGACGGCCGCCCTCGCGTCGGCCCTGTTGTCGCGCAGCGCAGCATCCCGTCCCGCCTGGACGCCGAGGCTGTAGAAGGCGACGCCTAGCGCGAGTAACGCGACCACGCCGGTTGCGATCTGGGCTGTTCGCCGGTGTCTGAACTTCGGCGCGAGAAACGACGCGGCGACTACGGCCAGCAACACGATCGCTATGAGCAGGGTCATTTGCATGCCCGCAGCATCCCACGCCTCGGCTGCAACACAAGCCTACGGTTAGGCCAGAGGCCGCACCCGGTTCACATGCGCCATTTTCCGGCCCGGGCGGGCCTCGGCCTTGCCGTAGAGGTGGAGGCGCTGGTCGGGTCCGGCGGCCAGTTTCGACCACTGCTCGACCTCGTCGCCGAGCAGGTTGGTCATCTCGACGCGGGCGTGGGCCTTCGTCGGTCCGAGCGGCCAGCCGGCGATGGCGCGGATGTGCTGTTCGAACTGGTCGCAGACGCAGCCGTCCTGGGTCCAGTGGCCGGTGTTGTGGACGCGAGGGGCGATCTCGTTGACCAGCAGTTCGCCGTTCCCGAGGTCGAACAGCTCGATGCCGATGACGCCGACGTAGGCGAGGCCGTCGAGGATGGCGGCGGCAATGGCGCGGGCGCGCTTCTCCGTCCTGGCGTCGATCTTCGCCGGGGCGTTGGTGGTGCGCAGGACCCCGCCGGCGTGCCTGTTCTCGCCCAGCGGATAGACGGCTACGGCGCCGTCACGGCCGCGGGCGGCGATGATTGACAGTTCGCGGGTGAAGGCTGCGCGGGCCTCGAGAATTGCCGGGCGGCCGCCGAGTTCGGCGAGGGCGGCCCCGGCCTGTTTCGGAGACTTGATCCAGACCTGGCCCTTGCCGTCGTAGCCGTCGCGACGTGTCTTGAGCAGGGCGGGCGTGCCGAGGGTCTCGAGCGCGGCGGTCAGGTCGTCGAGGCTGTCGACGGGGGCGAACGCGACCGTCGTGGCCCCGACGGCGTTGAGGAAGGTCTTTTCGTCGACCCGGTCCTGGGCCACGGCGAGGGCGGTGGGACCGGGGGCGACTAGGGCGCCGGCCTCGGCCAGACGCTCGACCGAGGCGGCGGGGACGTTCTCGAACTCAAAGGTGACGACATCGCAGACGCGACCGAAGACGGTCAGGGCCGTCGGGTCGTCATAGGCGGCGACGATCTGGCCGCGCGAGACGCGACCGGCGGGGCTGTTCTCTTCGGGATCGAGGATGACCACGTCGAAGCCAAGGCGCGCGGCGGCCTGCGACAGCATCCGGCCCAGCTGGCCGCCGCCGAGGATGCCGATGGTCGAGCCGGGCGCGAGAGGAGCGGGCGGGGCTGTTTCAGACAGAACGGGCACTCAGTCTTCGACCGTCTCGTGGACCGACTCGGTCTGTTCCTCGCGGAAGGCGTCGAGGCGGCCGGCCAGGGTCTCGTCGGACAAGGCCAGGATCTGGCCGGCGAGGATGCCGGCGTTCTTGGCGCCGGCCTCGCCGATGGCCAGGGTGGCGACGGGGACGCCGCCGGGCATCTGGACGATGGAGAGGAGGCTATCGAGGCCCTTCAGCGCCTTGGACTGGACCGGCACGCCCAGCACGGGCAGGGGCGTCATCGAGGCGGCCATGCCCGGCAGGTGGGCGGCCCCGCCGGCACCGGCGATGATGACCTTGAAACCGGCCGCCCTGGCCCCGTTGGCGAAGTCGAACAGGCGTTGCGGGGTGCGGTGGGCCGAGACGACGCGGGCGTCCCAGCCGACCCCCAGCCGGTCGAGCATGTCGGCCGCGTGCTTCATGGTGGGCCAATCCGAGCGGCTGCCCATGATGATCGCCACCGGGGGGGTCGTCGTCGCCATGCGTCACTGAGCCTTGCGAGGAAAGCGGCCGGTTACAGCACGCGCGTTGCGCCCGCAACCAAGGGCGTTAGCTTGGGCGCCGGAGGCGCCCGTATTGAGTCGCGCCCGGAGTGGCTTCTCGACGTGACCGACGCGCCGAACATCGATGAGATCGTCGACCCAGGCCTGGACCCTGGGACCGAGATCGCCCGGCTGCGCGCCGAGGTGGCGGCCCTGACCGCGCGCGCCGAGGCGGCCGAGGCTGCGGCGGAACACGACGTCCTGACCCCGGTGCTGAACCGACGCGGCTTCGCGGCCGCGATGGTGCGGACCATGGCCTACTGCAGCCGCTACAAGGTGCCGGCGGTGCTGCTGTATCTGGATCTCGACGGGTTCAAGGCGGTCAACGATTCCCTCGGCCATGCAGCGGGGGATGCCGCCCTGGTGCGGGTTGCCGAGTTGCTGCTGGAGAATGTGCGGGCGACGGACGCGGTCGGCCGGCTGGGCGGGGACGAGTTCGGCGTGCTGCTGCTGAACTCCGGTCTGGAGGCCGGGCGCGAGAAGGCGGCGGGTCTCAAGCAGGCGCTGGAAGACGCCGAGTTCCGCTGGGAGGGCGTCGCCGCGTCGCTGGGCGGATCGTTCGGGGTGCGGGCCTTCGCCGGCCAGGCGGACGTCGAGACCTGGCTCGCCGAGGCAGACGCCGCGATGTGGGTCCGCAAGCGAGGACGTTGACCGCGGATTCCCTTCTCCCCTTGCGGGAGAAGGTGGCAGCCGCAGGCTGACGGATGAGGGGTCATACCGTCGGCTGGAGTGGGTTGCGCCAGCGCTGACGTTCGATGTCAGCGTAACCCCTCATCCGACCTCGCTGCGCTCGGCCACCTTCTCCCGCAAGGGGAGAAGGGAAGGGATCAGGCGATGATGTCGGGGAGAATCCGGCTTTCGATCTTCACGATCTCGTCGCGCAGCAACAGCTTCTTTCGCTTCAGGCGGGCGATCAGGAGCTGATCCGGAATCGGCATGTGCGACAAGGCGTCGATCGAGGCTTCGAGGTCGGCGTGCTCCAGCCGCAATTCCCTGACCTGGGCGTGCAGGGCGATCTCGTCGTCGGTCAGAAAGGGTTGGTCGTCGTTCATGCCGGTCCCCGCGAAGGCGGGCTTATAGCCGAGGCCGGGTCAGGCCGGAAGGCATTCGGCGAGCATCGTCAGCGCCGGGCGCGGCACGACCCGGCTCCAGACGCGGGCGACGGCGGCCAATGCGTCTATGGCGGGGCGGGGCGGGCCCGCAGGGGAGGGCGCCAGGGCCTCCAGTCCGGCCATCAGGTGACGTTCTGCGGCCAGTTCGACGACCTTCACGGCCTCCCGCAGGCTCTCGCGCGCAGCATTGTCGATGTCGGGGTTGGTGTTCCTGAGCGTGCGGCGAAGGGTGCGCAGCGGCGTGACGGCTGCGGCGTCCCAGGCGCGGGCGCAGTCGCAGGCGCCCTCAATGGCGTCCTCGTCGAGCACGCGGCCCGTCGCGGCGGTCCAGCCGGCCCAGAGCAACAAGGGGACGTTCTGGCCGGTTCCGTCCTGAAGCTGCAGGCAGGCCTCCTGCACGCCGGGGGCCGCGTAGGCTTTCAGCGCCCAGTCCCAGAAAGGGTCGCTCACTCCGTTACGGGGCCCCTGAGCCCCTCCCAGCGTTTCACCGGCGCCCAGTCGAGACCGAACAGGTCCAGCGCGCGGCCGACGGACTGGTCGACCATCTCCGCGATCGAGGCGGGTTTTGAGTAGAAGGCGGGCAGGGGCGGGGCGATGGTCGCGCCCATCTCGGCGAGGGCTGTCATGGTGCGCAGGTGGCCGAGGTGGAAGGGCGTCTCGCGCACCATCAGGACCAGGGGGCGACGCTCCTTCAGCACCACGTCGGCGGCGCGGGTCAGCAGAGTCGAGGTCACGCCGGTGGCGATCTCGCTCATGGTCCGAACCGAACAGGGCGCGACGACCATGCCCAGCGACCGGAACGAGCCCGAGGCGATCGAGGCCCCGACATCGTTGAGCTTGTGGAGGACGGTGGCCTTGGCGGTCAGGTCGTCAGGGTTGAGTTCGGTCTCCTGCGACAATGTGAGCAATGCGGCGCGGGTGACCACCAGATGGCTTTCGACGCCCAGGTCGTTCAGCGCATCCAGAACCCGGGCGCCGTAGATGACCCCCGATGCGCCGGAGATTCCGACCACCAGCCGGGTCGGCGGGTTCTGTACCGCTAAGTTCACATCATGGTCCAGGTTGGGGGCCAGGCTAGGCCGTGCCCGGAGAAATTTTACGTTCTGTTGACGTCACCGAACCGTGATTTCACAGGCGGCAAATCCAGGCGCTCATTGTGTGGTCCCTTAGACATGGAGGCGCAAGCCATGACCATCGAAGCTCGTATCCGCGAACTGGGAAATCGTCACCGTCAGCTGGATGACACCATCCGGCAGGAGGTGGGCAGGCCCTCCGTGGATCCGCTGCAGGTCAGGGAGCTCAAGCGAAGGAAGCTCCGGCTCAAGGAAGAAATCACCAGTTTGGAGGCCAGGGCAGGCTAGCCCCCGGTCTCCGCCAGAAAAGCGAACGGCCCCGGGAGCGATCCCGGGGCCGTACTCTTTTGTGGCGCTATCGCTCGACGCGCGGCGTCTCGCTGCTTGAGCGCGGAAAGCTGTCTCCTCCCTGCGCCGCAGGCGTGGGGAGGTGGCTCGGAGCGAAGCGGAGAGACGGAGGGGGTCTTTCTATGTGCACGAAGAACCCCTCCGTCTGCTCGCGAAGGGCTCGCATCCTCCTCCCCATTCGCCAAGCGGCGAAGGGGGAGGAGACGCGTTGATCAGTCGTTGGTGCCGAATACCGACGCGGCGGTCGGTTCGGCCGTGCGGCGTTCGCGTTCTTCGGGGACGAACTCCGGCTCGGCGGGTTCGGCCTCGATGGGCTGGAGGGCGGCGCCGCCCTTCTTGGCGTCGTCGCGGTTCTTCTTCTCGGCGGCCCTGGAGACCAGGTCGTCCAGCACCAGCTGACCGACGAGACCCAGGGTCACCGGGTCGACCGGCTTGATCTGGGGGCTGTTCCAGTGCGTGCGGTTGCGCACGCTGTCGATCGTCGACTTGGTGGTGCCGAGCAGTTTGGCGATCTGGGCGTCGGTGACCTCGGGGTGGTTCTTGACGAACCACATGATGGCGTCCGGACGGTCCTGGCGGCGCGAGACCGGGGTGTATTTCGGCGCGGGCTTGTGGGCCTTCATCAGTTCGGCGTGACGGCTGACGATCGCCTTCATGCGGTAGGTCTCGTCGTCCTGGGCCTTGTCGAGTTCCTCACGGCCCAGCTGGCCGCCGGTGATGGGATCGACGCCCCGGATGTCGCGGGCCACGTCGCCGTCGGCGATGCCGCGCACTTCCAGCGGATGCAGGCCGCAGAAGTCGGCGATCTGTTCGAAGGTGAGCGAAGTGTTGTCCACAAGCCAGACCGCGGTGGCCTTGGGCATCAGGATGTCGGTCATGGGGGCAGTCCCGGAAATGAGGGGCCCGGCGATCGCGGGCTCTGGATACGACGGCGCCCGACCTTTCGGCCGGGCGCTATGATTTCGATATAGGCTGTTTCGGCGCAAAAGAAAACGTCACTGGCCGGTGATCGACCACGGGTTTACATATCGTTGCTCGGCCAGACTGTGCGGCCGGCCTCATGCCCGGGGGAGACCATGAAAATCATCACATTGCTGTCCGCGGCGGCGGTTGCGGGTGCGGGCCTCGTCGCCGCGCCGGCGACGCTCCAGGCCCAGGCGAGCGCCGTGCCGCAAGGCAGTTTTTCCCAGAGCTGCGCCGCGTCCTATGTGCTCGGCGGCCGGTTGTTCTCCAACTGCCGCAACACCTCGGGCGCCTTCGTAAGGTCATCGATCCCGCTGACGTCCTGCACGGGCGTGGACGTCGCCAACATCAACGGAACACTGACGTGCGGGGGCACGGCGGGGCAGCTCGAAACGAGCGCCGCCGCCGCACGCCCGCCGACGCCGACCGTCTCGGTGACAATCTACAGGGACATCAATTTCGTCGGCTATTCCCGAACCTACACGACAGCCCAGCCCAACCTGACCGCCTCGGGCCTGAATAATCAGAACAGTTCGATGCGTTTGACCGGCGGGTGGCAGGCCTGCTCCGGGGCCAATTATCGTGGCCAATGCCAGAGCTTCGCCGGTCAGGTGAGCAACCTCAATGATGTGGGTTTCGACAACGTCATCCTGTCGCTCCGACCGCTACGTTAAGCTAAGGCAAGCGGAGCCATACAGGTTCGGTTCATGCTGGATGTTGAACAGTGTGACATCGGACGCGTTCAGCGTCCTTAGGGATCATTTGGAGGAAGCCTATGTCTATCGCACTCACATCTCTCGCAGCTCTGGCCGTGCTGGCCGGCGGCGCCCAGGAACGCGCGCCGTCGATGGACGATGGCGCCCAGCGTGTCGCGCCGCGCGGCAGTTTCGCAGACAGCTGCAGCGGATCCTACGTCAACCAGGGCCGTCTCTACGCCGACTGCCGGGACATGCGTGGCAATGTCCGCGGCACCTCAATCGAACTGGCGCGCTGCTCCGCCTTCGACATCGCCAACAATGACGGGCTGCTGGTCTGCGGCAATGTGCGCGGCGACTACGAGCGCGGCAGTGGCGGCGGCAACAACAACGGTGGCGGGAATAACGGCGGCGGTTGGGGCAATGGCGGCAACAATGGCGGCGGCTGGGGCAACGGAGGCAATAACGGCGGCAACAATGGCGGCAACAACGGCGGCGGCTGGGGCAACGGCGGCAACAATGGCGGCGGTTGGGGTAATGGCGGCAACAATGGCGGCGGCTGGGGCGGCAACAACGGCCGCACGAGCATCACCGTCTACGCCGACAGCAACTACCGCGGCTATTCTCAGACGTTCCGCAGCGAGATCGCCGATCTGGGTCGCTCGGGTCTTAACGATCAGATCAGCTCGATGGAGCTCAACGGCGCCTGGGAAGTCTGCACCGACGCCTATTTCCGCGGCCAGTGCCAGGTGATCACCTCCAGCACTCGCAACCTGAACTATACGAGCGTCAACGACCGCATCTCGTCGATGCGTCCGGCTCGCGGGGGCGGTCGCTGGTAGCGATCTAGACCGTCAGCACGATCTTGCCGACATGCTCGCCCGCCTCCAGCCGGAGGTGGGCGAGTTTCGTTTCGGCCAGGGGGAAGGCCGCCTCGACCGGTGGGCGCACGAGGCCCGAGACGACCCAGGGCCAGACCTTGGCCTCGATCGCCGCCGCCAGCCGGGCCTTTTCGTCGGCCGGACGGCGACGAAGGGTCGATCCGGTCAGGGTCGCCTGTTTCATCATGATCCGCATCAGATCGACCTGGGCGAGCGCCCCGCTCAACGTGGCGATCACGACCCAGCGGCCGCCGGCCTTCAAGGCATTCAGATTGACCTCGGCATAGGCCGCGCCGACCATGTCGAGGATGACGTCCGCGCCGCCCGCGTCCCGGATCGCGGATTCCAGGTCTCCGGCCGAGGCGTCCAGGCTGACGTCGGCCCCGAGATCAAGCGCCGCCGCCGTCTTCGCTGCGCCCCGGGAGGTGGCGATGACGCGGGCGCCCGCCGCCCGGGCCATCTGGATCGCCGTGACCCCGATTCCGGACGTCGCGCCGTGGACCAGCAGGGTCTCGCCGGCCTTCAGGGCGCCGGCCTCGAACACATTGGCGTAGACGGTGAAGACGGTCTCGGGCAGGGCCGCCGCCTGGACGACGTCGAGGGCGTCGGGGATCGGCAGGGCGTGGCGGGCGTCGACGACAGCATAGTCCGCATAGCCTCCGCCGCCGAGCAGGGCGCAGACCCGGTCCCCGGCCCGCCAGCGGGTGACCTCATGTCCGACCTGATCGACCTCGCCCGCGACCTCCAGCCCCATGATGTCGGAAGCACCGGGCGGGGGAGGGTAGCCGCCGTTGCGCTGGAGCAGGTCCGGGCGATTGACCCCGGCGGCGCGCACGCGGATGCGGATTTCACCCGGTCCCGCCTGGGGATCGGGGCGTTCGGAGAGGCGCAGGGCCTCTGCGGGACCTGAGCCGCCGTCAATCTCGATCACCCGCATATCCGTCCAAGCCTTGCAATCGTCCGTGTCCGGGAGCGTAAATGGGCTTCTTCGGGGTTCTGGCCAAGGAGGCGACGATGACGTTCGAGGATCTTGAACCGCGTCCGCAACGCGGAGCGTCCGTGGCGGCCTTGAGTCGCGAGGACCTGGACCTCTATTCGGTCGAGGAACTGGGCGAGCGCATCGAGGCGCTGGAAGCCGAGATCGCGCGGGCGCGCGGCGCCATCGCCGGCAAGACGGCCAAGAAGTCCGCCGCCGACGCCCTGTTCAACTTCGGCAACTGATGCGGTTCCGCGTGGCGGCTTTCCGTGGCCCCCTTTTTCGTGGCATGCCGGTTGCAGTCGAAACCCGTGCGGCGCCGTTCCGGGCCGATGGACCAGCGGACGTTGCGGATCACGATGAGTATGGTTGAGTTGATGGGCACCGAGAATTCCGCGCCGGGTACCGGGTCCACGGCGTCACGCGCCGGGGAGATCCGCGACTTCGCCCGGTCCGAACTGTTCGAGCGCACCTTCCAGGACGGCATGGACCTGGTCGAGGAGACCGCCGCCTATCTGGACGGCGACGGGCGCCGGGACTCCAAGCTGCTGTCGCGTTCGGCCGCACTGGCCTATGCCGCCGAGAGCATGAAGTTGACGACGCGCCTGATGCAGGTCGCGTCCTGGCTGCTGGTGCAACGCGCCGTGCGCGAGGGCGACATGGCGCCGGAGGCCGCCTGCGAGCCGCGCTATCGTCTCAACGAACGCAAGGTCGAGGCCGAGCCGAGCCACCCTGAGATGCCGATCGCCCTGGTCGAATACCTGGTCCGCGCCGAGAAACTGCATGACCGCGTCCTGTATCTGGACAAGCGAATGTACCTCGACGACGCGCCCGAACCGGACGCGAACCCTGTGCTGAGCCAGATGGGCCTGCTGGAAGCAGCGTTCAGGGGGTAGATGGCGTCTCCTCCCTGTCGCGCAACGATGGGGAGGTGGCAGCGAGCTCTTCGCGAGCTGACGGTGGGGTGCTGGACGGCGGCTAGAGCCCCTCCGTCTTCTCCGCTTCGCTCCGGATCCACCTCCCCATCGCTTCGCGACAGGGAGGAGACTTGAACCTCGACTACGGCCCGACGTCGTTCGCCACGGCGGTCCCGTCATCGATCACGGCCGGCAGGCTGACGGCGATGCCGAGAGCCTCGGCCAGCTTCTGGTCGCGACGATAGACGTCTTCGCGGAAGGCGACGCGGCCCTGGCCGTCGACGAAGGCGGTCCAGTAGAGCAGGCGCACGGTGATCTCGCGGCCCGTCTGGATGCGCTGGGTCTCGCGGCTGATCTGGGCGTCGTCGAACTGGCTCAGCAGCATGGGATCGGGCGACAGCAGCAGGCGCGCGAACTCGACCGCGTTCTGGACGCGGACGCAGCCGTGCGAGCGCTGGCGCATCGACAGGTTGAAGGCGGCCTTGGACGGGGTGTCGTGCAGGAAGATGGCGTAGCTGTCGCGCAGTTCGAACTTCACATAGCCGAGCGCGGCCGTGGGGCCGGCGCGCTGGATGACCGTGCCGTTCGAGATGTACATGTTCTGGCTGGCCAGATAGCCGGGGCCGCGCGGCAGGATCTCACGGCGGGCGATGCCGGCGGGCACGTACCAGGGGGGATTGGCGACGACCGAGGCGAAGGGCTTTTCCAGGCTGGGCGTCTGGTTGGCGGGCGAGCCGCAGACGACGCGGTTGGAGTGAACCGGGCGGCCTTCCTTCCAGTAGACCATGATGGCGGCGGCGGTGTTGACCTCGATCCGCTCGGGATTCAGGTCGCGCTTCAGCCAGCGGCGCCGTTCCAGGTTCAGGGCGATCTGGCGGGCGCGGTCTTCGGCCGAGGCGCCGAGCGAGCTCTGGGTGCCGGCGCCGATGCGGCCGTCGGCCGCCAGTCCGTGTCGGGCCTGGAAGCCGCGCATGGCGGTCTGCAGTTGCGGGCCGTAGACCAGCCCCTCGGCGGTCAGGCGGGCGCCATCAGATGCGCTGAGGTCACCTTCGGCCACCAGGCGGGCAATCATGGCGGGCACGCGGTTGTCGCTGGCGCCCGGCTCGATCGTGCCCGAACGGGCGACGAAGCGCGGCCAGCCGCCCTCGCGGATAATTCTGCGGTAGCGGACGTAGCCGGCGGACAGGTTCGAATAGCCGATGTCGGTCGGGGCCAGGCCCTCGAACCATTCGACGACCTTGTTCTGGACCAGGGCGTCGTTCAGGCCGACCGGCAGATCGACCCGGTTCTTCTCCATCTCCCACAGGTCCTCGACCGTCTCGGGACGGATGCGGCCCTCGGCCAGGACGCGGGCGTAGGTGATGGCGGCGGCGGTGGTGCGCATGTCCGCCGTGTCCGGATCGGCGGCGAGGCCCACGAAGTCGAAGAAGTCCGAACGCGACAGCCCGTGGCGCTCCGCGCGGGCGGAGGCTTGGTTCAGCGTGCGCAGGCGGGCGCCGGTCCAGGCCGGCTGCCATCCGTTCAGTTCGTAGAAGGCGCGCACGTCGGGCTGGATCGCAGCGGGCAGGCGCTCCAGCTGGGCGTTGAAGGCGGCGTAGTAAGGGCTGGTCGGCGTGACGACGACGGTCTGGGGCTGGCCCTGAAGCTGGGCGCCCATCGGAGCGTTCTGCGCCGCGGCCGAACCGGCGAGAGCCGATACGGCTGCGCCGAGGGTGAGTTCGCGTCGATTCATGGTCGTATTCGCCTTGGTGCGACGCCTGGTGGAGCCCCGTGTCCACGCCCGGGTATCGAACGAGCCCATGTTATCGACGTTCCGGACAAACAAAAAGCGCCGGTCGGGTGACCGGCGCTCTTCGTGTCGTCTTTGTCGCACCAGTGTGGTGCTGGGGCCTACTTCTTGATGAAGCCGCCGAACTTGTTGTTGAAGCGCGAAACGCGACCGCCGCGGTCCAGCATCTGCTGGTTGCCGCCGGTCCAGGCCGGGTGCGTCGAGGGATCGATGTCCAGGTTCAGCGTGTCGCCCTCTTTGCCGTAGGTTGAACGGGTCTTGTACGTGTCGCCGTTCGTCAGGGTGACGGTGATGAAGTGGTAGTCGGGGTGCGTATCGGCCTTCATGGTCGTATTCCGGTCTCTGTACGCGGTGACGATGCCGACCGTCGGTGCGTGAAAAATGAGAAAACCCGCCGAGGTCCCGGCGGGAATGAGCGGCGGCGTTTACACCGCAGGGCGTTCCGGGGCAAGACCCGCGCATGAGCACCCCCTCGCCGACCCAGGACGCCTATTCCAGCGCGGAGGCGGTGGGACGCCCCGGCGCCGGGGCCGTCCTCGTCGAACAGATGGGCGAGGCGGGGGCGCGGCGCGAGAAGCGCAAGGATGTCCGTCCCCTGCTGCGGCTGTGGCCTTATCTCATGCAGCACCGGCTGGACGCCGTGATCGCGGGATTCTGGCTGCTGGGATCCACGGCGGCGTCCCTGGGCCTGACGGCGACGGCGCGGGGCGCCATCGACCACGGGTTCGAGAATGGCGGCGCGGACATCAATCGCTGGTTCCTGATCCTTGGGCTGAACGCGGTGATTCTGGGGGTCGCGACGGCGGTCCGGTATTTCTACGTGACCAAGACCGGCGAGCGGATGATCGCCGACCTCCGAAAGGCCCTGTTCGACCGTATCCTGACGCTGGATCCGTCCTTCTTTGCGCGGATGCGGACCGGAGAGGTGCTGTCGCGCCTGACCACGGACATCGCCCTGGTCGAGACCCTGCTGACAACCTCGGTGTCCTTCGCCCTGAGAAATTTCCTGACCCTGATCGGCGGTGTCATCCTGCTGTTCATCGTCAGCCCGAAGCTGACGGGACTGGTCCTGCTGACCGCGCCCCTGCTGTTGGCGCCGATCTTCCTGTTCGGGCGGTCGGTCAGAAAGCTGACCGTGAAGTCCCAGGACCGGTTCGCCAACGCCGTGGGCTTCGCTGGCGAGAGCGTGGACGCCATCGAGACGGTGCAGGCCTTCGGTCGCGTCCGCAGCGCGGTGGACCGGTTCGGCGCGGTGGTGGAAGAGGCGTTCGGCGTCTCCATCGTGCGTATGCGCGCCCGGGCCTGGATGACGGCTGTGGTCATCGTGGTGATCTTCGGCGGCGTCACCCTGGTGCTGTGGCTCGGAGCCCAGGACGTGATCCGGGGTGCGATGACGCCCGGCGCCCTGCTGCAGTTCGTGCTGCTGTCGGTGTTCACGGCCGGGGCGGTGGGCGCGCTGGGCGAGAGCTGGGGCGATGTGCAGAAGGCTTCGGGCGCCATGCAGCGGATCGACGAATTGATGAAGGCCCAGGCGTCGATCGCCGCGCCGGAGCACCCCGTCGCCCTGCCGAGCCCGCCTGAAGGGCGGGTGGCGATGGCGGGGGTGCGGTTCGCCTATCCGGGACGGCCCGACCTGCCGGCGCTGAAGGGTTTCGACCTGACGGTGCGGCCGGGCGAGACCGTGGCCCTGGTTGGCCCGTCGGGAGCGGGCAAGTCGACGGTATTCCGCCTGTTGCTGCGCTTCTACGACCCGCAGGAAGGCGCGGTCAGCGTGGACGGCGTCGACGTCCGGTCCGCTGATCCGGCCGAGGTGCGCGGGCGGTTCGCCTGGGTGTCGCAGGAGGCGCCGCTGTTCTCGGGCTCAGCGCTTGAGAACATCCGCTTCGGTCGCGAGGAGGCTTCCGAAGACGAGGTCCGCAAGGCGGCGGAGGAGGCGCAGGCCCTGACCTTCATCGACGCCCTGCCGGAAGGGTTCGCGACGCCGCTGGGCGAGCGCGGCAAGAGCCTGTCCGGCGGACAGCGCCAGCGGCTGGCGATCGCGCGGGCCCTTGCCCGCGACGCGCCGATCCTGCTGCTGGACGAGGCGACCAGCGCGCTGGACGCCGAGAACGAGCGGCTGGTGCAGGCGGCGCTGGATCTGGCGATGCAGGGGCGCACGACGCTGGTGATCGCCCACCGGCTGGCGACCGTCCTGCGCGCCGACCGGATCGTGGTGATGGAGGACGGCGTCGCGGTCGAGGAAGGCACGCACCATGAACTGGTGGCCAAGGGCGGGCTCTATGCGCGTCTGGCGGAGTTGCAGTTCCGGGAGGGTTAGTCTCGTGCCTGCACAGCCACGCCCGGAAAGTCGCTGAATACGGCGTCCACGCCGAGGTCGTAGAAGCGCCTGATCCAGCCGGGAAGGTCCCCACGGTAGTCGACGGGGACGAAGATGTCCTCCGCGCGGAAGGTCCAGACGACGACCTTCAGACCCGCCGCGTGCGCATCCTCGACCAGGGTCGTCGGCGGTCCGGCGGCGCCGGCGGGCGTGCGGGGAATGATCATGGCGGTCTCGACCCCGACGGCGTCGGCATAGGTGGCGATCCCGGCGAGGCCTTCCGGCGTGGCCATGGCGGCGTAGGTCATGTCCGGGTGATCGGCCGGGCCGCCGGACGGCGACATCAGCTGGAGCAGGGGGGCGTCGGTCTGCTGGTTCAGTGAGCGCAGGCAGTCGATCTCGAAACACTGAATCATGATCGGACTGTCGGCCGACATCAGGTCGTTGGCGCTCAGGGCCTCGACGAAGGCGGGCTCCATCGGCAGGCCGAGGCCGACGAAATAGCTCGGGTGTTTCAGCTCCGGCGCGACGCCGATGACGCGGCCGGTGCGGGCCGAGGCGGCGCGGGCGATTTCGATGACTTCCTGGAAGGTCAGGATCGTCTCGTCGGTCCAGGCCGTGTTGCCCGGACGCAGGGCCGGCAGCCGCTCGCGGGCGCGCAGCGTGCGTAGCTCGGCGAGGGTGAAGTCCTCGGTGAACCAGCCGGTGGTGGGGACGCCGTCGATGGTCTTCGTCGTGCGTCGTGCGGCGAATTCGGGATGGTCGGCGACGTTCGTCGTGCCGCCGATCTCGTTCTCGTGCCGGACGACCAGCTGGCCGTCCTTCGATATGACCAGATCCGGCTCGATGAAGTCCGCGCCCTGTTCGATGGCCAATTCATAGGCCGCACGCGTGTGCTCGGGTCGCCTGCCGGAGGCACCGCGGTGGGCGATGACGAGCGGGTGCGGCATTGTCTGGGCGGCGACCGGGCTGGCGAGGAGCAGGGTGGCGAGGATGAACCGGATCATGCGCCAGCGGTAGGGGAGGGGCGTGACGCCCCTGTGAAACCCTGGAGCAGGATCGGCTGAGGAGGAATCGCTTCGCGATTCCGCAGATGCCGTGAATCCTGCTCCAGATATGAGCGAGAGCCTGATTCACGCTTTCGACAGAAGCGCGAAGCGCTTCCGTCTCAAACGATCAGGCTCTAGGAGGTCTGAAGCACCTTGCGCAGCCGTGGGTGCAGTTCCGGGTTGGACGCCAGGATGGACACGCCGGTCTTCGGGTCGCCGTCGTTGTCGATGGTTGTGACCTGGCCGCCGGCCTCGGTGACGAACAGGATGCCGGCCGCCACGTCCCAGGGCTTCAGATTGCGCTCGTAGTAGGCGTCGAAGCGACCGCAGGCGACCCAGGCGAAGTCCAGAGCCGCAGAACCCAGACGACGGATGCCGGCGACGCGCTGGCCGACGGCGTGGATGTCCTTGATCGACTGGGCGTGGCCGGTCTTGCCGATGAAGGGCAGACCTGTGGCGATCAGCGATTCAGACAGGTCGCGACGGCCGGAGACACGGATGCGCTGGTCGTTCAGATAGCAGCCCTTGCCCTTCTCGGCCCAGAACAGCTCGTTCATGATCGGGTTGTAGGTGACGCCGGCGACGATTTCCGACGACCCGTCCGGCGCATAGCGCTGCAGGCCCACGGTGATGGCGAAGTGGGGCATGGCGTGCATGAAGTTGGTCGTGCCGTCGATTGGATCGACCACCCAGGTGTGGGACTTGTCGGTGCCCTCGATCATGCCGCGCTCCTCGCCCAGGAAGCCGTAGCCGGGGCGGGCCTTCATCAGCAGCTCGTAGAGAGTGTCCTCGGCCTTGATGTCGGCGGCGGTGACGAAGTCGCCGGGACCCTTGCGCGAGACCTGCAGCTGGGCGACCTCGCCGAAGTCGCGCAGCATGGGCCGGGCCGTCTTGCGAACGGCGTCGATGATCACGGAAACGAGGGCGGAGGCGAGGGCCATGGGGAATCTCCTGGTCCGCCTGCCCTGAAAAGGCCCCCACACTCGATGGAGTGGCGCCCGGACAGACGGAGAAGTTCACAGGGGCGCGACATGCGCCTCCGGTCGTCGGTGGTGCGTCAGCCTATTCGGCGCGGCGGACGTATTCGCCGGTCGTGGTGTCGACGATGATGCGTTCGCCGGCCGACATATAGGGCGGGATCATGATGCGCACGCCGTTGTCCGCCATGGCGGGCTTGTAGGACGACGAGGCAGTCTGACCCTTCACGGTCGGCTCGGTTTCGGCGACGGTGACGGTCACCTGGTCGGGCAGGTTGAGCCCGATCGGACGGTCGTCGTGCATCTCGATGACGACCTTCATGCCGTCCTGGAGGTAGGGGATCGAATCCTCGCCGACCCAAGTCTTCTGCAGTTCGATCTGTTCGTAGGTGGCGTCGTCCATGAAGACGAGCGCGTCGCCCTGTTCGTACAGGAAGGAGAAGCCTTTCTGCTCGAGCGTGACGCGCTCGACCTTGTCTTCCGAGCGGAAGCGTTCGTTCAGCTTGTTGCCGGTCTCGAGGTTCTTGGCCTCGACGTTGGCGAAGGCGCCGCCCTTGCCAGGCTTGACGTGGCTGGCCTTGGTGACAACCCACAGGCCGTTGTTGTGTTGCAGGACCATGCCCGGCTTGATGGTGTTGCCGTTGATTTTCGCCATGGGAATCACTGGGGTTGAGGCGCTGCCAGCGGCTGCGCGAAATCGGGCGCGATCCCTATAGGAGGCGGGTCGTCAGGGCAAGGTCAGTGCACGGTCGCCTGCCGGGCCTCGGCCTTGCGGTCCATGGCGTTGACGAAGGCGACGCCGCGCGCGGTGGGATTGGCCAGCTTGCCGGCGGTCGGGTCCAGCTTGCGGGCCTCGTGGGCGAAGGCGGCGGCGAGGCCGGCGGAGGTCATGGCCGCAGCGATCTGCATCCCCCGGCTGGCCGGTCGCAGGGCGATCCACAGGGCGTTGATGGTCTGGGCCCCGGCCCACAGGACCAAGGCGCTGGTCCGGGTCGCGTTGGACGGAGCGTTCCAGACCCGCACCGCGGACAGGGTGGTCGCCGAGAAGACGGCGGGCAGGATCAGGCTGAAGGCGCCGCGAGGGCGCTCGGCCACGGGGGCGTCGCCGTCACGCCGTTGGGCCGCCGTGCGCCGGGGCGGCTTAATCGCGCCGCTCGCCAGCGCCGTGGCCAGCAAGGCGAAACCGACCGTCGCCGCGATGCCGAGGGCGACGTGGCCGGCGCTGCGTCCATCTGCATTGAGGAACCCGGCGGCGGCCTCGCGCACGTCGTCGATGGTCTCTTCAATTTCAGTCATGGCCTCGCTCCTCCAGCGGAGGAGAAATGGTCGTCGGGCGGAGCGGTTCCGGCTCAGATACGCTCTTCGTCGGCGCGCGCCAGGTCGGCCGGGTCGTGGTCGTAGTCCAGCAGGTCGCCGGGCCGACAGTTCAGGGCGGCGCAGATGCGGGCCAGGGTCGAGAAGCGGATGCCCTTCACCTTGCCGGAGCGGAACAGGGACAGCTGGGTCTCGCTGAGACCGACCTCGACCGCCAGATCGCGGGCCTTGATCCCGCGCGCGACGATCAGCCGGTCCAGGGTGACGCGGACCGGCATCAGATCATCCCGTCCAGCTCGGACTGGATGCGGTCGGCCTGATCCACCACCCGACCCAGCAGGAACAGGGCGCCGCCGATCATGCCCAGGGTCATGCCGGCGACGTCGAAATAGGCGAAACTGCCCTGCTCGCCGCCGATCAGGCGCGAAATGTTGGTGATGCCGAAGACGCTCAGCAGCCCGCCGAGGCCCAGGGCGATTCCGACGTGTCGCAACGCTCTGCCCAGAACCGGCTGGATGAGACGGCCTTTGGCGAGCTGGCCCAGGGCCGAACCGATCGACCAGACGGCGAAGAGATAGAACAGGGTCGGTGTGGCCCAGACGGCCTTTTCCAGCCAGATGCCAGGGTCGATTCGGGTGTCGCCGCGGGCCGTCAAAATGGCCGGCGCCACGATGTGCATGAGGGCAAGCAGCGCGCCCACGCTGCACACCATGAAGATGGCGAGCCAGCGAAACTGGCCACAGAGGCGGCGGAAACGGGTGAGGTCGTGGGTGGTCATGGCGTCGAAGAATTCCTGTATCATCTTTAATCTTGACTTAAAGATGCGGCCTTCGCAACTTTATATCGGACTTAAATGAAACGGGGCGGACGGATGGCGGCGGCGATCAAGACCGAGGGGCTCACCCGGCGGTTCGGCAAGCATCTGGCGGTCGACGCTGTGTCGATGACCGTGCCGGAGCGGGCCGTCTATGGCTTCCTGGGCCGCAACGGGGCGGGCAAGACCACGACGCTGAAGATGCTGCTGGGCCTGCTGAAGCCGACCGCCGGATCGGCGCAGATCTGCGGGGTCGATGTGGGCCGGGACCGGATCGTTGCGGCGCGGAAAGTCGGGGCGCTGCTGGAGGCCCACGGCTTCTATGCCAATCTGACGGGCAGGGAGAACATGGACCTGACGCGTGTGCTGCTCGGCCTGCCGGCGACGGAGATCGACCGGGTGCTGGAGGTCGTCGACATGACCGACAACGGGCGACGGCGGGTCTCGGACTACTCGCTGGGGATGCGGCAAAGGCTGGCCCTTGCGGGGGCCATGCTGGGCGCCCCGCCGGTACTGATTCTGGACGAGCCGACGAACGGGCTTGATCCCGACGGTATCGCCGACATGCGACGCTTCCTCAGGAGCCTGCCGGATCGCACGGGTGCGACAGTGCTTTTGTCCAGCCACCTGCTGGGCGAGATCGAGCAGACAGCGACCCATATCGGTATCGTGCACGACGGGCGGCTGGTGCTCGAGGGCGAACTCGCGGCGCTGAAGGCGGACCTGGCGCCGGAGATCGGCCTGCGCGTCGACGATCCGGACCGGGCGAGGGGGGTGCTGAAGGGCCACTACCTGACCCTGACGTCGGACGCGGCCGGTCTGGTCGCGCGGCTGAGGCCCGGGGCGGACCATGACGCGGCGACCGCGGCCGTAAACAGCGACCTGGTCCATGCGGGGGTCAGGGTCTTCGCCATTGGCCCGCGCAGCCCTTCGCTGGAGGGCACCTACCGCAACGTCACCGCGCCGCGAGATGCGGCCGCACGCCAACCGGAGGCCGTCTGATGCTCGCCGTCCTGTCCGTCGAAATTCGCAAGCTGAACCGGTCGCTGGCCGCCGTGCTGGCGGTCGCCGCCCCGTCGCTGATCGCCGTCTTCGGCTTCTTCATGCTGCTGCGCGGGAAAGCGGCCCAGCCCTGGGAGATGTGGATGCTCAGTTCGATCGGCATATGGTCCTACTTCATGCTGCCGATGAGCGTGACCGCCCTGACGGCCCTCGTGGCCCATATGGAGCACGGCCCGAAGTCGTGGGATCATCTGCGCAGCCTGCCCCTGCCGCGCTGGCGTCTCTATGCGGCCAAGGCGGTGATGGTCCTGGCCGTGGTCGCGATCATGAGCGTCCTGACCCTGATCCTGACTTGGGGCGCGGTCATGCTGGCCGCGACGATCAAGCCGGACCTGACGCCCACGGGACCGTTCGAGCTGGGCCGATACGCCGCGACCATGGGCAAGGTCTTCCTCGCCGCCATCCTGATGGTCGCCATCCAGCTATGGACAGCGCTGCGCTTCGCCAGCTTCGTGCCGGCGCTCGTGGTCGGGATCGGCGGGACCTGCTTTTCGGTCGTGGCGACGTCGGCGAAGCAGGGCGTATTCTTCCCCTGGCAGATGCCGGTCAACATGCTGGCGACGGAGAGTTGGCGCGTGAACACCGCGCTCGCCCTCGGATGCGGTCTGGGCCTCGTCGTCCTGGCCCTCGCGGTCGCCCATCTGAGCCGCCGCGAGGTGCTGTAGGATCAGTTGCCGGTGGCGGACTTGTCCGGAGCGATCTCGGTCATGGCCGATTGCAGATAGTTCTGCTCGCCCAACTGTTCGATCAGCTTGAACTGGGCCTCGAGGAAGTCGATGTGCTCCTCGGTGTCGTTGAGAATGCGCATCAGGATGTCGCGGCTGACAAAGTCGCGGGCGGCCTCGCACTGGGCCACGCCGGCCATCACCGTCTCGCGCCCGCCGAGTTCCAGCTGCAGGTCGGCGCCGAGGCATTCGACGGCGGTCTCGCCGATCTTCAGTTTGTGCAGGTCCTGCATGTTGGGCAGGCCGTCGAGGAACAACACCCGTTTGATCAGCATGTCGGCGTGTTTCATCTCGCCGATCGACTCGTCATAGATGATCTGGCCGAGATGCTTCAGGCCCCAGCTTTCGAACATGCGGGCGTGCAGGAAGTACTGGTTGACCGCCGTCAGCTCGTTGGTCAGCACCGCGTTGAGGGTGCGGATGATCGCGGGATCGCCCTTCATGGCCGTCTCGTCCTTGCTCTGCGGGCGGCCCCGTCGGAGCCGTTCATGTCGAGGGCATAGCACAGGAAAACGCCTGTGTTCAGTTGCGAATGCTTATCGGAACATTGATATTGCGAATGATTTTGGTCCGCAGGCCTGCGAACCTACTCGGCGGCGAGGGCCCAGGATTCGCGGGTTTCCGAGATCATCTGGCGCATTTCGCAGACGCATTTGGCGCACTGCGCTTCGCATTGATTGCGCTGGAAAACCTCGCGCGGGCGGGTGGCCCCGGCCTCGATCGCGCGCGCCACGTCGCGCTGTCTCAAGCCGTTACAGTTACACACGTACAAAGCGGGCTGCCTCGGAGCGTCAGTTGCGATTGGTTCGCTATAGCAGGTCTTCAGGCGATTGCAACGCGTTCGCAATTCGATCGGCAGGAGAGGTGGTTGACGACAGGCTCCGGGCGTCGCACCTGCGGCCCATGTCCGCGCCCGCCTGCCAGCTCTATCTGATCACCCCGCCCGTCATCGACGACCTGGAGGTCTTCGCCGCCCGGCTGGAGGCGGCCCTGGATGCGGGACCGGTCGCCGCCTTGCAGATACGGATCAAGCCGGCGGGCGACGAAGCGATCACCGCGGCGGTGCGCCGACTCGCGCCTGTCGCGCAGAGTCGTGGCGTGGCCGTAATCCTGAACGACCGGCCGGACCTGGCGTCGGCGCTGGGCTGCGACGGCGTCCATGTGGGGCAAGGCGACGCCTCGGTGGCCTCGGCGAGGCGTATCATGGGCAAGTCGGCGATGATCGGCGCGACCTGCCACGACAGCCGGCACCTGGGCATGGAGGCTGCGGAGCAGGGGGCCGACTACGTGGCTTTCGGCGCCTTCTATCCGACCTCGACCAAGGAGACTGTGCATCGGCCTGACCTCGACGTGCTGACGATCTGGCACGAGACGATGGAAGTCCCGTCGGTGGCCATCGGCGGCATCACCGTCGACAACGCCGCGCCGCTGGTCGCCGCGGGCGCCGACTTCCTGGCGGTCAGCGCCGGCGTCTGGGCCCACCCTGCGGGACCGGTCGAGGCGGTGCGCCGGTTTTCGCAGCTTCTGTCGGAAAACGTCTAACTTCAGGGGATATTAGGAAGCTCTGGTTAAGGCTGGGCCTCGTCTGCCCACCCAGAGTTACACTGTATGCTTCAAAGCCGCGCGATGACCGCGACCGATACGGACGCCCTGGAGCCTGTCGCCGCAGCCGCGCGTCCGGGGCGCACGTCCACGGCTGCCGGGCTGTTCGCCCAGCCCCTGGCGCCGATGCTCACGGTTCTGGGTGTCGCCGTCCTGGTCTTTGCGGCGATCTCCACGGCCCGCACGGCCGACATGATCGCGGCGCTCTGGGCGGCCAACGGCCTGGCCGTCGCCGTCTGGCTGAGAAGCGGCCGGGGGTTCGGCTATGATCTGGCCTTCGGCGGGCTGATCGCCTTCGGGGTCCTCGCCGGTGAGTTCCTTGCCGGCAACGGCCCGATCCTGTCCGTCGGTTTTACGGCGCTCAACATGCTGGAAATCGTGCTGGCCGTGTGGCTGGCCCGGCGGTTCGCCCCCACCCTTAACCTGGCCACAGTGGCAGGCGCGTGCCGGTTCATCCTGTGCACCGCAGGGGTCGCGCCCGCCGTCGCCGGACTGGCCGCCGGGATCTTCCTGTTGCTGACCCGGGGGGCGCCGTTTCTGCCGACCTTCCAGACCTGGTGGTTCGGCCATGCCCTGGGCCTGGCGGTGATCGGATCGTTCTTCCTGGCGCTCGACATGCGGGCCGTCCGGGCGATGTTCAACCCGTGGCGCGCGGCCGAGACGGTGCTGACATTCGGCCTGCTAATCGTCATCTGCGTGACCGTCTATTTCGTGGTCGACATGCCGCTGGGCTTCGTCATGGTGCCCGTGCTCATCGTCATCGCGGCCCGCCTGAGGGTCATAGGGGTGACCGCCGCCCTTGTGGTCATCTCCGTGCTGTCTCTGGCCTCACTGATGATGGGCGCCGGACCCTGGCATCTGGTGATCGGTGATCTGTCCAAACGCGCCGTGCTGCTGCAGCTGACGCTCCTGTTCGGCTATCTGCCGATCCTGCTGGTCGCCTCCCTGCTGGAAGAACACGACCGCCTTTCGGCGCGGGCCAGGGCGGGGCAGCTTCGTGCCGAAAAGGCCTCGGCCGCCAAGTCGCGCCTGCTCGCCAACGTGGCCCACGAAATCAAGAGCCCCATCGGCGGCATCATCGGCATCGGCGACCTGTGGTCGACAGGGCAGCTCGGGCCCATCACCGAGACCCAGGCCGAGATGGCCGCCATGCTGGTCAAGACAGCCCGCCAGGTCGAGGCTCTGTCGCACGACCTGCTCGACGTCGCCCGCGCCGAGTCCGGGGCCGTCAAGGTCGAGATGCGCCCGACCGACATCCCCGGCATCCTGGAAGACGTTCGACGCACCACGGCGATGCGCCCGGAAGCCCGGATGCTGTCCCTCAAGGTCATCTGCGAGGGCGACGGGCTGGTGGCCCTGGCCGATTCCCAGCGCCTGGCCCAGGTGATCGACAACCTGGCGACCAATGCCGTGAAATACGGCGCGGCGGGCGGCGAGGTCCTGTTCCGGGCCAAGCGGATCTATGACGGCGTCCGCATCGAGGTCAGCGACAAGGGCCCAGGCCTGTCGCCCGACAAACAGGCCCAGTTGTTCGAACCCTTCAACCGACTGGGCCTGGAGCGATCGGCAATCGAGGGGCACGGCATCGGCCTGGCCCTGGCCAAGCGGCTGGTCGAGCTGCAGGGCGGGTCGATCGGCGTCGTGTCCGTTGCGGGCGAGGGCGCCACTTTCTGGATCGAACTGCCCGCCGCCTGACGTCAGTATTCACTGATTAATGAAATAACGCGACCGACTGTCGCGCGCCGTTCGCGCTTGTGGACACTGCCGATGAGAGGGCGCACTCCGCCTCCATCGCGTTGTCACCAGGAACACACCGTGGACCTCGACGCCCTACTGCTGTCACGACTTCAGTTCGCCTTCACCATCGCCTTTCACATCCTGTTCCCGGCCTTCACCATCGGGCTGGCGGCCTATCTCGCGGTGCTTGAAGGGCTGTGGCTGTGGACCAAGCGCGAGGCCTTCAAGGTTCTCTATCTGTTCTGGGTCAAGATCTTCGCGCTCAGCTTCGGCATGGGCGTCGTGTCAGGCGTGGTGCTGAGCTACCAGTTCGGCACCAACTGGAGTGAGTTCATCCGCCTGACCGGCGGGGTGATCGGGCCCCTGCTGGCCTATGAAGTGCTGACGGCCTTCTTCCTAGAAGCGTCCTTCCTGGGCGTCATGCTGTTCGGCTGGAAGAAGGTGGGGCCGAAGCTGCACTTCGCCTCCACCGTTCTTGTGGCCGTCGGCACCACGATTTCGGCCTTCTGGATCCTGTCGGCCAACAGCTGGATGCAGACGCCGCAGGGGTTCCAGATCATGGCCGACGGCCGGTTCGAGGCGACCGACTACATGCAGGTCATCTTCAACGCCAGCTTCCCGACGCGACTGGCGCACATGCTGCTGGCCGCCTTCCTGACGACGGGACTCGTGGTCGGCGGCGTCTCGGCCTGGCGGCTGCTCAAGGACCGCGCCGCGGGCGTGAAGATCGAGGGCTGGAGCGAAAGCCGCATCTCCCTGGTCATGGCGGTGGGGCTGATCGCCGTTCTGGCCCCGCTGCAACTCGTCGTCGGCCACGCCTCGGGTGAGGTCGCGCACAAATACCAGCCGTCCAAGACGGCCGCCATCGAGGGATACTGGGAGACCCGGGCCGACCAGCCGTTGCACCTGTTCGGCATTCCCGACCGTGACGCGCAGAAGAACCATTTCGAGGTCTCCATCCCGGGCGTCGGCAACCTGATCCAGGGCGTGCCGAAGGACGAGGTGATCAAGGGGCTGGACAGCTGGGCGCGCGAGGATCAGCCGCCGCCCTTCATCCCCTTCTTCGGCTTCCGCATCATGGTCGGCCTGGGCCTCCTGATGATCGGGCTCGGCGCCTGGGGCGCGGTGCTGATCTGGCGCAAGAAGATCTTCGACAGTCCGCTGTTCCTGCGTTTCGCCGTCCTGATGGGGCCGGCCGGCTTCATCGCCGTCCTGGCCGGCTGGATGGTCACCGAGGTCGGACGCCAGCCCTGGGTCGTCTATGGCGTGCTGAAGACGCGCGACGCGGTCTCACCGGTGATCGCCAGCCAGGTGGCGACCTCGCTGATCGCCTATGTCCTGGTCTACTCCGTCGTCTTCACCGCCGGGGCCATCTTCATCCTGAGGCTGATGGCCGAGGGGCCGGTCGCCGCCGTCACGGAGCCGTCGCCGAGCGGGCAGAGATCGCCGGGCACGCCGCTCGCAAAGGCGCCCGAGGACACGACCCCGGGCCGACCCGAGGGCGTGCCGGGAGACCCGAAATGAACCTCGACCTGCAACTGATCTGGGCTGGCCTGATCGCCGTCTCCGTCCTGCTGTACGTGACGCTTGACGGCTTCGACCTGGGGATCGGCATCCTGTTCCCGTTCGCGAAGTCCCCGGGCGAGCGGGACGTGATGATGAACACCATCGCCCCGGTCTGGGACGGCAACGAGACCTGGCTGGTGCTGGGAGGAGGGGGGCTGCTGGCGGCCTTCCCCCTGGCCTATTCGGTGCTGATGCCGGCGCTGTATCTGCCGATCCTGCTGATGCTGGCGGGACTGATCCTGAGAGGCGTGGCGTTCGAGTTCCGCTTCCGGGCGCGCAACAGGGGCCGCAAATTCTGGACCCAGATGTTCTCCGGCGGGTCGATCCTGACCGCAGTGGCCCAGGGTCTGGTGCTGGGCGGCTTCATCCAGGGGGTGACGGTGCGCGACGACCGGTTCGCCGGCGGCCAGTTCGACTGGCTGACGCCCTACACCCTGCTGGTCGCGGCGGGGCTGGTGGCCGGTTACGCCCTGCTGGGCGGGGCCTGGCTGATGATGAAGACCAGGGACAATCTGCACGGCGATGCGAAGCGCTGGACCGGCATTTCGGCCCTGATCGTGACCGGGTTGCTGGCGGCGGTCAGCGTGGCGACCCTGCTGATCCATCCGCGGGTCGCCGAGCGCTGGGGCTTCAATCTGCACGACGGGTTCGCGCTGGAGCTGGCGAGGCTCTTGCCGCTCTTGCCGATCCCGCTGCTCGGCCTGATCGGTCTGGGCATCGTGTTCGTGATGAGCCGCAAGGGGTCGCATCGCTGGCCGTTCGTCGGGGCGGTCCTGGTCTTCCTGTCCGGCTATCTGGGGCTGGCGGTCGGGTTCGCCCCCTATATCGTGCCCTATGCCCTGAACTTCCGGCAGGCGGCGGCGCCCGACAATGCGCTGGGGCTGATGCTGGTGGGGACCGCGGCGATCCTGCCGCTGATCCTGGCCTACACGGCGTGGGTCTACTGGGTATTCCGGGGCAAGATCGACGAGGAGGCTGGTTATCATCATTGAGCCCGTTCCCCCACCCGAGGCCGGTGAAGACGCCGGCCCGCTGTGGAAGAAGCTGGCCTGGTTCGCGGGCCTCTGCGTCGCCGGATCGGCCACGGTCGCCGTCGTCGCCTATGCGCTGAGAAGCTTGCCGTTCATGGGCTGAGAGGCGATGGTCGCGGCCATGTCGCATATCCTCGTCCTCGCCGCCCTCCTGATCGCCCAGACCCAGGCCGCGCCCTCCACCGGCAGCGCCCTGACCCGCAGCCTGAACGCGGCGCCCCCCGCCGCAGCCATGCCGGCTCCGCGCCCGGCGACCGTATCGCCAGCCCCGACGGCGATCCTGCCGCCGCCCGTCTTCAGGCCCCCGCTGCCCGGACGGATCGCCCCGATTCCCTCGGCGCCCGTGACCGCCCCGCCGAGGGCCGCGCCGATCACCCCGCCGGGGGTGGCCAATCCGCCCCGGACCCAGCCTCTGGCGACACCTGAGCCGACGACTGCCGCTCCTGCTCGTGCGCCGGTCATGACGCCCCGAGCTATGGCTCCCACGCCCGCTCCGACCACTGTTGCGCCTCGGACAACCCCAGCCGCGCCGACCGCGGCCACGACGCCCGTCATGACTCCGGCGCCCCGACCGGCCCCGCCGGCGGCGACGGCCCCGGCCCCGGCCCCGGCCCCGGCGCTGGTGGTCACGGCCCCCGCCGAGCCGCCTCTGCCGCCGATGACGGTGCTGGACGCGCCGGCCATCCGCGCCCTGCCGTTCACCATCGACCTGCCGGCCGGCTTCACCATCACGACCGGTCGGCCCGGGCCGAACTTCAACATCTGGACCATCAGGCGGGGTCAGCAGCCGCTGGTCATGGTCTATGCCGGACCCGCGTCACAGTTCCCGATCTACAGCGGCGAGATGGTCGAGGCCGGGGCTCGCGCCTCGGTCGTGGCGACGGAGGACGGGCGGCGCGTGGCGCTGGAGCATCTATTCTCCCGCACGTCTGCGCCACGGGAGGTCCACGTATGGATCACCAGCGTGGACGGCGCCGACCGGACCCTGGCGGAGCGGATCGGTCAGTCGGTGGACGTCCGCTAGGGCGTTCGACGGGTGAGTTGCGGTGCCCTTTGCGTCCCTTTGACCGCCGAACGCTCTAGGCGCGTCTGACGGGCGTGTCCGTGACGCCCAGCCGGACGCCGCGTTTGCCGGCGAAGATCAGCACCTCCTGACCCTCGGCGGCGGCCCAACGACGTAGCTGTGTCTGATAGGGCTCGCGCCGCCAGTCATGGGGGCGGGCGGCGTCGCATTCGACGATCAGCCGCGCCCCACCCAGTTCCGAGTGCAGGACGAAGCCGGCCGTGGTCGGTTTCCAGTTCTCGTCCAGCGCCTCGGTCAGCAGCCACAGGCAGTTGAACACCCGGCAGTCGTTCGGCCGGTCGTCGTAGATGGCGCAGCCGGTCGTCTTGCCGAAATGGCGGCACCAGCGGCCCGCGGGCTTCTCAAGGGCGCTGACGCCCATGATCTTGCAACACAGACCGCAGTCGCCGCAGGTCTTCATCCGCCCTCGGACCAGACCGCCAGATCGTTGCCGGACGGGTCGCGGAAGTGGAAGCGTTGACCGCCGGGAAAGTCGAAGATGGGTTTCAGGATCGTCCCGCCCGCCGCCTCGACCCTGGCCAACATGGCCGGCAGGTCGGCGGCGTAAAGGACGGGCAGGGGCGCCTTCGGTCGGTCCGCATCGGCGTCGAAACCGCCGTCCAGACCCTGGTCGAACGCGGCGTAGGTCGGGCCGTAGTCCTGGAAGGTCCAGCCGAAGGCCGCCTCATAGAAGGTCTTGGTTTCAGGCAACCCGGTCGAGGGCAGTTCCAGATAGTCGAGTTTTCCGTCGCTTCGCATTGTTGTGATCCGATGAAAAAGCTGCCGGAAACCGGCTTGCCACGATGCGAAAGACCAGGCAATCTTGCGAATGGTTCGCAACGAGGAGGCGCCCGGTGATCGTTCTGTCGACAGGCCCGGATGACTTGATCCGCCTGATGCGGGAGGCGAGGCGACGGCCCGCGCCCGCGCCTCGGAAACCTGTCGTCCGCGTGTTTACGCGCTGAGCCAGCCGTTCCTGCCGCCGAACGCCAGGACAAGCTCGGGCCAGACGGCGGCGGGCTTTCCGGCGATCAGGCGGATGCCGAAGCCGTGGCCGCCTTCCTGAAACAGATGGGCCTCACTGACGACATGGGCGGCACGGAGCGCGGTCAGGAGCTGAAGGCTGTTTTCCGGCGGCACGCTGGCGTCATCGAGGGCGTGGATCAGGACGGTGGGACCGACACCAGTCCAGTCCAGCCTGTCCAGTGACCACTGTGCGATCTGTTCCTGCGTCGGCGACAGGCCCAGCAGGTGTTCACGCGATCCGGCATGAACGAACGGATCAGCCATGGTCGCGACCGGATAGAGCAGGAAGTTCAGGTCGGGGCGGTGAGAGACATTGTCCGCAGCATCGATCGCCTCGTAGGTCGCGTCGTGACGGGCGGCGAGCAGGCCGGCAAGGTGACCGCCTGCGGAGGCGCCCAGACTGGCGATGCGGGCCGGATCGACGCCATAGACGGCGGCATGGGCGCGGATCAGTCGCAAGGCCCGCTGGGCGTCCTGCAACGGCGCGTTCGGACCGGCGGCCCAGCCGTCGGCGGGCAGGCGATAGCGCAGGACGAAACAGGTGATCCCGGCCGCCGCGAACACGCGGGCGCAGTCCATCCCCTCCTTGTCCACGACCGCCCAGCGGTAGCCGCCGCCGGGGATCAGCAGCAGTGCGGCGCCGTTCGGTCGCTGCGGGCGCATGACGGTCAGGATCGGGTCGGTGGTGTACTGGGCGAAGCGGTCGTGGAAGGCCGGATCGGTCGAGCGCTCCGGCACGATCGGCGTGACGGTGACAGTCTCTCCGCCCGGCGCGCCGTTCGGCCACAGGTGGACAACTTCGGTGGGATCGGCCGGGGCGATGGTCTGCGCCCGGGCGGCGCCCGCCGCTGCTGCTGCGGTGACAGCCGCCGCGCCGAGGAGGGAACGGCGGCTGAGATCGATCATCAGGCCAGCTCGACCGCGACCGCTACGGCCTCGCCGCCCCCGATGCACAGGGACGCCATGCCCTTCGACTTGCCCCGGTTCTGCAGCGCTGAGATCAGGGTGGTCAGGACGCGCGCGCCCGAGGCGCCGATGGGGTGGCCCAGGGCCGTGGCGCCGCCGTTCACGTTCAGCTTGCTGTGTTCAATGCCCATCTCCTGCATGGCGATCATGGGGACGACGGCGAAGGCCTCGTTGATCTCCCACAGGTCGACGTCCTCGACCGACCAGCCGGCCTTCTTCAGCGCCTTCTGCATGGCCGGGACCGGAGCGGTGGTGAACAGGCCCGGCTCGTGGGCGTGGGCGGCATGGGAGACGATGCGGGCCAAGATGGGCAGGTTCATCGCCTTGGCCACGCTCTCGCGCGTCATGACCAGGGCGGCGGCGCCGTCACTGATCGACGAGGCGTTGGCGGCGGTGATCGTGCCGTCCTTCGAGAAGGCGGGCTTCAGGGTCGGAATCTTCTCGGGCATGGCCTTGCCGGGCTGTTCGTCCTCGGTGACCGTGACGGTCCCCTTGCGCCCCGCGACCTCGACCGGGGTGATCTCGGCCTTGAAGGCGCCGCTCTCGATGGCCTTCAAGGCGCGGCTCAGGCTTTCAAGGGCGTAGGCGTCCTGCTGCTCGCGCGTGAACTGGTAGGTCCGGGCCGAGTCCTCGGCGAAATTCCCCATCAGCTTGCCGGGCGTGTAGGCGTCCTCGAGCCCGTCCATATACATACTGTCGACGATCACATCGTGGCCGATGCGAGCGCCGCTGCGGTGCTTGTTCATCAGGTAGGGGGCGCCGGTCATCGACTCCATGCCGCCCGCAACGATGACGTCGGCCGAACCGGCGTGGAGGGCGTCACTGGCCATCATCACGGCCTGCAGGCCCGAGCCGCACATCTTGTTGACCGTCGTCGCCTCGACATGCTGGCCGAGGCCGGCGCCGATGGCCGCCTGGCGCGCCGGGGCCTGGCCCAGGCCCGCCGGCAGGACGCAGCCCATATAGATCTGCTCGATCTTTGCCGGATCGACGCCCGCCCGCTCGACCGCCGCCCTGACCGCCGTGGCGCCCAGCTCGGTCGCCTTCACGCCGTTGAACGCCCCCTGGAAGCCGCCCATGGGCGTGCGGGCGAAGGCGACGATGACGACGGGATCGGACATGGACAGGCTCTCACAATGACGTGGAGCGGATGTAGCGTTCACCGTGGTGGATTGCGAGGGGAGGGGAAATCCCTTCTCCCCTTGCGGGAGAAGGTGGCCGAGCGAAGCGAGGTCGGATGAGGGGTCACGCTGACGTCGACGGTCAGCGTTTGATCCGGCCATTCCAGCCGCCGGTGTGATCCCTCACCCTACCGCGCAAGGACGACGGCTACGCCGCCGTGCGCGGGCTCCCTCTCCCGCAAGGGGAGAGGGAAGAAATCACCACCAGCGCTCCGCCCGCCCCACGCCGCCGGCCGCCTGTTCCAGCGCTGCGCCGACCTGAAGCACGGTCGCCTCATCCAGCGCCTTGCCGATCACCTGCAGACCCAGCGGCAGGCCATTGGAATCCACGCCCGCCGGCACCGAAATCCCCGGCAGGCCGGCGAGGTTGGCCGTCACCGTGAAGACGTCGTTCAGATACATCGTCACAGGGTCGATCTGCTTGTCGCCGATGGCGAAGGCGGCCGATGGCGTCGAGGGCGTCAGGATGGCGTCGACCTGGCCCCAGACCTTGTCGAAGTCCTCGGCGATGCGGCGGCGGACCTTCAGGGCGCGGACGTAGTAGGCGTCGTAGAATCCGGCCGACAGCACATAGGCCCCGATGATCAGACGGCGCTTGACCTCGGCGCCGAAGCCCTCGGCGCGGCTGGTCTCGTACAGGTCGGTCAGGCTGGTCGCCTTCTCCGCCCGGTGGCCGAACCGCATGCCGTCGTAGCGGGCCAGGTTCGAGGAGGCCTCGGCCGGGGCGACGATATAGTAGGTCGGCAGGGCGTATCTGGTGTGCGGCAGGGAGATGTCGACGATCTCGCAGCCCGCGTCGCGCAGCCAGGCTACGCCCTGGTCCCACAGGGCCTGGATCTCTGCGGGCATGCCGTCGACGACGTATTCGCGCGGCACGCCGATGCGCAGCCCCTTGACCGACCTGCCGACCGAGGCGGACCAGTCGGGCGTCGGGATGTCGAGGCTGGTCGAATCCTTGACGTCGAAGCTGCACATCGACTGCAGCATCAGGGCGGCGTCCTCGACCGTCTTCGTGATCGGCCCGGCCTGATCCAGCGACGAGGCGAAGGCGACCATGCCGAACCGGCTGGCGCGGCCGTAGGTGGGCTTGATCCCGACCGTGCCGGTGAAGGCGGCGGGCTGGCGGATCGAACCGCCGGTGTCCGAGGCCGTGGCGGCCAGGCAGAGGTCGGCGGCAACGGCCGAGGCGGACCCGCCCGAGCTCCCGCCCGGCGTCAGGTCGACGTTGGATTTCTTCGACTTCCAGGGGTTCACGACCGGACCGAAGGCCGAGGTCTCGTTCGACGAGCCCATGGCGAACTCGTCCATGTTGAGCTTGCCCAGCATGACCGCGCCGTCGCGCCACAGGTTGGCGGTGACGGTGGACTCATACGGCGGCACGAAGCCGCGCAGCATGTTGGAGCCGGCGGTCGTCTGGACGCCGTTGGTGCAGAACAGGTCCTTGATCCCCAGCGGCGCGCCTTCCAAGGCGCCGGCCGTTCCGGCCGCGATACGGGCGTCGGAGGCCTTCGCCATGTCGATTGCCTTGTCGGCGGTGACCACGACATAGGCGTTCAGGGTCGGGTTGGCGGCCTCGATGTTCGAGATGAAGGCGCGGGTGATCTCTTCGGACGAGAAGGCCTTCGACTTCAGCCCGTCGACGGCGGCCTTGAGGGTCAGTTTCGTGAGGTCGCTCATGACTATTCGACCACCTTGGGCACGACGTAGAAGCCGTCCGCAGATTGCGGCGCATTAGACAGGACCGCCTCGACCCTGGCGCCGTCGGTGACGACGTCGTCGCGCAGGCGCAGCGGCTGGGCGACGTTCGAGGTCATCGGCTCCACGCCGACCACGTCGACCTCGTTGAGCTGGTCGATCCAGGCCATGATGCCGTTCAATTCCCCGGCCAGCGGCTCCAGCCGGTCGTCGGGGGTCTTGATGCGGGCGAGGTGCGCGACCTTCCTCACCGTCTCTGCGTCGATGGCCATCCGGCCCTCCGATAGTCTCAGTGCAAGCGGGCGGGATTAGCCGCCCGTGCCGCGCTGCACAAGGACCGCGGGCCTTACTGTGCGGGCGTGACGGTCAACAGGGTTGGGGCGGTGTCGCTCGCGTCTTGGGTCCACTGGACGATGATCTTGCGATGGCGGTCGCCGATATTGCCGGTCGCTTCGTCCATGGTGCTCTCATGGATGTCGAGATCGATCCGGCCGTTGGCGTGGGACAGGACCGTGTAGTCGAGGAAATCGCCGATCTGATAGATGGCCCAGCCGTCTGCGGGGTTCTCGAAGAAAGCGATGTAGGTCTGAAGCCCGTTCATGGCCGGATCGCCCCCGGACACGCCGAACAGCTTTGCGCTCTCGCGCGGAATATCGTCGCTCTTCACCACGCTGGCGGCCCATTGCAGGCCGTCGTCGCTCTGTGATGGCTCGGCGATCGTAAGGGGCTCAGGGGCCCCGGATGCCGTCAGGGCCGCGGCCTGCGGCGGCGTGTCGGCGCCTTCCGTGGTCGTGGTGACAGTCGTCTTCGCGGACGGCGTGGCGTCGCAGGCGGCGAGCGACAGGGCGGCGACGATAGTGATGCTCAGAAACGAAGAACGCACGGACATGGACCCCTCCCGGACCGGTGATATAGGACAGTCGCCTTTGACAGGGGGAATGGCAACGCCTACCGCCCGCATGTGCCAGTTCTAGACATCCTCGACCTGCCCGCCGCCTGCCTGCCCGGCACCGCCTGGATGGGGCTGGACCTGGGCGAGCAGACCATCGGGGTCGCGGTGTCGGATACGACACGGCTGATCGCCAGCCCGCTGTCGCTGATCCGGAAAACGAAGTTCACAGATGATGCCGCCGCGCTGTTCAAGCTGATGGACGCCCGCAAGGTCTCCGGCCTCGTCATCGGCCTGCCGGTCAATATGGACGGCACGGAGGGACCGCGCGCCCAGTCGTGCCGGGCCTTCGCGCGCAACCTCGAGCGTTTCCGGCTGGTGAACGTCGCCTTCTGGGACGAGCGGCTGTCGACCAGCGCCGTCGAGCGCTTCCTGATCGACGAGCTGGACCTGTCACGGAAGCGTCGCGCCGGGGTGGTGGATCGGACGGCCGCCGCCTGGATCCTGCAGGGAGCCCTGGACCGGGTGCGCGACCAGCAGACCTGGACATGATCGGCCTGATCGCCGGGGTCGTCCCGGTCTTCATCCTGATCGCCCTGGGCTACGGGTTGAGGAAGACGGATTTTCTGCCCGACGCGACGTGGCGGCCGATCGAGAAACTGTCGATCAACCTGCTGTATCCCGGCTTCCTGATCCCGGCGATCTGGGGCGCCGACCTGTCGGGCGGCAGCGCCGGGGCGGCCGCGGCGGCGGCGGTCGTCGCGGTCCTGATCGTGTCGGCGGCGACGCTGCTGGCCAAGCCTCTGATGACGATCGAGGGGCCGGCCTACACCTCCGTGTTCCAGGGCGTGATCCGGTGGAACAGCTTCGTCTTCCTGCCGGTGATCCAGACCGCGTTCGGGGCCGAGGGGCTGGCGCTGGCGGCGGTGATGATCGCCTGCATCATTCCTGTGACCAATATCGCCTGCGTCGCCGTGCTGGCGAAATGGGGCGCCGATCAGCGGGTGGTGACGCCGTTCCAGCTCCTGAAGGCGATGCTGGCCAATCCGATCCTGCTCGCCTGTCTGATCGGCCTGGCGCTGAACTTCGCCCGCGTACCGCGCCTGCCGGGGATTTCGGACACGCTGGAGCTGCTGGGCTCGGCCGCCCTGCCGCTGGGCCTGATCATCGCCGGCGCGGGCCTGAGCTTCGCCGAGGTGGCGCGCAGGAAGTTCACCATCGCCGGGGTGTCGTTCGTGAAACTGTTCCTGATGCCGCCCCTCATGTGGGGGCTGTGCATCCTGTTCGGCGGCGATCATCTGGCTCAGGGCGTCGCGATGCTGTGCGGGGCGGCGCCGGGGGCGGCGGCGGCCTATCTGCTGGCGCGCCAGATGGGCGGCGATGCGCCCCTGATGGCGGGTGTGATCGCTCTGACGACCGTGATCAGCGCCCTGATGATGCCGCTGCTGCTGTTCCTCCATCACCTGACTTGAGGCCATTGTCTTGAGGTCGGGGCCTGACGTCCGTATAGCCGGGCTTTGATGACCCAGCTTGATGCCGCCGCCGACCTTATCGCCGACCGGCTGGTTCCGTTTCCGAAACCCCATTTCCTCGCCGCCGGCGATCTCAACCCGCCGTTCGTGTTGAGCCTGCTGGATCTGGCGGACTCGTTCGTCGACCTGAACCGCCAGTCGACCAAGCAGCTCGACCTGCTGCGGGGCAGGACGGTGATGAATCTGTTCTTCGAGAACTCGACCCGGACCAGTTCCTCGTTCGAGATCGCGGCCAAGCGGCTGGGCGCCGACGTGGTGACCATGCCGGTCCAGGCCAGTTCGGTGAAGAAGGGCGAGACCCTGATCGACACGGCGGTCACCCTGAACGCCATGAAGCCCGACATCCTGGTTGTCCGGCACGGCGCGTCGGGCGCGGCGGCCCTGCTGTCGCAGAAGGTCGGCTGCGCAGTGGTCAACGCCGGCGACGGGCGGCACGAGCATCCGACCCAGGCCCTGCTGGACCTGTTGAGCCTGCGCCGCGCCTTCGGCGACGTGGGCGGGCTGACCGTCGCCATCTGCGGCGACATCGCCCACAGCCGGGTGGCGCGGTCCAATGTCGCCCTGCTGTCGATGATGGGGGCGCGGCTGCGGCTGATCGGGCCGCCGACCCTGGTGCCCGGCGACGCCGACCGCTGGGGCTGCGAGGTCTTCCATGACATGCGCGAGGGCCTGGCCGGCTGCGACGTCGTCATGATGCTGAGGCTGCAGCTGGAGCGGATGGACGGGGCCCTGGTGCCGTCGACGCGCGAGTATTTCCGCTTCTGGGGTCTCGACCGCGAGAAGCTGGCCTGGGCCAACGCAGGCGCGAGGGTCATGCACCCCGGACCGATGAACCGGGGCGTGGAGATCGATTCCGACGTCGCCGACGACCTGACCGTGTCCCTGATCCAGGACCAGGTCGAGATGGGCGTCGCAGCGCGAATGGCGGTCCTGGCCTCGCTTTCGGCCCGGCTGGAGGGCGCGGCATGAGCTCTCAGGCCATCATCAACGCCCGCCTGCTGGACCCGGCCTCCGACTACGACGGCCCCGGTTCTGTGGTCATCGAGGACGGCGTCATCACTCGCGTCGAGCGCGGCTCGGTCGCCGTCTCGGCCACGGAAATCCTCGACGCGCGAGGCCTCTGCCTGTCGCCCGGCCTGATCGACATTCGCGTGCGCACCGGCGAGCCGGGGGCCGAGCCCAAGGAGACGCTGAAGTCCGCCAGCCTGTCCGCGGCGGCGGGCGGAGTCACGACGGTGGTCATCCAGCCGGACACCGATCCGGCTGTGGATGATCCGGCCATGGTTGATTTCATCCAGAGACGGGGCGCCGCCCTGAACCTGGTCAACGTGCGGGCGGCAGGCGCGGCGACCAAGGCGCGCGACGGCAAGCGGATGGCCGAGATCGGCCTGATGCACGAGGCCGGCGCCCTGTATTTCACCGACGGCGACCACGTCATCGCCGACAGCCGCGTGCTGCAGCGGGTCATGGCCTATGCCACGGCGTTCAACGCCCTGATCGCCTGTCGTCCGGCCGATCCTTGGCTGACGGAGGGCTCGGTGGCGACGTCGGGCGAGCTGGCGACGCGGCTGGGTCTGAGCGGCGCGCCGGCCATCGCAGAACGCATCCAGCTGGAGCGGGATCTGGCCCTGGTCGAACAAACGGGCGTGCGGTTCCTCGTGGATCAAATCTCGACCGAGGCGGCGCTGGAGGTGCTGGCGCGCGCGCGGGGCCGCGGGCTTGAGGTCGCGGCCTCGGTCTCGATCAACCACCTGTGCTTCAACGAGATCGACATCGGCGACTACCGCACCTTCTTCCGGCTGGAGCCACCTCTGCGCCCCGAGAGCGACCGGCGCGCCCTGATCGAGGCGGTCCGCGACGGCCTGATCGAGGCGATCACCTCGGCCCACACCCCCGCGCCCGCCGAGGACAAGCGCCGCCCGTTCGCCGAGGCCGCGCCGGGCGCCGTGGGTCTGGAGACCCTGCTGCCCGCAGCCCTGAGCCTGCATCACGAGGAGGGGCTGGATATCCTCGACGTCCTGCGGCCGCTGACTCACGGACCGGCGACCCTACTGGGGCTGGACGCGGGCGTGCTAGAGGCCGGAGCGCCTGCGGACCTGATCCTGTTCGATCCGGGCGCACCGGTGATCGTGGATGCCGCGACGCTGCGGTCCAAGTCCAAGAACTCGCCGTTCGACGGACGCCGGCTCCAGGGCCGGGTCGAGATGACGATCGTCGGCGGGCGGGTCGTGTTCGAGCACTGACGCTTGGCAAGAGGTTCGTCCGTCCGTCCGGACGAAAAACACCCTGACGAAACGGACGAAACGGACGAAATCGCCTCTGTTCGCTCTCTCCGCGAACCGTGATTGGGAAGTATAGGGTCTCGGCGAACCAAGGCGCGCAAATCGCGGTGCGGGTCCCACTGTGACTGACCAGATCGGGATTTGGGCGTCGAACGGAAAAATTCCTTCGACATCAATTTGCGTCAACCCCGCCGGGTCAGGGCTTCCGCTCCAGCGCGTAGAGGGCCTCGGCCATCTCCTCGGCCTTGGCCGCGATCAACGCCTGGGCGTCATAGATCGCGCGGTTGTAGACCGCGTGACCCAGCTTCTCGGCGAAGAAGTCCATCAGCATCGACGCCTGCAGGTCGCCGATCTCCTGATCCAGTTCATCGCGCACGAAGGCCTTGATGCGCGGGATCAGGTCGCGCTGCTCCTCCTTCGAGAAGACGATCGCCTTCATCAGGACACCTCGGCCAGCGTTTCCTCCGCCGCCATCCAGGCCGCTTCCGCAGCGTCGAGATCGGCCTGCGACCTGGCCCGCGCGCGGGTCAGGCCTTCCAGCGCCTTCGGATTGGACACGGCGGCGTTGGCGAGGTCGTCGTCGATGCGGGAAATCTCTGCCGTCAGGGCGACGACCCGCTCCTCTGCCTTCTTCACCGCATGACGCAGGGTCGAGGGAGAAGGTCCGCCCTTCTGCTTCTGAGGCCTGGCGTTGGGGGTCGAGGCGACGGCCGCCTCTTCCTTCTTGATCTGACTGGGCTTCACCGCCGCCTGTTTGGCGCGGTCGAGGACGAATTTCGCATAGTCGTCCATGTCGCCGTCGAAGGGCTTCACCGTGCCGTCGGCGGCCAGCCACAGCCGGTCTGCGACCATCTCCATCAGCGACCGGTCGTGGGTGATCAGGATGACGGCGCCCGTATAGTTGTTCAGCGCGTCGAGCAGGGCGCGGCGGCTGTCGATGTCCAGGTGGTTGGTCGGTTCGTCGAGGATCAGGACGTGCGGCGCCTCCATGGCCACCATGTTCAGCAACAGGCGTGCGCGTTCGCCGCCGGACAGGCTGTCGACCGTGGTCTCCTGCTTCTCGTAGTTCAGGCCGAACTGGGCCAGCTTGGACCGGCGCCCGGCCTCGGTGGCCTCCGGCATGGCCCGGCGGATGATCTCCAGCGGCGTGTCGGTCGGGTCCATGGCCTCGATCTGGTGCTGGTGGAACCAGCCCACGCGCATCTTCCTGTCGCGATGCAGTTCGCCCTCGGTGACCTTCAGGGCGCCTGCGATCATCTTGGCGAAGGTCGACTTGCCCGCGCCGTTGACGCCCAGCAGGCCGATGCGGTCGTCCAGGTCCATGCGCAGGTTGAGATTGCGAAGGATCGGCCGGCCGGTCTCGTAGCCGACATTGGCACGCTCCAGCCGGATCAGCGGCGGGGCCAGGGGACGCGGCGGCGAGGGCAGGGTGAAGGGGGCGACGCGCTCCTCGATCGTGGTCGAGACAGGCTGCATCTTGGCCAGGCGCTTCATGCGGCTCTGGGCCTGGGCGGCCTTCGAGGCCTTGGCCTTGAACCGGTCGACGAAGGACTGGAGGTGGGCGCGCTCGGCGTCCTGCTTGGCCTTGGCCGACAGCTGCAGGCGGGCCTTTTCAGCGCGCGCCTGTTCGAACTGGTCGTAGTTGCCGGTGTAGATCTCCAGCTTGCGATTCGCGAGGTGCAGGATGTGGGTGCAGACCTCGTTCAGCATTTCGCGGTCGTGGGAGATGATCAGAGCCGTGGCCGGGTATTTTTTCAGCCGCGACTCGAGCCACAGGGCGCCTTCCAGGTCGAGGTAGTTGGTCGGTTCGTCGAGCAGCAGCATGTCCGGCTGGGCGAACAGGGCCGCGGCCAGGGCCACGCGCATGCGCCAGCCGCCGGAGAACTCCGACATCGGCCGTTGCTGGTTCTCGTGGTCGAAGCCGAGGCCGGCGAGGATTTCGGCCGCCCGGGAGGGGGCCCCGTCCGCGTCGATCTCGATCAGGCGGGTCCAGATCTCGCCCATCTCCTCGGGCTCGGCCGTTTCGAGGCGGCCCAGAAGGTCGTGGCGCTCGGTATCGGCCTCGAGAATGGTCTCGACCACGCTGACGGGCGTCGCCGGGTGCTCCTGATCGACAGAGCCGATCCGGGCGGTCCTGGGCAGGGAGACTTCGTCGCCGTTGCCGGCCAGTTCGCCCAGGATGATCTTGAACAGGGTCGACTTGCCGATGCCGTTGCGACCGACAAGCCCGACCTTGGAGCCCGGCGGCAGGCTGACCGAGGCGTCGTCCAGAAACTGGCGACCCCAGGCGTTGAACGTCAGGTTGGTGATCTGGAGCATGGCGAAAGAAAACGTCCGAAAGGCGAAAATCCGCTCCTCAAGCAGCGAGCCGCCGCGCAAGGAGCGATAGGAGCCAACATCATGTTGGAAACCGGGGAGGCGGCGTCTATAAGCCCGCGACCTTCAAACTCCCAACAAGAAGTCTATCCATGACCGACCGTACCTTCTCGATCATCAAGCCCGACGCCACGCGCCGCAACCTGACGGGCGCCATCAACGCCGTGATCGAGGGCGCCGGCCTGCGCATCGTGGCTCAGCGCCGCATCAAGCTGACCGAAGCCCAGGCGAAGAAATTCTACGATGTCCATGCCGAGCGTCCCTTCTACGGCGAACTGGTCGGCCAGATGATCGCCGAGCCGGTCGTCGTCCAGGTGCTGGAAGCCGAAGGCGCCGTCGCCAAATACCGCGACGTCATGGGCGCGACGAACCCGAAGGACGCCGCCGACGGCACGATCCGCAAGCTGTTCGCCCTGTCGATCGGCGAGAACTCGGTCCACGGTTCGGATAGCGAAGAGAACGCCGCGCTCGAGATCGCCCAGTTCTTCACGGACGCCGACATCGTCGGCTAAGCGGCTGATATAAAACGTCGCTCAAGCAGAGAGCGACCGCGTCGCGAACGATAGCGACACTTAACATAGAGGCCCGCGTCCGGAACCGGACGCGGGCCTTTCCGTTTGATCTGCACGCTGTCCCCGAAGCGAAACTGGAAATTTGACCATGAAGACGATCCTGAAGATGGCCCCGCTGGTTGGCGCGATGGCCCTGCTGGCCGCCTGCGGCACGACGATGGAACAACGCGCCGCCACCGGCGCCATCGGCGGCGCTGTCGCCGGCCAGATCATCGGCGGCAACACCGGCTCGACCGTTGCCGGCGCCGCGATCGGCGGCGTGGCCGGCGCTGCGACCACCCCGCGTCGTCCGAACTAGGCAAGACCGTCGCTTAGTAAGAAGAAAAGGCCCCGGAGCAATCCGGGGCCTTTTAGTTTGTATATGCGCCCCTTTTCCACCGTGCACCCCGGCGAAGGCCGGGGTTCAGATGGACAGCGAGGTGCTTTCCGACTGAACGAGACACCAGATCCAGACGACTGTGTCTGTGATCTGGACCCCGGCCTTCGCCGGCGTGCACGGCAGGATGCTTACCAGATCCGCGCCCGGGCTTCAGGGGCCAGATACTGTTCGTCGCCGGGCTGGACGCCGAAGGCTTGGTACCAGGCGTCGATGTTCCGGGGCGAGACCGCGGCGCGGTACATGCCCGGCGAGTGCGGGTCGGTCGTGACCTGCTGACGCAGGTATTCGTCACGACTGTTGGTCCGCCAGACCTGGGCCCAGCCGAGGAAGACGCGCTGATCGCCGGTCAGGCCGTTGATAACCGGGGCTTCCTGGCCGTTCAGCGACATGTGATAGGCGTCCAGCGCCATCAGCAGACCGCCCAGGTCGGCGATGTTCTCGCCCATGGTCAGGTCGCCGTTGACGTTGGCGCCTTCCACCGGCGACAGGGCCGAATACTGGGCCCCCAGGACCGCCGCCCGCTCCTCGAACTTGGCGGCGTCCTCCGCGGTCCACCAGTCACGCAGCACGCCGTCGCCGTCGGTCTTGCGCCCCTGGTCGTCGAAGCCGTGGGTGATCTCGTGGCCGATGACGGCGCCGATGCCGCCATAGTTGACCGCCGGGTCTGCGCGCGGATCGAAGAAGGGCGCCTGCAGGATGGCGGCCGGGAAGACGATCTCGTTGCGCGGCGGGTTGTAGTAGGCGTTCACCGTCTGGGGCGTCATGCCCCATTCCAGCGGGTTCACCGGGCGATCCAGCTTGGAGAGGTTGAACGCCCATTCGAAGGCCGCCGAGCGTTCGACATTGCCGTAGAGATCGCCGGCCACGAGGTTCAGCCCGTCATAGGAGCGCCATTCGTCCGGATAGCCGATCTTCACCCCGAACCGGCTCATCTTGTAGAGCGCCTGCTCCTTGGTTTCCGGGCTCATCCATTCGAGGTTCTGGATGCGGATGGTCATGGCGGCGCGCAGGTTGGCGACCAGGTCCTCCATCTGTGCCTTGGACTCGGCCGGGAAGTGGCGGGCGACGTATTCGCGCCCCAGGGATTCACCGAGCGAGCCCTCGACCAGGGTCACCCCGCGCTTCCAGCGGGGCTGGATCTCCTGCTGACCGCTCAGGGTCTTGCCGAAGAATTCGAAGCGAGCGTCGACGAAGGGCTGCGACAGATAGGGGGCGGCCTGATCGATGACGTGGAAGGCTTCCCACGACTGCAGGGTCGAGATCGGGGTCTCGGCGAACACCCGCGCCATTCCCGGGAAGGCGGTGTTGTTGGCGGCGATCAGGGTGCGATCCGTTCCGACGCCGGCGGCCCTGGCCCAGCCGGCCCAGTCGAAGCCGGGGGCTGCGGCGGTCAGTTCGGTCACCGTCATCGGGTTGTAGATCTTGTCGATCTGGCGGTTCTGGACGGCCGTCCAGTGCTCCTGGGCGATGGCGGTCTCGAAGGCCAGGATGGCGTCGGCGGCCGCGGCGGGCTCGGCCCAGCCGGCCAGGGTCAGGGCCTGTTCGACATAGGCGCGATAGGCGGCCTTCTGGGTCGCGAAACGGTCTTCCAGATAGTAGTCGCGGTCGGGCATGCCGATGCCGCCCTGGACCACATAGGCCGAGGTGCGGTCGGGGGTCCGCAGGTCCTCGAAGGTCTGGACGCCGAACAGGCTGGAGCCGAATCCGTACTGGGTGCGGCCCATCAGGACGGCCAGTTTCTCACGGGTGTCGGCGGCGCGGACCTCCGCCAGGTCCGACTGCAGCGGCGAGGCGCCGAGGGCGTTGACGGCGGCCTCGTCGAGGAAGGCGGAATACAGGGCGCCGATGCGGGTCGCATCGGCGCTGGCGCCGGGGTTGGCGGCGCTCTCGTCGATGATGGCGCGCAGATCGGCGTCCGAGCGGTCCCGGAGCACGGTGAACATACCGTAGGACGGCTTGTCGGCGGGGATCGGGGTGTTGGCCAGCCAGTTGCCGCTGACGTAGCGGTTGAAGTCGTCGCCGGGCTTCACCGACGTATCCATGCCGTTGAGGTCGACGCCGAAGGCGCCGATCTCGGCCTGGTCCTCGGACGGAATCTCGACCGGAAGGGGCGTGGTCTGGGCGAGGGCGGGCGAGGCGAGCAGGAGGGCGGCGGCGGCGGTGCACGCCATGAGGCGAATTCTGGACATGAGGGATCCCGGTCTGAAAATTTTCGGCAGACTGCCTCCGCCGCATCGCCGTGTCGCGGGCAAAGCGCGATGATTACAAACTTCTAATCCGCGCCTGGCAGAAGTCGGCCAGCGCGCGGGCATAGAGGACGTGCTCGGCCTGCAGGACGCGCTGGGCCAGTGTCGCGGGCGTGTCATCGGCGACGATGGGCACGGCCTGCCGGGCGAGGATCGGGCCTTCGTCCACGCCCTCGGTGACCAGATGGACGGTGCAGCCGGCCTCGGCATCACCGGCGGCCAGAGCGCGGGCATGGGTGTTCAGCCCCGGATATTTCGGCAGCAGACTGGGGTGGATGTTCAGCATTCGGCCTTCCCAGCGCTGCACGAGGAAGGGCGTCAGCAACCGCATGTATCCGGCCAGGGCGACGACCTCGGTCCCCGCAGCCTTGAGTTCAGCATCAATCGCAGCCTCGTGCGCGGCGCGGTCCTTGCCGAACCGCCTGTGGTCGATCGCAGCGGTGGGCACGCCCTTGGCGCGTGCGATGGCCAGACCGCCCGCTTCGGGGTCATTGGACAGGACGAGAACCACGTCGAACGACGCATCGGCTGCCTGACCCGCGTCGATCAGCGCGGCCATGTTCGACCCGGCCCCGGAGATCATCACGGCCACGCGCACGCGGCCCGACGGCTGGTTCATCGGGCGGCGGGCGCCAGCGGGTCGCCCACGGAGACGAAGGCGCCGGCGGGGCCGGGATAGACGACCGGGCTCTCGAACCCGTCTTCGGACAGGGCCGAGACGCCGAAGAAATAGTCGTCGATCGGCACCCCGGTCAGGACCAGCGACGTCGCCGTTCCGGCCGAGCGGTTGAACGTCCACTGCGGCGCCGTCGTCGATCGCCACCAGACGCGATAGCCGGCCGCGCCCGGGACGGCGGACCAGCGCAGGGTGGTGTCGGGCTTGACCGCGCCCTCGATGGTCACGCCGGACGGGACCATGGGAGCGCTGGCCAGGGCGGCCATGGTGGCGATGTTCAGGCGGGCGACCTGGGCCAGGTAGTCGAAGTCCACGCCCTCTATCGTATCGCCGTATTCGACGCCGTTCTCGGTGCGCAGGTCCTGATGCTGGCGGTCGTAGTTTTCGGAGCCCTCGGAGATGCGGACGGCGGGGAAGCCGGCGCGCAGCATCTCCACCTGGTCGCCGCCCCGGCCGAAACGGTCGGTGCGATAGATCATGTCGACGTCGAAATTGGTCAGGTAGCGGTCGGCGATTCCGTCGACGTAGCGGGCGAGATTGCGCGAGGAGCTGTCGACCTCGCCGCCGTTGTAGCGCCGCCGCTCGGCCTGCAGGGCGGTCTCGACGGTCTTGGTGCCCTCGGAGAAGACACGGACGCGGGTGGTGTCGCGGATGCCCGACTGGCCTTCAGAGTTGCCGACGATGTCGTTGTTCAGATTGGCCTCGACGACCCAGCCCTGGGCCTTGGCATAGTCGGCCAGGATCTTGCCGCCCAGCAGACCCTGCTCCTCGCCCGACAGGACGGCGTAGACGAGGGTTGCGTCGAACGAGTGTTTCGACAGGACGCGGGCCGCTTCCAGCACTGCGGACACGCCCGAGGCGTCGTCGTTGGCGCCCGGCGCGTCGGCGGTGAAGTTCATCACGTCGGTGACGCGGCTGTCGATGTGGCCGGAGATGATGATGACGCGGTTCGGGTCGCCCCCCTCTTGCTCAGAACGCCCGCGCTGGATGGCCACGACGTCGACGACCTCCGTCGGGGTCGGCACGCGGGGGCCGGTCACGGTGTCGGCGGGCAGGGCGATCTCGAGACAGCCGCCGCATTCCGTGCTGATGGTCCGGAAGTGGCTCTCGGCCCAGCGGCGGGCCGCGCCGATGCCGCGCGTGTCCGAATCGGTCTGCGACATCGTGTGGCGGGTGCCGAACCCGACGAGGGCCGTGATGTCGGAGCGCATCCGTTCGGCTTCCACCTGGGAGACGACGGTGTGGAGCAATGCCTGTTCGACGGCGGCGGGCGTCTGGGCGTGGGCCACGGCGGGCAGGGCCAGCAGGGCGGCGAGGGCGATCAGACGCATGGACGACTCCGTTTTCAGCGGCAACCTAACCATATCCCTCTCCCGGCGGGAGAGGGCTTGAGCGTCCAGGAGCGAAGCGATTGGAAACGCGAAAGGGTGAGGGGTTGGCGATAACCGGAGAGGGCGCGGCCCTCACCCTTTCGGCCAGGCCGCATCGCTAACGCTCTGCGGGCCTCAAGCCCTCTCCCACCGGGAGAGGGAAGTCAGACCAGTTGCCCGCAGACGAAGGCCGCTTCACCCGCCTCCAGCAAGCCGGCCAGCACATCCTCGGCGTTCTCCGGCGCGACGATCAGAATGAAGCCGATGCCGCAGTTGAAGGTGCGGCGCATCTCGTGGTCGCTGATGCCGCCGGTCTCGGCCAGCCACTGGAACACCGCCGGCATCGGCCAGGCGTGCCAGTCGAACTCGGCGGTCAGGCCCTCGGCGATGCAGCGGGGCGGGTTCTCGATCAGGCCGCCGCCTGTGATGTGGGCCGCGCCCTTGATCAGGCCCGCCTTCATCAGCGGCAGGACCGGCTTCACATAGATTCGGGTCGGCTCCATCAGGGCCTGGGCCAGCGAACGATCTTTTGCGAACGGCGCGTCGTCGCCCCAGGCCAGGCCCGAGCGGTCCACGACCTTGCGGATCAGCGAATAGCCATTGGAGTGTGGGCCCGAGGACGCCAGGCCGATGATCAGGTCGCCGGTGTTCTGCAGATCCAGCCGGGGCAGGGCGTGGCCGCGCTCCACGGCGCCCAGCGAGAAGCCGGCCAGGTCGTAGTCGCCGCCCGAATACATGCCGGGCATCTCGGCCGTCTCGCCGCCGACCAGAGCGGCGCCGGCCTGACGGCAGCCCTCGGCGATTCCCGAAACCACGCGGCGAGCCGCGTCGATTTCGAGCTTTCCAGTCGCATAATAGTCGAGGAACAGCAGCGGCTCGGCACCCTGGGCCAGCAGATCGTTGACGCACATGGCGACCAGATCAACGCCGACGCCGTCATGACGGCCCGTCTCGATGGCGATCTTCAGCTTGGTGCCGACGCCGTCTGTGGTGGCGACGATCAACGGGTCGACGAACCCGGCCGCCTTCAGGTCGAACAGGGCTCCGAATCCGCCCAGCGAAGGCTCCGAACCGGGGCGGGCTGTGGATTTGGCCAAAGGTTTGATGTGCTCGACCAGCATGTCGCCGGCGTCGATATCCACCCCTGCATCGGCGTAGGTGAGGCCGTTCGGCAATGGGTCTTTATTGTCGCTCATCGCTCACGGGCCTGGAATCGGTGCGGAAATATGGTCGCGGCTCTTGCCACGACCGCGTCGCGGGGGGCTATAGCATTTCAATGACGCCGATCACCACTAATGACGCGCTGGTTCAGTTCTGCGCGGCCGTCGCCCAAGCTCCGTTCATCGCGGTCGATACCGAGTTCATGCGGGAAACGACCTACTGGCCCAAGCTGTGCCTGATCCAGGCCGCCACGCCGGAGCATGAGGCCATCATCGATCCGCAGGCCGAGGGCCTGGACCTGGAGCCGTTCCTGGACATCCTGCGCGATCCGAAGATCGTGAAGGTCTTCCACGCCGCGCGGCAGGACACGGAAATCTTCGTCAAGCTGGGCGCCATGCCGAGGCCGATGTTCGACACCCAGGTCGCCGCGATGGCGGCCGGGTTCGGCGATCAGGTCGCCTATGACGGGCTGGTCCGCCAGATGCTGCGCATCGACCTCGACAAGGGCAGCCGGTTTACCGACTGGTCGCGTCGGCCCCTTTCCGACGCCCAGCTGACCTATGCGATCGGCGACGTGACCCACCTGGCGGCCCTGTATCCCAAGCTGCGCGATCGGCTGGAGAAGGATGGCCGCCTCGACTGGGTGACCTCGGAGATGGAGGATCTGGTCGATCCGGCCCTCTACGACACCGATCCGGAGAAGGCCTGGAAGCGGCTGAAACCCAAGAAGTACAACGCGAAATATCTGGCGGCCTTCAAGGCCACGGCGGTGTGGCGCGAGAAGGCGGCTCAGGATCGCGACCAGCCGCGCGGCCGCATCCTCAAGGACGAGGCGATCGACGAGATCGCGACCCAGGCCCCGATGGACGTCGAGGCCTTCAACCGCCTGCGCTCCGTGCCCAAGGGATTCGGCGGCTCGCGCCTGGGCCTCGAACTGACGGAAGAGCTGAAGCGGGTCATGGCCGATCCGGAGGCCTATGCGCCCAAGCTGGACCGCCCGGCCCACAACCAGCCGGCTCCGCCCTCGGTCGTCGAACTGCTCAAGGTGCTGCTGAAGGCCAAGAGCGACAATGCCGGCGTGGCGTCCAAGCTGATCGCCAATGTCGCCGACCTGGAGCGGATCGCCATCGACGACAATGCCGGGGTCGACGCCCTGACCGGCTGGCGGCGTCAGCTGTTCGGCGAGGATGCGCTCAAACTCAAGCGCGGCGAGATCGCCCTGGTCCTCAATGGGGCCCGGGTCGAGGTCGTCGAGATCGAATAGGCCGCCCGTTCAGATCTCCAGCTTCAGCCCCATGGCCTCGGCCAGGGCCTTGGCGCGGCGACGGGTCTGTTCGCCCAGCAGCACGTCGGCATAGCCGGGCGACGCGGTCAGCTTCAGCGCGCCGTTCTTCACGGTCACCGAGGCGTTGGCCAGCAACTGGGGCGAGCGGCCCGACAGGTCGCAGCCCAGCCGCATGGCCAGGCCCAGGGCCCGGGCGCTGACCCGCGCGTCATCGCTGAGAAGGCGGGTGACGGCAGCCGGCGCGGGCGTCGAGGCCCCGCCGCCGTAGCGACCGTTCAGTGCGCAGGCGAGCCACACGCGCTCGGGGTGGGTCTGGCCCGGGATCGGCGCGCGCAGCACCTGATCGAACACCAGTTCCAGCCGGTGATCGGGATGAAGCCGGGCCCCGAGGTCAGCGAGGCGGCAGGCCGCGGCGGCGAGGACGGCGTCGCGTTCGCGGTCGAAGGCCACGGGCAAGGCGGCGATGACATCGGCGAGCCAGGCGTTAAGGGCGGCTGGCATGGCCGGCGAAATGCCCTGGCGCGCCCCCAGGGCGGCGGATCCGGCGATCAGCGGATCGGCGGGGGCCTCATCCTGATCCAGCGTCTCGTAGAGCAGGCCCTCGCGCAGGCCCCAGGCCGAGAAGGTGAGCGTCTTCAGTCCCAGGGTATCGATCAGTCCCTCCAGCACCAAGGCGGCGTAGGGCAGGGTCTCGGCGCGGCGTTTTGAGACGCCCGGAAGGCGGTCGAGCGAGGCCTTCGATTGTTGGGCCACCAGTCGGGCCACCCCGCGCGCGTCTTCGGCGCTCATCGCGTACTGGTGGACGATGCGGAGCGGATAGCCGCTCATTTCCATGTGCAACTGTGCCAGAGAGCGCCAGCCGCCGCCCACGGCATGGAGTTCGTCGGCGGCGAACCGTTTCGCCGCCGGTCTCAGCCGTTCCGCGATCGTGGCGCGCAGTCGCCCGGCGTCGAACCCTCTCGGATCGGCCAGGCTGAACGGCCCGAGCGGCAGGGTGATGCCTGACGACGCGGTCCCGTCGCCGACCTTGATAAGCTCCAGGCTGGACCCGCCCATGTCGGCGGCGACGCCGGTCGAGCGCGGCTCTCCGGCCAGGACGCCCAGGGCGGCGTATTTCGCCTCCTCCTCGCCGGTCAGGACGCGGACGCGCAGGCCCGTAGTGGCGGCGACGCGGTCGCAGAAGTCCGGGCCGTCTGCGGCCTCGCGCACGGCGGCGGTGGCGGCGACGAAGGTGTAGGCGGGACGCACCCCCTCCAGCACGGCCGCGAACCGGCGCAGCGTCGTCATCGCCAGCTCGACGCCCTCCGGCGACAGTCTGCCGGTCTCCGGCAGGTCGCGGCCGAGGCCGGCCTGGACCTTTTCGTTGAACACGGTCCAGATGGCGCGGCCTTCCAGCCGGTACAGCACCATGCGGACGGAGTTCGAGCCGATGTCGATCACCGCCGCCTCGCGCGGCGTCGCATAGAGTGCGTTCACTGACCGGGCCGATCGTAGCGCAGCGCTTCCGGCCGGGTCTTCACCTTGCGGCCGCGTCCCGACAAACTTGGGTTGGTCATGAAGTATTTGTGGGCCGAGAAGGGCCGTGCCGGATCGGCCGGCGTGACCCTGGTGTAGCCGCCGTCGGCGCCCAGAACCCAGCTCTGGGCGTCGTCCTTCAGGTTGGCGACCATGATCTGGTCCAGCACCTGGTCGTGGACCGTGGCGTTGAACACGGGGGTCATGATCTCGACGCGCCGGTCCAGATTGCGGGTCATCCAGTCGGCCGAGGAAATGAAGAGCTTTGCCTTGTCGTGCGGCAGGTCCTTGCCGTTGGCGAAACAGATGATCCGGCTGTGTTCCAGGAACCGGCCGACGATCGACTTGACGCGGATATTCTCCGACAGGCCCGGCACGCCGGGACGCAGGCAGCAGATGCCGCGCACGACCAGCTCGATCCGCACGCCCCACTGGCTGGCGCGGTACAGGGCATCGATGATCTCTGGATCGACCAGGGCATTGAGCTTGACCCAGATGGCCGCCGGCTTGCCCTTGGCCGCCGCCGACATCTCCTTGCCGATCAGCTCGATCAGCGTCGACTTCATGTTCAGGGGCGAGACGACCAGCGCCTCCAGATCCTCGGGCTGGGCATAGCCGGTGATGTAGTTGAACACCCGCGACGCATCGCGGGCCAGCACGGGATCGGAGGAGAACAGACTAAGGTCGGTGTAAATCTTGGCCGTGATCGGGTGATAGTTGCCGGTGCCGAAGTGACAGTAGGTCTTCAACGCATCGCCCTCGCGCCGCACGACGACACTGAGCTTGGCGTGGGTCTTGTATTCGACGAAGCCGAAGACGACGTGGACCCCGGCCCGCTCCATGGCGCGGGCCCAGCGCAGGTTGGCCTCCTCGTCGAACCGGGCCTTGATCTCGACCAGGGCCACGACGTTCTTGCCGTTCTCGGCCGCCTCAATCAGGGCCGCAACGATCGGGCTGTCCTTGGAGGTGCGATACAGCGTCTGCTTGATGGCGATGACGTTGGGGTCGCGCGCCGCCTGCCGCAGGAACTGCACCACCACATCGAAGCTCTCGAACGGGTGGTGGATGAGGATGTCCTTCTCGCGCACTGCGGCGAAGACGTCGCCGCCCTGGTCGCGAACCCGTTCCGGATAGCGGGGCTCATAGCCGGGGAACTTCAGGTCCGGGTGGCCGGAGGGGATCAGTTCGCCCATCTGCGCCAGGCCCAGCATGCCGTCGACCAGAACGACATCCTGGGGCGCGGCTTCCAGTTCGCCGATGATGAAATCGCGCAGATCGGCTGGCATCGACGCCTCGATCTTCACCCGCACGACAGAGCCCAGACGACGCTGTTTCAGCGCCTCCTCGAACTCCAGCACCAGGTCCTCGGCCTCCTCCTCGATCTCGATGTCCGAGTCGCGGATCAGGCGCAGCACGCCCTTCTCGAGCACCTCGTGGCCCGGGAACAGGTGCTCGATGAACAGCAGCAAGACGTTTTCGAGCGAGATGAACCGCCTGCGCCCCTTCACCGACCGCCCGTCGCCGGTCAGTTCCCAGAAGCGCCGCACCTGGGTCGGCACGGGCACCAGCGCATAAAGCGTCTTGTTGTCCCGGTTCCGGCGCAGCTTCAGCGCCAGGGAAAAGCCGAGGTTGGGCAAGAAGGGGAAGGGGTGCGCCGGGTCTATGGCCAGCGGCGTCAGCACGGCGAAAAGCTGGTTCAGGAATTCGGGCTCAAGCCGTTCCTTGTCCGTCTTGGTGATCTTGCCCGGCTGAACAACCTCGATCCCCGCCCCTGTCAGTTCCTTGCGCAGTTGGCGCCAGCGTTCCTGCTGTTCGTCCATCAGCTCGCCGGCGGCGACGTTGACCTTTTCAAGCTGTTCGGCGGCCGTCAGGCCATCGGCGGACAGCACCCGCACCCGTTCGCGCACCTGACCCTTCAGACCGGCGACGCGGGTCATGAAGAACTCGTCGAGGTTATTGGCCGAGATCGACAGGAACCGCAGCCGTTCCAGCAGCGGGTGGCTGGGGTTCGCGGCTTCTTCGAGAACCCGGGCGTTGAAGGCCAGCCAGCTGATCTCGCGATTGAAGAACCGTGTGGGCGAGGCCATCAGGCCCTCGTCCAGGTGCAGCTGGGGCGCTCGGGAAGATGGGACTTCCTCGCCCCGGGTGGCATCGGCTATGGCGGCGTCGGACATGGGCCGGTTGTGGGGCGCGATTGTTACGGCTGCAAGCCTGATCCGCCGTCATCTTCAGGCGCCTCGTCGAACAGGTCGTCGCTGGCCTCCAGCACCTGCCGCGCCAATGTCCGCGTGACCGGCCTGTGCTCCGCATCCAGCCGGTCGACCACGTCGGCGACGGCGGCCGCCGACCGGTCGATGCGTCTGACCAGGTAGTCGATCACGCCGTCACCCGGCGTGATGCTGTGTTCGGCGAAACGGGCGGTCAGAATAGCCGACAGGACCGTGTCGTCCGGGGCCTCCATCGCCACCACCCGCACCGCATCGAGCCGCGACCGCAGATCCGGCACCGCCACATGCCAGCGACGCGGCGAGGGCCGCGAGACCATCAACAGGGCGCCGCCGTCGTGCTGGGCCAGGTTGATCAGGTGGAACAGGGTCTCGTCGTCGGCGTCCTGCGCGATGTCCAGCAGGACAGGGCGGCCCTCCAGTTCAAGCGGATCGGCCAGCGCCGCCTCGGCCCCGTTCAGGGGGATGGCGCCGACCCGTTCGGCCCAGAGGGCGGCCAGATGGCTCTTGCCGCATCCGGCAGGACCGCAGATGGCCATGACCTGACCCGCGCTGTCGGGCCAGGCGGCGAGCGCATCGACGGCATAGGCGTTGGACGCCGAGCGCACGAAGGCCGTCGCGCCATGCGACGCCGCCCGGGTCAGGGGCAGTCTGAGCTGTTCGCGAAGGGGAGGGCGCGCCGACATGGCTTCACCATAGCAGATCGCCCGGATTGTCCTGATACGGGATTGTCTTGCGACGTGGACAGACGATCCGGCCCTGTGGACCGCTGCGACCGCTTCTGACGTCGAACATAAAAAGTCATTCGACGGTCTGGAAGGCGCCTCTTCCCGGCGGGCGGGCATCGAGGCCTCTCGTCCGCGCCTTGGCGGTCTGCGGGTATAGACTACGGGGCTGGCTCGGACGTCGGCCGCGAACGTGTAGACTCTGCCGACTCTATCGACTCCGTTCTTGGAGTCGCGCAGGTCCCGAAACCGGCGTCCGACCTTGACTTTCGGGGGCGCGGATGCGCCTTACGCCGCTTCCAATTCCCGCCGTTTCGCGGCCGATTCAGACGATTTTCCCCCCGATGTCCGACATGCACGCCTATCGCTCCCACACCTGCGGCGCCCTCCGGTCTTCTGACGCAGGCTCCAATGTGCGTCTGTCCGGCTGGGTGCATCGCAAGCGCGACCACGGCGGTCTGCTGTTCATCGACCTGCGCGACCACTACGGCCTGACCCAGCTGGTCTTCCACCCCGAGACCCCGGGCTTTGACGCCGTCGAGCGCGTGCGTGCCGAAAGCGTGATCCGCGTGGACGGTGAAGTGGTCGCCCGCGACGCCTCGGTGGTGAACCCGAACCTGCCGACCGGCGAGATCGAACTGCGCGCCACCGGCGTCGAGGTCCTGTCAGAGGCCGCCGAACTGCCGCTGCCGGTCTTCGGCGAGCCGGAATACCCCGAGGAAATCCGCCTCAAGCACCGCTATCTCGATCTGCGCCGCGAGACCCTGCACAAGAACATCGTCCTGCGCTCGCGGGTGATCTCCTCGATCCGCCAGCGCATGGTCGGCCAGGGCTTCCTCGAGTACCAGACCCCGATCCTGACGGCCTCCAGCCCCGAAGGCGCGCGCGACTTCCTCGTGCCGTCGCGCCTGCACCCCGGCAAGTTCTACGCCCTGCCGCAGGCCCCGCAGCAGTTCAAACAGCTGCTCATGGTCTCGGGCTTCGACCGCTATTTCCAGATCGCCCCCTGCTTCCGCGACGAGGACCTGCGCGCCGACCGGTCGCTGGAGTTTTACCAGCTCGACGTCGAGATGAGCTTCGTCACCCAGGAAGACGTCTTCGCCGCCATCGAGCCGGTCATGCACGGCGTGTTCGAAGAGTTCGCCGACGGCAAGCCGGTCTCGGCGATCGACGGCGCCCATACCTTCACCAACGACTTCGGCCAGACGCTGGAGCATGCCGGCTTCGAACGCCTGACCTACGCACAGTCGATGAAGTGGTACGGCACCGACAAGCCGGACACCCGCAACCCGATCAAGATGCAGGACGTCTCGGAGCATTTCCGCGACGGCGGCTTCGGCCTGTTCAACAAGATCCTCGGCGCCGACGCCAAGAACGCCGTCTGGGCGATTCCCGCCCCGACCGGCGGCTCGCGCGCCTTCTGCGACCGAATGAACTCCTGGGCCCAGGGCGAGGGCCAGCCGGGCCTCGGCTACATCTTCTGGTCGGATGACAACAATGCCTGGGGCGGCCCGATCGCCAAGAACCTGGGCGAGGCCACCGACGCGCTGATGACCGCCCTGGGTCTCGGCAAGGGCGACGCCGCCTTCTTCGCCGCCGGCCTGCCGTCGGTCTTCGCCAAGTTCGCCGGCCTGGCCCGCACCCGCGTCGCCACTGAGCTGAAGCTGGTCGACGAGGCGCAGTTCAAGTTCTGCTGGATCGTCGACTTCCCGATGTTCGAATGGTCCGAGGAAGAGAAGAAGGTCGACTTCTCGCACAACCCCTTCTCGATGCCGCAGGGCGGGCTGGAGGCTCTGGAAACCCAGGACCCGCTGACCATCCGCGCCTATCAGTACGACATCGTCTGCAACGGCTACGAGCTGTGCTCGGGCGCGATCCGGAACCACAAGGCCGAGATCATGCTCAAGGCCTTCGAGATCGCCGGCTACGACGCCTCGGTGGTCGAGGAGCAGTTTGGCGGCATGCTGAACGCCTTCCGCTATGGCGCGCCGCCGCACGGCGGCCTGGCCCCCGGCATCGACCGCATCGTCATGCTGCTGGCTAACCAGGTCGCCATCCGCGAGGTCATCGCCTTCCCGCTGAACCAGCAGGGCCAGGATCTGCTGATGAGCGCGCCGGCCGAGGTTGCGGACCGTCAGTACAAGGAACTGCACATCCGTCAGAGCCTGCCGCTGAAGTAGGGCTTCGGCTCACACAGCGGCGGCTTCGGCGGCCGCCGCGATCAGTGGTCGGCGCTGGCGAAGTTGCGGCGCGGCGAGGGCGGCGCCGGAGGTGCGGGCGGGACCGGCGGCGCAGGCGTCCGGATCATGACCCGGGAGCCGCAGCTCCGGACGCTGAGACCGTTCGGCAGGCGGGTCGAGGAGTCGCCGCAGGCCTGCGCAATCTGGGCCTGGGTCAGGCCCCGGGCGCTCGACAGGTCGGCGCCCCGGATGTCGGCCCGGCGCATCGAGGCGTCGGTGAAACGGGCCCGGCCGAAGATCCCCCGGGACAGGCGGGCTCCGTCCAGCTGGGCGTTGCTGAAGTTGGCGGCGCTGAAGTCGCCGTTGGCCATGTTGGCCGCGTTCATCTCGGCGTTGGCGAAGGAGGCGCCGCGCGCGCTTACGTTGGCCAAGGTGGCACCGAACAGCTCGGCGTTGGACAGATTGGTCCCTGACAGGACCGCGCCGTTCATGTTCGCGCCCATGAGTTCGGCGCCCGACAGGTTGGCCCGGCTGAGATCAGCGCGGCTGAAGACGGCGCCCTGGGCCTCCGCTCCGCTGATATTGGCGTTGATGAAGACCGCGCCGCCAAAGTTCGATCCCTGGATCTGCACACCGGTCATGTTTGCGTCGGTGAAGTCGCTGTTCGAGAAATTGGAGCCGACCAGTTCAGCGCCGCGCATGTCCGCCCCGACCAGCATCGCGCCCTGGAAGCTGGCGCCGGTGAAGGTCGCGCCGGCCAGGTTGCGGCCCGACAGCTCGCAGCGGTTGCAGGACCCGCCCAGCGAGACCATCCGGGTCACGTCGCGGTCCTGGATCGACAGGCCGACCTCGGCCGCCGCAGGAGCCGCAAGCGCCGAAAGGCCGGCGAACAGCGCGAGCGCCGGCAGGGCGGCCGACAGGTGGCTGGAAAAAGTCACGGTCTGTTTCACACCCCATAGATGATCTCTGATCACCGGAAACCCTACTTAAATCGCGGTAAGGATGGAGGTCTTCAACAGGCGGGAATGCGCAGACTTCCGGGCAGGGTCGTCGCGGCGTCGCCGCAGGCCCGGTTCAGCTGGCTCTGGGTCAGGCCCGTGGCGCGCGCCAGTTGGGCTCCGGAGAAGTTTGTCCCGGTCAGGGTCGCGCCCGAAAAGCTGGAGCCTTCCAGATAGGTCCCGACGAAGCTGGCGTTGGTCAGGTCGGCGCGGTTGAAGTTCGAGCTGGAGAAGACACCGCCGTAGGCCTCTACGTCGCGCAGGTCAGCGCCGGAGAATCGCGTGCGGTTCATCTCTGCAAGACTGAGGTCCGCCTGGCGCAGCCTGGAGCCGCTGAGGTTCAGGCCGCGGGCCTCCAGCCCCGAGAAATCGCCCTGGAACAGGTTGCACCCTGAACAGCTGGCCCCTCCGCGCACGCGGGCGATCTGGCCGGCGTTCTGGGCAAGGGCCGGGGCGGCGATAAGGGTCAGGGCGGCGGCGGCGAGGATGAGGCGTTTCAAGGCGGTCGTGCTCCGAAGCCGGCGAACCGGCGGCGTTCGTCGCCCTGTGGTTAGCGCACAGGTGCTTACGATCTGTTGAACCGTGCTCAGTCGGGAGCCGCCACGCGGGCGAGCATGGCGCGATAGGCGTCGGAGAGCGGTTCGGACCTGCCCTCCAGGGCGCGGACATAGGTCAACGAGACGTCGGTCAGGATCTGGCCGTCGCGCCGGATATCGACGCGAAGCTCATAGCTGGAGCGACCGATACGGGGCAGGGAGACCTCCATGTCCAGAAGGTCGTCGAACCGGGCCGAGCTGCGAAAGCTGGCCCGCGCGTCGACGACATAGCTCTGGGCCATGTCTGGATGGTCGTCGGTCAACACGCCGGCGGCGCGGAAGAATTCAGTCGCGGCGACGTCGGCATAGGCGAAATAGTTGGGATTGAAGACGACGCCCTGGGCATCGACCTCGCCCCAGCGGACGCGGAGCGGGCAACTGAACCCGGACATTTGCGCCTATCCGCGCATCTGGGGCGCGATCCCGCAGGTGTCGCAGATCCAGGCCGCCCCACGCTGTTGCAGGGTGAAGTCGCCGCAGGCGGGGCAGGCATCGGCCTCGCTGTGGTCGCCGCTGACGACGGGCGCCTCGGTGCGGCGGCCGAAGGGCAGGACGACCAGATTGTCAGGCGTGGCGCCCCGCGCGAAGCCCTTGGAGATGAAACGGGCCGCCGGGACCAGTTCGTCAGCCTTGCCAGAGCCCAAACCGTCGGCGTCCAGGGGCTCGGCGTCGGCGTTGGCCAGCTCGTGCCGATCCAGGTAGCTGACGCCCAACTCGCGGAAGATGTAGTCGAGGATCGAGGTCGCGGAGCCGATCGAATCGTTGCCGGTGACCCGCCCGGCCGGCTCGAACCGGGTCAGGACGAAGGCGTCGACGAACTCGTCCAGCGGCACGCCGTATTGCAGGCCAATCGAGACCGCGATGGCGAAATTGTTCATCAGGCTGCGGAAGGCGGCGCCTTCCTTGTGCATGTCGATGAAGATCTCGCCGAGCTCGCCGTCCTCGTATTCGCCGGTGTGGATATAGACCTTGTGGCCCCCTACGGCGGCCTTCTGGATATAGCCCTTGCGGCGGTCGGGGAGTTTTCGGCGAGTGCGGACGCGCTCGATGACCCGTTCGACCACGCGCTCGGTCCTGGCGGGACGGGGCGAGGGAGCGGGTTCCGGCGCGCGCCGGGCCGGTTCGACGTCCGGCAGCAGAAGCAGGGGCTGGTTCGCTGCCTGACGGCGCGACAGACGAATCGCGCGGCGGCCCTCGGATGCGGCCTGGGTCAGCATGGCCATGGCCGCGCCGATGCCCGCCCGGCTGGGCAGCTGCACCGATGTCATGTCCGCGACGTCGCTCGACGGCTCCGCCGCGCGCACGAGCGCGGCGGCTGCGGCATCGAGGTCGGCGAGAACGGTCTTCAGTCGGGTGGGCGTGCTGGGCCAGGCGGACAGGTCCCGATGCCCGAACACATGCTCCGTCGCTGCCGCGATTTCATCGGGGGACGCCAGCTGGGCCAGCAGCCCGCCTTGTATCAGGGTCTCCTGATCGATGCCCAGGACATCGCGGATGAAGCCGGCTTCCAGGGTCGGCGCTCTAAAGGCGTCTTCGAGCCGCTCGACATGGGTCAGAGCCGTCTCGACGGCTTCCAGCTCCAGTTCGGTGAACCCTTTCGCCGAGAGTTCGGCATGGCCGAGGGCCGGCGAGTCCATCAACGTCCGACGGCCCAGCAGCCAGCGCTCGGCGCCCTCCACGTCGCCGCCCTGGGCGGCGATCGCGGCGGCCAGCGTCGGATGCAGGCGGCGAACCATCTCGCCGTCGCGGGTCTGGAAGACTTCGAGGCCGGACAGAGGGGCGACGCCCAGCCGCAGATCCCGCTCCGCGTCCGCTGACAGGGTGGCGATGAGGCACTGGCGGCGACCGGACGCGCTCGCGGCGGCGTGGGCCTGGGCGGTACGCAGGGCTGCGGCCCGCCCCAGATCGCTCGTCAGGTCGGCGAGGCGCGCCTCGCGCGCCGCAAGGGCGGCGAGGATGGTCTCGGCGGCGACGGGCCAGTCGGCGGCGGGGCGCAGGGTCTCGGCCAGTTCGCTGGAGGCCAGGGAGGCTGACGCCGCCAGCAGGCCTGAGGCGGCCACGAACTCGGTCTCGTTGATCGCTCCGTCGGCCTGGGACGCCAGCCAGTCGAGCCCGCCCACCAGAGTCAGGACAACCGGCCGCACGGCGTGACGCCGTCGGGCCAGACGGCCGTCGGGGGCGAAGCCGCAGGCGACCTCGATCTCCAGCGCCGTCGTCCACAGCCGGGCGAGGGCATCCAGGCCTGCGATCATGTCCGGCAGGGCGGCGGCCACGGCGGGCAGGGCGATGGCGCAGCCCGGAGCGATGGCCAGATCGGCGGCGGCCTCCGCATCGCGCACGGAGAAGGCCACGATCAGGTCGTCGGCCAGACAGCCGTCGGCGGCGGCGCGCAGCGGGGCGTCCATCGGCGAATCGGGATCGGACACCGCGACGACCCGCGTCTGTTTCAGCGGTTCCGGTTCGGGGGCGGAGAACACTCGCCGGGCGATGGCGTCCAGGATGGCCGTGTCGTCGGCGCCGGCCCGGCGGGCTGCGAGGGCGGCGCGGCCCAGGACCGGGTTGGCGGCGGGGTCGGAGCATATCGACGCCGGGCCGTCGCAACGCCTGACCGCGTCGGTCACGGCCCGCAGGGTGCGGGTGACCCCGGACAGGGCGTGGGCGGTGACGCGCGCAGTGCGCCGCCGCGCCGTGTCGCTTTCGAATCGCGCGCGCACCCCGGCGTCGCCGAGATCGAAGACGGTCGCGTTGCGCGTCGGACCGGGCTGATCCTCGGCTGCAGGGGGAGTCCGCGCGCCCTCCATCAGGACCGAGGACGGCGCGGCCAGCCCCAGAATGACGCTGGCGACCAGCTCCGAAGCGAAGGTGTCGGCAGCGATCGCGGACGGGAATATGCCGGTGGAACGGCCCCAGGCGGCGAGGCGGGCGGCCCAGCGATCCAGGGCGCCGTCCAGGACGGGGGGGCCGGCGGCTGCGGTGCGGGTCGGCGCCCCCTCGAGGCGGGGCCAGTCGTCGGGCGACTGGTCGTACCAGTCCAGCCACGCCTCGACCCTGGCGTCGCTCCAGCCGGCAGGCGCCAGCACCCTGATGACGCGGTCAGCGCGCTCGATCTCGCGCCCTTCGCACACGACGGAGGCGGACAGGTCGGTCAGGAAGGGGGTGAAACGCATTCGCAGGCCCGGACAGGATCGTTTCGCCAGCCTAGGGCGCTCCGCAAGGTCGCTGCAATAGATGTAGCGGTTTGAGGCGAGGTTACCCCCAAGATGTTGCTCCATGTGATTTGGGTTGGACGCTGGACGCGGACGCGGCCGGTTTCTATGATCGGGCGAGTGGATCGGGGCTCCCGCCGATCCGAATCTGGACTGGAATCGCCTCGTGCTCGGCAGAATCTTCGGTTGGACGTCCGGCGCGACGATCGGCACCCTCTTCACCATCGCCAAGCGCGGCGAACTGATCGGGACCGACGAGAACGGCAACCGCTATTATCAGTCGCGCGATAACATCAGCTACGACGGCCGCAAGCGCCGCTGGGTCGTTTACGACGGATATGCCGAGGCGTCGAAGGTGACGCCCGACTGGCACGGCTGGCTGCACTATACCTTCGATGAACCGCCGACCGAGGCGCCGTTGCCGCGCCGTCGCTGGGAACTGGATCACCGCCCCAACATGACCGGAACGCCTTTGGCCTGGCACCCGCAAGGGTCACTGCTGGAGGAGGGCGTGCGCCCGGCAGCGACCGGCGACTACGAGGCCTGGAAGCCCGAATGAACCGTGCTCGCATCCTGCTGATCGGCACGGCGGTCGTCGGACTGGCCGTCTCGGGCGGCGTGGTCGCGGGCGGCTGGCAGAATGCGCCGGCCCAGGATGCGACCCCGGCGCCCGATCCCATCGGCGACGTCCTGAGATCGACGCCGCAGACCGACGAGGCCGCGCCCGCTGGTGATCCGGCCCCGGCCGTGCCCATCGCTATTACTCCGCCGACGCCCGCGATCCAGATCGAGACGGCCGCTCTTCAAGGGGATGAGGCCGACGCCGAGGGAGCGGATGACGCGGACAAGGAAGACGAGGACGCCGAGTCTGAAGCGGACAAGGCCAAACGCCTCGCCGCCGATACCGTGCTCCCGCGCCAGCGTCGCCGCGTCGCCATCATCGAGGCGATCGACAAGATCACGGCCGAAAGCATGCGGTTCGAGGTCGAGGTCGGCGGTCGCCCGGTACGCTTCAACCAGGCGCTGATCTTCACCGCCCGCGCCTGCGAGGTCTCGGCGGAGAACGAACTGGTCTCGGACGCCATCGCCTATGTCGATGTGACGCTGCAGCCGAAGGCAGCCGGCGCCGCGCCGCGCCAGATCTTCCGGGGCTGGATGTTCTCGTCGAGCCCGGCCATCAGCGGGCTGCAACACCCGATCTATGATGCCTGGGTCGTGGGCTGCAAGGCATAGGTTACGGCCTCCACGCCTGACAGCGGGCGGGTGAGGGCGGACGTGTCCGGTATCACGGGCAAGGCGTCGGCCAAGCGTTTCAGATAGGCCCGCTGCGGGATTTCCAGCAGACCGAACTGATCCAGATGCGGCGTGCGGAATTGGGCGTCGAGCAGTCGCCAGCCGCCAAGCCGAAGCCGCGCCACCAGATGGACGAGCGCGACCTTTGAGGCGTCTGTGGCCCGGCTGAACATGCTCTCGCCGAAGAAGGCGCCCCCCAGGGTCACGCCGTAGAGGCCGCCGACCAGGACCTCGTCTCTCCAGCATTCGATGCTGTGGGCGTGACCCCGCATATGCAGGTCGAGATACAGGCGCATGATGGGGTCGTTGATCCAGGTTTCCTCGCGCCCTGGCCCGGATGCGGCGCAGGCATGCAGGACGGCGTTGAAGGCCGTATCGACGCGCACGACGAACGGTTCGTTGCGGATCGTGCGGCGCAGACGGGCGGGAATGTGGAAGCGGTCGAGCGCGATGACGCCCCGCTGCTCGGGCTCGACCAGATAGACGCGCGGATCATCCCTGTCCTCGCCCATTGGAAAGACGCCGTGGGCGTAGCACTGCAACAGGGCGTGGGCGTCAAACGGATCCGGCGGCGTGAAGGCGCTGGCCGCCGGATCGGTCACGTCAGGCGTCGGTCTTTTGACGCTTGGCCCAGTTCTCCAGCCAGTGGATGTCGTAGTCACCGGACAGGATGTCGGGCTCGTTCAACAGCTTCTGGAACAGGGGAATGGTCGTATCGATGCCGCCGATGACCATCTCGTTCAGGCTGCGCTTGAGCCGGGCGACGCACTCGGCGCGGTCGCGGCCGTGGACGATCAGTTTGCCGATCAGGCTGTCGTAGTAGGGCGGGATCGAATAGCCGGCGTAGATGGCGCTATCCAGCCGCACGCCCAGCCCGCCGGGGGCGTGGAAGTCGGTGACCGTGCCGGGCGAGGGGGCGAAGGTTTCCGAGTTTTCGGCGTTGATCCGGACCTCGATGGCGTGGCCCTCGAAGTGGATATCGTCTTGCGTGAACGAGAGCGGCAGGCCGGCGGCGATACGGATCTGTTCGCGGACCAGGTCAACGCCGGTGACGGCTTCGGTGACCGGGTGTTCGACCTGCAGCCGGGTGTTCATCTCGATGAAGAAGAACTCGCCGTCCTCCCACAGGAACTCGATGGTGCCGACGCCGAGGTAGCCGATCTTGCCAATGGCCTTGTTGACGACCTCGCCGATCTGGATGCGTTCGGCGGCCGACAAGGCAGGCGACGGGGCCTCTTCCAGCACCTTCTGGTGGCGACGCTGCAGCGAGCAGTCGCGTTCGCCCAGGTGGACGACGTTGCCGTGGCTGTCGGCCACGACCTGGATCTCGATGTGGCGGGGCTTCTGAAGGTAGCGCTCCATATAGACCGCGCCGTTGCCGAAGGCGGCCTTGGCCTCGGTCTGGGCGGTCTGGACGGCCTCGACGAGATCTTCGGCGGTCAGGGCGACCTTCATGCCGCGTCCGCCGCCGCCCGCAGCCGCCTTGACGATCAGCGGGAAGCCGATCGTCTTCGACGCCTCGATGGCGGCCTCAATCGTCTCGACCTCGCCGGCCGAGCCGGGCACGCAGGGGATGCCGGCTTCCAGCACTGTCTGCTTGGCGCTGATCTTGTCGCCCATGACCCGGATGTGCTCGGGTTTTGGACCGATAAAGGTCATGCCGTGAGCCTCGACGATCTCGGCGAAGCGGGCGTTCTCGGACAGGAAGCCGTAGCCCGGGTGGATCGCCTGGGCGCCGGTGATCTCGGCGGCCGCGATGATCGACGGGATGTTCAGGTAGGATTTCGCGGCCGGGGCCGGGCCGATGCAGACGCTTTCGTCCGCCAGCCGCACCCACATGGCGCCGCGATCGGCTTCCGAGTGCACGGCGACGGTGGAGATGCCCATCTCCTTGCACGCGCGGTGAATACGCAGCGCGATCTCGCCGCGGTTGGCGATGAGGACTTTGGTGAACACGGGATCAGGCCTCGAGGACGACGAGAGGTTCGCCGAACTCGACGGGCTGGGCGTCGCCGACCAGGATCTCCTGCACGACGCCGTCGCGTGGAGACTGGATCGGGTTCATCGTCTTCATGGCCTCGACGATCAGCAGGGTCTGACCCTTCTTGACCTTGTCGCCGACCTTGGCGAACGGCGGGGCCTCGGGCGAGGCCTGCAGATAGACGGTGCCGACCATCGGCGACTTCACCTGCTCGCCCGACTTGGCGACGATCGTGGCCGGGTCCGACGGCATGGACAGAGGCGCTGCGGCGGCTACGGGCGCTGCGGCGGCCTGCGGGGCGTAGGCAGGAGTCGACGCGTACTGCATCACCGGGGCGGCGGTGATTTCGCGGGCGACGCGGATGCGCAGCTCGCCGCGCTCGACCTCGATTTCGGTCAACGAAGTGTCATTGAGAATGTCGGCCAGCTGGCGGACCAGCATGGTGTCGATCTCCACCGAGGACTCGTTATCCAGTTTCTTGTCGGTCGCCATGAGAGCTATGCCTTGTGGTCTGGGTTCAACGGGCAGGCGATGCGGAGCGTTCCCGCGCCAGCCGGAGGGCGGCCTTGACGGCCAGTTCGTAGGAATGGGCGCCGAAGCCGGAGACGATGCCAGTCGCCGCCAGCGAGACGTAGGAGTGGCGCCGGAATTCCTCGCGGGCCGCCGGGTTGGACAGGTGGCACTCGACGACCGGGATCGTCAGGGCCTTGAGCGCGTCCAGCAGGGCGATGGAGGTGTGGCTGTAGGCCGCCGGGTTGATGACGAGCGCCACAGCTTCCGTGCGAGCCTCCTGGATCCAGCCGACCAGTTCGCCTTCATGATTCGACTGGCGGAAGACCACGGTCGCGCCTTCAGCCGCCGTCTCGCACAGGGCCTGGACGTCGGCCAGTGTCTCGCGCCCATAGATGTGCGGCTCCCGCACCCCCAGGAGGTTGAGGTTGGGGCCGTTCAGGACGTAGAGGACGGGGGTTTCGGGCATTCGCTCCGGATGGGTTGGCGACGGGGCCAATGAGAGTGGTTCGCCGCTTCGGTGGGCGGGCCTTTTAGCGGAACGGCGTCGCTCGTCAAAGCCGAGGTTGCGCCGCACAGGTCAGGTTGACGTAACGACATGCGCATTCAAGTCAACGGAGATACGCGAGAGGTGGCCGCGCGGACGGTCCTGGCGCTGGTCGAAGAGCTCGGATTCGACGTTCGCAAGGTCGCCGTTGAGCGCAACCTGGCCCTTGTGCCCCGGTCGCTGCATGCCGTGACGGCGCTGGAGAACGGCGACCGGATCGAGCTGGTCCAGTTCGTCGGCGGCGGGTGAGCGGGTTCCGTTCCCGGGCGCGCAGGCCTAGATTGGCGCGATGAACGCTCCCTTCGTCGCACCGACCGCCGATTTCCCGACCGATCGCTGGACCGTCGCCGGTCGCAGCTTCAACTCGCGCCTGATCGTGGGCACCGGCAAATACGCCGACTATGCCCAGAACGCGGCGGCGGCCGAGGCTGCGGGGGCCGACATCGTCACCGTGGCCCTGCGCCGGGTGAACCTCAGCGATCCGTCCCAGCCGATGCTGGTCGATTATCTGAAGCCGGACCGGTTCACCTTCCTGCCCAATACGGCGGGCTGTTTCACGGGCGAGGACGCGGTGCGGACTCTGAGGCTGGCGCGCGAGGCAGGCGGCTGGGACCTGGTCAAGCTGGAGGTTCTGTCCAACTCGGCGCACCTGTATCCCGACATGATCGAGACGCTCAGGGCCCTGGACCTGCTGGTCAAGGACGGGTTCGACGTCATGGTCTACTGCACCGACGACGTGGTCATGGCCAGGCGGCTGGAAGACGCGGGCGCGGCGGCGATCATGCCGGCGGCCTCGCCGATCGGATCGGGTCTCGGCATCCAGAACCGGGTCAATATCCGGCTGATCGTCGAGCAGGCACGCGTTCCGGTGCTGGTTGACGCCGGTGTCGGCACGGCCTCGGATGCCACCATCGCCATGGAACTGGGCTGCGACGCCGTGATCGCCAACACGGCCATCGCCGGGGCGCGCGATCCTATCGGCATGGCGCGAGCGATGAAGCACGCCGTCATCGCCGGGCGCGAGGCCTATCTGGCCGGGCGTATGGCGAAGAAGATGTACGCCGATCCGTCCTCGCCGCTGGGCGGGCTGATCTGAGCTTGACGGAACGCGGGTTCGGAGACAGGGTGTTCCTGTAATGTTCCGGAGCGACCGATGCGCACCCTGACTCTCCGAGGCTATCTCGCCGTGGCTGTTCTCGGCCTGTTGATCGCGATCGGGGTCATGGCCGCCGGAAGCGCCAAGGCCCAGGAGACCGTCGTGCACCACGCTGTTGGAACCTTCGAAGTGGCAATGGTCCCTGCCGACGAAGAGGTTGTCGAGGCCGGACTGGGCCTGTCGCGCTATGGTCTGATCAAGCGCTTCAAGGGCGGCATCACCGGCGTGTCGAGCGGCCAGATGCTCACGGGAGGGCCTCCGGGCGACACGACCGGGACCTATATCGCGCTGGAGCGGGTGGTTGGCACGCTGGATGGCAAGGAGGGCGGCTTCCTGCTGGCTCATCGGGGCGACATGAGCCTGGAGGGCTATACGCTGTCGATCACCGTCGTGCCGAACTCGGGCACCGGAGCGCTGGCGGGGATCAGCGGGGACTTCGCCCTGACGCTCGAAGGCGGGGAACACCGCTACGACCTGAGCTACAGCCTGCCAAACCCCTGAGACGATCGGGGCGCTTGGAAGCGCTCTGCGGCTGGTGCAGGATCGTCGCCTCGGATCGAGGGGAAGACGATGCGACTGACACTACTCACCTTCACCGCCGTCGCCCTCTGTCTGGCGGGGCCGGCCGCCGTCGCGGATGCGACCACGGCCGCGGCGGATGCGGAGGCGAGCGCCTCCCTGTTGCAGAATCCCCGGGGATGCGGCCGGGTCGGGTCGGTGCTGGACGCCGCGCCGGAAGCCTCCATGGTCCTGGTGCCCGGTTTCGGCGAGGTCGCGAGCTGGCCTGTCGACACCACAAATCCGGAGGCCCAGGCCTGGTTCGACCACGGGGTGCGGCTGCGCTGGGCCTTCGAGCACAAGGAATCGGTCCGGGCCTTCCGCCGGGCGCGGGCCATCGATCCCGACTGCGGCCTGTGCGCCTGGGGCGAGGCCTGGGAGACCGGGCCCAACCTCAACGGCGGCGGCACGGATGACGACTCCCTGCGGGCCGGGCTCAGGCTGGCCCAGCTGGCCCGGCGCGAGGCGGGAGGCGCCACTGCGGTCCAGCGCCAGATGATCGACGCCCTGATCCAGCGCTATTCCGGGGCCAAGGCCAGCCAGGGCGTTCGCTTCGCCCGGGCCATGGACCGGATCGTTCGCCGCAACCCCGACAGCCCCCTGATCGCCGCCATCGCCGCCGACGCCTGGATGCTGCAGGCCGATGAGTGGTTCGACGACGACGGCGCGCCCAAGGACCGCGGCATCGTCCGGGCCATGGACATCCTTGAGGCGTCGCTGGCGAAGGCGCCCGACGACCCCGGCACCATCCACCTCTACATCCACCTGACCGAGTGGTCCGACGACCCGCACAAGGCCATTCCCTATGGCGAGAAGCTGGCCCGGCTGGCGCCCTCGGCCAGCCATCTGGTGCATATGCCGTCGCACACCTTCTATCGCGTCGGGCGCTACCGGGACGCCATGCGATCCAACGTCGAGGCCGTGGCCCTGGACAAGCGCTATGACCGGCTGGCCGCGCCTCCGGGCGGGATCACCGGCATGGCCCTGCATGCCCACAACATCCACTTCGGCATGGGCGGCGCCCTGATGGCGGGCGGGGCCGAGGAGGGGCTGGCGCTCGCCGAGGGCTTCCTGTCGACCTATCCCGACATCCCGGCCGAGAACCTGTGGCGTCAGCTGATGGCCAACGACGCCTATGCGATCTACGGCCGCTTCGGCACGGCCACCCAGGTCGCAGCCCTGGCGGAACCGCCGGAAGACAAGCCGGTGCAGCGCGCCAACTGGCGCTACGGCCGCGGCGAGGCGGCGGCCCGGGCCGGCGATGCGGGCGCCGTCCGCGCCGAGGCCGAGGCCATCCGGGCGATCCGCGAAGGCGACGCCATCACCGGCGCCCAGGCCGCCGACATGAAGGACTTCATCGAGGTCTCGCAACGCGTGCTGGAAGGCCGGGCGGCGATGCTGGAGGGCAATGCGGCGGCGGCCGTGGCCGCCTTCACCCGCGCCGCCGAGATCCAGGGCCAGGAGGAGGAGGGCGGCGACCCGCCGATCATCTGGTTCCCGACCCGCCGCAGCCTGGCCGCCGCGATGCTGGCCAATGGCGACGCGGCCGGCGCCAAGGCGAAGATTGAGGAACTGCTGACCGACTGGCCGATGGACCCCTACAGCTATTTCGTCCTGGCCGAGGCCGAGGCCGCCTTGGGCAACACGGCCGCCGCCGAGGCCGCGCGGGCGCAGGCGCGGGTCGAGTGGATCGGCGGGGAGATGAGCCTGAAGCTGGCCTAGGGCCCCGCGTCTGTCCCGTTTCGTGCCCTGGTCCTGACGCAAAACACCCTGACGAAACGGACGAAACGGACGAAACTCGGGATCAGGTCCTCAATCTCCGTGCACCCCGGCGAAGGCCGGGGTCCAGATGGCAGACGCTGTCTCTCGATCAGTCGTTCAGGTGCGAAATCCCGGCCGCTTCGGTTTGTGATCTGGACCCCGGCCTGCGCCGGGGTGCACGGGTGGGGGAGGTCAGGTCTCTTCCGCCGCCTCCTCCTCGGCCGCCGCCTCGTCGTCTTCCACCCGCCCCTCGGCGATGGCCTCGTTGATCCGGTGCAGATAGGCGGCGCGGACGTAGTCGACCTCGCGGAAGGCGGCGGCGTCGCTGTCCAGACCGTCGCCGCAGCGCTCGACGAGCTGGCACAGCCGCATCCAGGCGACGGCCTGCTGCGGCCGGTCGACGGCGGCGTTCTCGGCCGCCTGGCGGAAGGCGAAGCGCCGCAGGGTCCGGGGATGGGGGTTGAACAGGAGGCCGAAGCGGGAGGTCGACTCGGCCGCGTCCACCTCCTCCAGCGCCGGATCGGTCTCCATCTCCTCGTCTTTGGTGCGCGGCCCGGCCATCCAGGGCGGCGGCGGGGCCACACGTGCAGGCAGGAAATCACGGCGTCGCCAGCCCTCGAGGGCCGCGCGGCGGCGGACGCTGCGGTCGGTCGTGCCGTAGCGTTCGGCGATGACGGCGCAACTGACGCCGGCGATGAAGTCCTCGCGGGCGTGGCCCCAGGTTTCGGCGGTGAGGCGGGGCGGTCTGTGGTCGGTCTGGGTCATGCCCGGCATTGTCCGGCCGTTTCGAACCAGGGCGCGTAAAATGGCTCTCGTCAGAGCCGGGCGTTGAATTTAAAGGGGTTTGGGGACGATCCGCGCCTTGGTATCAGGGCTATCGCATACATTGATGAGCCTGATAGCGGACGCTTCGAACGTCGGTAACGGGTGGGGAGCGGACATCGGGCGGGGATACTGAAAAGGCCTCCAGAACGTCCTGTCTCGGCGACCATCCTTGCTACCCTGGAATGGGCCGTCGCACTGGACAGGCTACAACATCGGGTTGTTCTGCCGGACAGCCCCGGGTAACATGCTGCTATAGAGCAGTTCTCGTTTGTCTTGGAGTTTGGGTATGCCGACCATTACGGGCACGATTGGCAACGACACCCTGACCGGTTTCGACGACACGACTGACCCGGAAGCAGGGACCGACACGATCTCCGGCCTGGGTGGCAATGACACCATCAATGGACTGGGCGGCACGAACACCCTCTACGGCAACGAAGGCGACGACGTCTTCCTGTTCACGTCGAACACGACCGAGACCCAGACGGTCAATGGCGGATCCGGCGTTGACGTCTTGGACTTCACTGCCTTGGGCGCACGACGCTTGTCTTACGGCGACTTCACCGACGGCCGAATGTCGTTCAACGGCGATGGGCCGGCAGGCACGCCGCCCTACAGCAGTGTTCCAGCGGGAACGCCGCGCTACACCTGGTATGCCACCGAGGTCGAGCGTCTGGTGTTCGGCGCCCAGGACGACACGGTCACCCTGGGGGGCTTCCTGTCCGTGACGGCCGATCTTGGCGGGGGTAACGATTTCGGACATCTCGCCGTCCTCGGCTATCAGGCCAACAGCCAGACTCCCTTTGCCCATGGCGCTGGAGGGTCGACAATCAATGGCGGCGACGGAAACGATTTCCTGCGGGCCACCTTCAACGGGCCCAAACAGACCGGGACCCTGAATGGAGACGGCGGAAACGACACCTTCGTGATCGCGTTTGGCACGAAAGTGCCAGTCTACGGGTCGGTTTCACCCACAACCAACTATGCTTCCGACACGTTTCTCACAGTGAACGGCGGGACCGGCCGTGATCTGCTGTCGCTCGAGGGGCCGGTCGGGACGGCCACCGGCAATGAGGCCTTTGGCGTTCGCGTGAATATCGATCTGCGAGCCGGGTCATTCTCGATTCTGTCCAACGTCGTATCGTTCTCGAGCATTGAGGACGTAAATTCCACGTTCGGAGGCGCAATCACCGGCACCGCGGGCGATAACGAACTTAGAGTCACGGGCTTCAATGCCGTCGATCTGTTCGGCCTGGGCGGCAATGACAGGCTGTTCGGGGGGGCGGCGGGCGACATTCTGGATGGCGGCGACGGCGACGACTATCTCGTCGGCGGGGCTGGAGCCGATCGCCTTGTCGGAGGGGCTGGAAATGATGTGATGTACGGCGGCGAAGCCGGGTCATCGGTTTCTTCCGGGCAGGATGTCCTGAATGGCGGGGACGGCGACGACCAACTCTTCGGCTCGGGCACCCTGGATGGCGGCGCAGGCAATGATATAATTCGCGGCTCGGGAATCTTGATTGGCGGGCAGGGCGACGATCAGCTTTCCGGCAGCGGGAGCTCGGAAGATACTCTGCGACCCGGCGCGGGTCAGAATTTCGTTTCAGGGGGAGAGGGGCCGTACACGTCTTCTCCCGACACCGTGGAGTTCAGCTACAGTTGGGCGGACGCGGACATCCGCACCTTCCTGAGCGGGATGGTCATCACAAATCCGAACGGCGTGGATACGCTGGATCATTCGATTGAGAGGTTCCAGTTCTCGGATGTGTTGATCAACAACTACGACGGCAATTATCTCGTCGACGACCTGTACTATCTGACCGAGACACGGGATTTCAACGCGCCGACCGTCGATGCCGAGGCGTCATACAACTCCGTGGGCTGGCGGATGGGCCGGGACCCCAACCCTCTCTTTGATACGTCGGCCTATCTCGCCGCCTACCGTGATGTCGCTGCAGGCGGGAACAATCCGCTGGACCACTATCGCCTCTATGGGTGGAGGGAGGGGCGCGACCCGTCCTTGGCGTTCGACACCGAGCAGTATCTGGCCCGGAATCCACAAGTGAGGCTGGGCGCCGCCAGCGCGCTGGAACACTATCTCATAGTTGGCCGGTACGAAGGCCGCCAGATCTATGCAGCGGTGGGCGCCACGATCGTCGAGGGCTTCGACCGCGACTACTATCTGATGGCCAATGAGGACGTGGCCAGGTCGGGAATGGATCCCTATCAGCACTTCATCCAGTATGGCTGGCGCGAAGGGCGTGATCCGAATGCCTATTTCGACGTCAGCTTCTACCTGGATCGGTATGTGGACGTGCGGGCCGCCGGCGTCGATCCGCTGCAGCATTTCTACCAGTTCGGATATGCCGAGGGTCGCGACCCATCGGCACTGTTCAACTCGACCTATTACGCCAGCACATATCGCGACGTCGGCGCTGCGGGCGTCAACGGCCTCGAGCACTATCTGGAATACGGGCGTCTGGAAGGGCGCAACAACATCGCTCCCCCGTCAGCGGCCTCAGCCGACATGAACAGCGGCTCTTGGCCGGTCCTGGAGATGAGCGGGGAACAGGCGGACTCAGACCTGGCGTGGGTTTTGCCTGCGCTTGAGATCGAGCGATCTGAACGGCATCGGATGGACGAACTCGGGTTGGAGATCCTTGATGTTTCGGCTCCGCCAAGCGTGCCTTTGATCGATCCTTGGCATTCCGAGTTCCTGCTGGCGTGATGTTCTGACCGTTTTGGGGCTGGAGCCGACCGTCGCGTGAGGATGGAAAGCAGACGCTGCGGCTAGATTGACTTTTTGCTGAGCCGCCTGGGCGGCGTGGGGAGGCCTGCGCGCTGCACCTTGCGGGCCGCCGCTGCCAGGGCTGCTTTCAGGCGGGCCCGCCGGCTCCAGGGTCGCCATGAATCATGTGGCGTTATCGGGTCTCCAATGTGGAAGGTCGCGATAAAGGTGGCCATTGGCCCGATCGGCGTTGGCGTCAACGGTCGCAGGCGGCAGTAACCGGCCAAGCGAAGCGCCTCGATGGCCAGACCGACCCGACCTGCCTTGCTGAGCGCCGCCTGGACGATGCCGTCTTCACAGCCAAACCAGTGGGCGAGGATGCGGGTTCGAATATCCCTGATGCGCGCCCGGTCTTCGGCGCCGCGGGCGCCGCGGGGCGCCTCGATCGACAGATCGCATTCCGTGTCAAAGCCGAACGATCGATTATTCAGGTTGCTCGATCCAACGCGCAACAGCACGTCGTCAATGATCGCCATCTTGGCATGGACAATGATCGTGTGGCCGAGGGTAGTGATCGGACTGTAGGCATGAAAGCGGCCGTGCTTATCGGCGTCCTGCAGTCGCTTCAGAAATACCGACCGGGTACGATCCATGGTTATCTGGTCGAAATAGCTCGGCGAATGTTGAGTCGAAACCAGGATGATCTCCGGCCCCTTCGGCTCACCCAGGCGCGTTGCAGGGGCCTCCGCCATGATCGGTGAGGTGAGGTATTGGTTCTCCAGATAGATGCAGCGCTTCGCCGCCGCGATTGACGCGAGATAGAGCGCCTCGCTTTCCCGAACCTGCTTGACCCGCCGCCACGCCGCCACGCTCCGGGACAACCCCACGGTGACCTGGCGAAAGTCGGGATTTACGGATGCCGGCCAGGCAGATGGCGGGAGCGTGTCCGGCTCAGGCAGTATCTCTTTGGTGGCCCGGAGCCAGCGATCTCGAACCAACTGTCCCAAGGCGCGCGCGGGGTCGCCGTCCACCACCGTCATCACCTCGTGCCGTGAATCGAAACACGTGTTGTCGTGAGAGGTTTTCTCGCGGCGTGGATTGTTGTCGAGATGATCAGCCGTGTCCCAGCGGTCGGGTCCGATGTCGCCGCCGCCACAGAATGCGACAGCATCGTCAACGATGATGACCTTCTGGTGATGCGAGGCGCCCAGCGGCAAGGCGCCGTCCAGCACGAACTTTACTGCCGTGCCCGCGAAGCATTTGCGCGCCTTAAGTGGAAAGAAGTCCTGCGTCGCGGCGATCGGCAAGGGCGACTTCCAGCACAGCACGCGCACGTCCAAATCTGGTCGGCTGCAAGCGAGCTCTTTCAGGAATGCGCCGAAGCGGTCGGAGTCTGGCCCTGTACAGCCTGGCTGGGGGTCGAAGAGCGTGTCGGGATCAAACGCCCAGTTCAGCAGGTGGATCGAACGCTTGGCCCGGGACATTGCGTCCCTCGCTGCGAGGAAATAGTCCGCCATATCGAGCAGGAAGGCGGCTCGCGGAGCGACCCCGACGCGCCAACAAGTGGTCCCCTCGTGTAGCAGCATTGTCAGATACCCGAAGTTCACGCGGCCGCGTCGTGCAGCCGGCGGCTCCGACGCCACAACTGCCGAGCTTCCAGTCGCGTTCCGCCGCTAGCCGATATTGTCGCGCCAACGGGGCCGCTGCCTGACCCCAAGCCCATCCTCAGACTGATAAAGCGCTTCCGACTCACTGCGGAAAGTCCGCAAAGAGTCGGACGCGGTCCAGCGCACATCTCCCGAAATCGGACGTCCGCCCGAGCTTTGAATGCCGTCTTTCGGGCAGTGAGCCGAGGACCGGTTCTGGGGCAACAGCGTCGGTAGCTCGCGGCTCTGCCTCATGCCCAAGTCCAGCTGCCCCCGACTACTCCCGCTTCGCCGCCTCGATCGCCGCCGCCACCTCCTGCGGGTTGATGGTGGCCGTGGTCTTGCCGTTGATCAGGAAGGTCGGGGTGCCGATGAGGCCGAGGGTGGCGCCGGTGGTGTGGATGTCGGCCAGCAGGCGGTCCGTGCCGGTATCGCGGATAACGGCGGCGGCCTGGTCCAGGGCGACGCCGTTGGCGGCGAGGATGCGATCCACCGCCTCGGGCGTCAGGCTGCGCTCGGCCATGAGGGCCTGGTGGACGGCGAGGTATTTGCCCTGGCGATGGGCGGCGAGGGCGGCGCGGGCGGCGTAGTTGGAGGTGGTGCTGTCGCCCCGGTCGAGGATGGGCCATTCCTTGAAGACGAAACGGACGTCCGGATGGGCGCGCATCAGGGCCAGATAGTCCTCGGAAACGGCCTTGCAGCCCGGGCACTGGTAATCGAAGAACTCGACCACCGTGACCTTCGCATCGGCGGGGCCGAAGGCCGGGTCTCGCGGGTCGGGCGCCATCAGGGCCGCGTTGGAAGCGACGGCTGCGTTGATCGTGTCGACGCGGACGGTCTCGGCCCGGGTCTCGAACGCGGCCTGGACCTCGGTCATGACTTGGGGGTTGGCGAGCAGATAGGCGCGGACCTTGCCGCCGAAATCGCCCCCGGTGAAATAGGGCGCGGCCGCCAGACCCAGGGCGACCACGGACACCGCCAGAGCCGCCGCGCCGCCGCGACCGGACGCGAACCAGGCGAGGGGGGCGCGAGTCGGCTTGTCGTCCGGGGACGGGGCGGGGGCTTGGTCGGTCATGCAGGTCTCGAAAAAGGAGAGGTCAGGCGCCGGGCGTGATGACGGTCTGTTGTTGTTCGCGGCGACGCTCGTTGCGCCGATCGACGTCGGCGATGTCGTCCATCGTGGCCCCGGACGCCAGAACGATGTCCATGGCGCGCCGCCATTCGTTCGAGCCGGGCGGCAGCATGTCGCGCGCGCGCAGGGCGAACTGGGTCGACTGTTCCTCAGCCCCGGCGGCGAAATAGTATTCGGCCGAGGCCAGACGCGCCTCGCCCTCCTTTCCCTGGCTGGCATAGGCCTGACCCAGCAGACGCCAGGCCAGGGTGTTGTCGCCTTCGCGGGCCGTGGCGCGCTTCAGCTGGTCGACGGCTTCCTCGAGGTTGGCGGGATCGTTGGTCTCGATCAGGGCGTGGGCCAGGTTGATGCGCAGCAGGGGGGCGTCGGGCTTCAGCCGGATGGACTCGCGGTGGGCGTCGATGGCCTCGCGCGGGCGGCCTTCCTCGAACAGAATCTGGCCCTTCAGCTCCCACAGATAGGGGTTGTCGACGTCCCCGGCGATCAGGGCGTCGGTGGCGTCCAGGGCGCGCTGGGTCTGGCCGTCGCGATACCAGGCGATGGCGCGGGCGTAGCGGGCCGGGAAGGACGTGTCGCTCTCCAGATAGGTGCGCAGGGTCTGGGTGGGCGCATCCATGAAGGCATGGACCTTGGCCAGGATCAGGGCATGCTCGGCCAGCCTCTCCGGGCTGTCCCTGTGGCTGTAGTGAGGCGCGGCCTCGACGGGCCTTCGCAGGGCCTCGATGCGCTGGCCGGACAGGGGGTGGCTGCGGAAATAGGGATAGCGGCGGGCGTCGGAGAAAACCTCCTGACTGCGGAAATTCTCGAAGAACTCGACCAGGCCCCGACCGGATTCGCCGGCGGCTTCCAGTCCGCGCGCGGCGGTGATGTCGGCCTCGCCCTCCTGGCCCTGCATGTAGCGCAGGGCCCCGAGCGTGCCGAAATACTGGCCGGACCCGATCAGCGCCATGCCGGCGCCCGGCTGACCGGCCGCGACGGCCAGGGCGCCGAGCGCCATCGACATCAGCATGGGTTGCATGCCCGCGCTCTGGGCGCCGTCGCGCAGGGTGTGCCGATTCTTGACGTGACCGGCCTCGTGGGCGAGCACGCCCAGCAACTCGTTGGGGTCGCGGGTGCGCAGGATCAGGCCGGTGTTGATGCCGATGATCCGCCCGCGCGTGGCGAAGGCGTTCAACTCGGGATCATTGATCAGCAGGACCTCGACCTCGGACGGTTCGAGACCCATGGCCGCGAACACCGGGTCCGACCACCCGCGGATGATGCCCTCGACCTCGGTATCGCGGATCGTGCTCTGCGCGGTGGCGGGTCCGGCCGCCGCCATCACGAGGACGGCGGCGGACGCGGCGACCAGCCCGAGAAGGGAGGACGTGACGCGGGTCGGCCGGATCATGGCGAACTCCTTCGACTGGCGCCCCCGCCCCACGGTCTAATCTAGGCGCGGTTCATCACAGACGCCACCATCCGCGTTTCGGCTTGGCCGGCGGCGCGGTGATCTGGTTCGGATCGTTGGCGATGATCGCGCTGAGATCGGCCTCGGGGGCCGGGGCGACCGAGGCCTCGGCGGTGACCAGGGTCTCCGTCCCGATGACGACCGATTCCGGCACCGGCTCGGCCGCGACGGGCGCGGTTTCGGGCTCCGCCTCGACGAAGGCGATCTCGGGCTCCAGCGGCGGCGCGACAGCCTCGACGGCTTCGGCCGTAACGACTTCGGTCTCCACCGCCGAGCCGGCCGTCTTGCGACGGACGCGGCGACGCTGGGGCTCGGGCGCGATCACCGGAACGACCGCCTCGGAGGCCTCGTCCGACAAGACCACGGCCATGGGAGTCTCGGGATCGCCGTCGGCGGGCATGCCTTCGTTGGTGGCGCGACCCTCGACCCTCAGATCCTGCGGCGTGGCGCGTTCGCCGCGACCCCTGCCGCGACGGCGGCGACGCGAGCGACCGCCTTCGCGGTCTCCGGCCAGTTCGCCCTCGGGACGTTCACCGATCATCTCCTCGACGTCGTGCGCGGCCTCTGCCGTGTCACGGGCGGGCGTGGCCGAACGTTCGGCGCGCGGGGCGGGGTTGATCGGGTCGAACCAGACATAGGGATCGTCCAGGGACGGCGTGCGGCCCCGGACCCAGAAGAAGGATCCCGCGCCGGCGCCGGCGCCGGCGGTGTCACCGTCTTCGCGGATGCGACGTCCGCCCCGACGACCCCGACGACGGCGACGGCCGGCCTCGCTGTCATCGTCATCGGCGGCCAGACCCTCGACCTCGGCGTCGGCGGCCACGGGAGCGGCCTCCTCGTCGCGACGCCCGCCCCGACGGCGGCGACCCCGACCGCGGCCCTTGTCGCCCTCCGAACGCTCGGCGCGCTCGGCCCGCTCGCGCGGTTCGTCGTCGTCGGAGTCTTCGCGATCCAGCGCGTCCTCGTCGTCGTCGCCCGCGATGATGTCGTCTTCGTCGTCGTCGTCTTCGTCCTGCCAGGCGTTGTCGTCGAAGTCGTCGTCGAGATCGGCCAGCGAGACGATGGCTTCAGGCGGGGTGAAGTCCTCGTTGGTTTCGGTGCGCTCGATGGCGCTCTCGCCCTGACCCATGCGGTCGTCGATCTGGATGATGACCGCCAGACCGCGACGCTCCAGCAAGCGCTGCAGATAGTCGCGCTTGTGGTTCAGGATGTAGAGGGCGACGGCCGAGGAGACCTTGAGGTTGATCGAGCCCGCGCCGTTCTTGCCGGCCTCGATGTCGACCGCACGCAGCACCATCAGGGCGGCGGATTCGGCCGAGCGGACGCGACCTGCGCCCTGGCAGTGGGGGCAGACCTCGGTGGCGCCTTCCAGCACGCCGAGGCGGCGGCGCTGGCGGCTGATCTCCATCAGGCCGAAGCCGGAGATGCGTCCCATCTGGATGCGGGCGCGGTCGTGGCTCAGTTCATCCTTGAGGATGCGCTCGACGGTCCGGTTGTTCTTGGACTCGTCCATGTCGATGAAGTCGATGACCACGAGACCGGCGAGGTCGCGCAGGCGCAGCTGACGGGCGGCCTCGACGGCGGCTTCGCAGTTGGTCTTGAAGGCCGTGGCCTCGACGTTGCGTTCCTTGGTGGCGCGGCCCGAGTTGACGTCGATGGCGACCAGGGCCTCGGTCTGGTTGATCACCAGATAGCCGCCGGACTTCAGTGGCACGATCGGCTGGTGGATCTGCGTCAGCAGCTCCTCGATGCCGTTGGCGGCGAACAGGGGTCTGGACCCCTGGTAGAGGTGAACCTTCTTCGCCTGCGAGGGCATCAGCACCCGCATGAAGTCGCGCGCCTCCTTGAAGCCTTCGAGGCCTTCGACCTGGATGCCGTCGAAATCCTTGTCGAACATGTCGCGTACGGCGCGGCGGACGAGGTTTTCTTCTTCGTAGATCAGCGAGGGGGCATGCGAGGCGAGGGTGGTCTCGCGGATCGTCTCCCACAGGCGCAGGAGATATTCGTAGTCGCGCTTGATCTCGGCCTTGGTGCGCTTGGCGCCGGCCGTGCGGATGATCAGACCCATGCCGCGCGGCACGTCCAGGGCGGCCGCGGCGGCCTTCAGGCGCTTGCGGTCGCTGGCCTGGGTGATCTTGCGGGAAATGCCGCCGCCCTTGCCGGTGTTGGGCATCAGGACGCAGTAGCGGCCGGCCAGCGAGAGCCAGGTGGTCAGGGCCGCGCCCTTGCCGCCGCGCTCGTCCTTGACGACCTGGATCAGCAGGATCTGGCGACGCTTGATGACGTCCTGGATCTTGTAGCGCCGCATCAGGCGACGCTTCAGCCGCTCTTCCTCGGCCATGCCGCCTTCGGAATCGCCGTCGTCCGAGTCACGGGCGTTCTCGTCGTCGTGATCGTCCTCGGCCGAATGCGCCTCGGCCATGATCGCGTCGCGGTCGGCGGCCGGGATCTGGTAGTAGTCGGGGTGGATTTCGTTGAAGGCCAGGAAGCCGTGGCGATTGCCGCCGTATTCGACGAAGGCGGCCTGCAGGCTGGGTTCTACGCGGGTGACCTTGGCGAGGTAGATGTTGCCGCGAAGCTGGCGTTTGGTTTTCGACTCGAAGTCGAATTCCTCAACCTGGCGGCCGTCCACGATAGCGACGCGGGTTTCTTCCGCGTGCGCTGCATCGATTAGCATCGTCTTTGACATTGAAGGTATCTCTCTGGCGCGCTCGGCCATTGCCTGGGGAGGCAACGGCGGCTCGCCGAACGGGGTAAGGGGCGGACGCGTGCGTCATCCCGTCGTCGCGGCGATGGCCGAAGACGACTGCGACCGGCCCGAAGAGGGCTGTCGGTTCACGGGAGAGGCAGGCGGAAATGCCCATGGGTTCTGGTAGGTCCTCGACCCGCACGCGCCGAGGGCGTCGCAAGGTCCGGTTCGGAATAGGCCCGGCTTTGTCGATCGTTGGGCCAGTCAGTCAGTGACCACGGTCAGAGACAGGGGGCGACACGATCCGCGAAGGCGGGAAGTCGGCACCGCGCCGGGGCCGCGCCAAACCGACTAAGCGGCGGCGCGATCGTTCGCGGACGGACGCAAGCATAAGCATCAAGTCACGGAATGGAAAGGCAGCCCTCGGCTTTAGGTGGCGAATGCGCGGAAAGCGTTGTCGCTTAACCCAATCCAAACCGGGCCCTGTCACTACGGGACCAACGATAAAGGTGGGCCCGCCGTCAGAATGACCGGTCGCAAGTATTTTAACCTGTCCCTCTGGGGCCCGCGGGAGTGGGCCATGACCGCGCTCGCCCTGCTGGTGCTGGGCGTCGTGCTGCTGGTCAGCACGCGCGGTCTGGCGGCCGGCGCGACCGGTGACGTGCGCGGCGTGCGCTTCGGCGGAGATGTGCAGCGGACCCGGGTCGTCATCGACCTGGACCGATCCGCTCGCGGAGAGGTGATCGAGAGCGGGGACCGCGGCTCGCTCGTTCTGACCCTGGCCGGGGTCGGCGCCGGTCGCGGCGTCGATGGCGCGGGCTCGGGACTGGTGCGCGACTGGCGCGTCAGCGCATCGGGCACGGCGTCGCGGGTGCAACTGGGCCTGGCCCGGACGGCCCGGATCGAGCGTCGGTTCCTGCTGCCGCCCGGCGACGGGGTCCCCTACTATCGCTATGTCATCGATATCGCCGCGACCGGATCGGCTTCGATTCCCGCGGCTGCGCGCCAGGCCCCGCGTCCCGAACAGCGCCGGGCCGAGCGCCCGTTGATCGTCATCGACGCCGGTCACGGCGGCCGCGATCCGGGCGCACAAGGCGCACAGCGCAGCGAGAGCGAGGTCACCCTGGCCGCTGCCCTGGCCTTGCGCGACGAACTCACCCGGACAGGCCGCTATCGCGTCATGCTGACGCGCGAGACCAATGTCTATGTCGACCTGTACCGCCGCGTGCGGATCGCGCGTCAGGCCGACGCGGACCTGTTCATCTCGTTGCACGCCGACGCCGGGGCCGATCCGGCCACGCGCGGGGCTTCGGTCTATACCCTGTCCGAACAGGGGGCCACGCGGGCCGTCCGCGAAGTGACACGCAGCGATGACTGGCACCGCGACCTGCATCTGCCGGGGCGGGATCCTTCGGTGGACCGGATCCTGCTCGACATGACCCAGAGGGCGACCCAGAATCGGTCGGCCCAGTTCGCCCGCGTCCTGCTGACCCACCTTGAGGCCGCCGACCATCCGCTGCTGCGCCGCAGCCACCGCGACGCCGGTCTGGCCGTCCTCCTGGCCCCCGACGTGCCGGCCGTGCTGCTGGAGATGGGGTTCATTACCAATCCCGACGACGAGCGGGCGCTGGGCGACACCGGTCAGCGACGCACGCTGGTCCGCGCCGTGGCCGAGGGGATCGACCGCTATTTCCGCGAACCGTCGGCCGGAACCCAGATCGCCGGCATGCCGAGCGCGGGCGGCTGATCCCGAACGATTCCGGCCTTCCCGCCGGACCCGGCGCAGGTTACATCGGGCCAAGGGCGTAGTCGGAGAAGTCTTGGTGAAGGTTGCCGAACGGTGGTTCGTGATTGCGGGCATCGGCCTTTTGGGCGCGATCGCGCTCGCAGGGCTGATCGTGGCGGTCTACGCCGCCTGGCTGTTCCATGACCTGCCCGATGCATCCGAGCTGGCCGACTATCGGCCGGCGACCGCGACGCGGGTCTATGCCGGCGACGGAACCCTGATCGGCGAGTTCTCGGACGAGCGCCGCATCTATGTGCCTTACGAACAGATTCCGACGCCGGTCGTGCAGGCCTTCCTGGCCGCCGAGGACCGCAACTTCTTCCAGCACGGCGGCATCGACGTGTCGGGCCTGGGCCGGGCCATGCTCAAGAACGTCTTCAATGCCGCCACCGGACGGCGGCTGGAGGGCGGTTCGACCATCACCCAGCAGGTCGCCAAGAACGTCTTGCTGACCAATGAATCGACCATCGGCCGCAAGCTGAAGGAAGCCATCCTGTCCAGCCGCCTGGAGGCGACGCTGTCCAAGGAGCAGATTCTCGAGCTGTATCTGAACGAGATCTTCCTGGGTTACCGGTCCTACGGCGTGGCCTCGGCCGCCTACAACTATTTCGGCAAGTCGCTGGCCCAGTTGACGCCGGACGAGGCGGCCTTTCTGGCGGCCCTGCCCAAGGGCCCCAACAACTATCATCCGAAGCGGCACCCCGAGGCGGCCAAGGGCCGTCGCGACTGGGTTCTGGGCGAGATGGCGCAGAACCGGTTCATCACCCAGGCGCAGTATGCCGAGGCGATCGCGCGTCCGCTGACGACCCGCGCCGCCCCGCGCCGCGCCGAATACCAGGACGCCGACTTCTTCGTGGAAGAAGCGCGTCGTCAGGCCGCCGCCAATCCGGAGTTCGGCGACCAGCTGAACGCCGGCGGTTTCTACATGCGCACCACCCTGGATCCTTCGCTGCAGACGGCGGCGCGCGACGCCCTGATGCGCGGGCTCGAGAACTACGACCGCCGCCATGGCTGGCGCGGGGCCTGGGGCACGACCGACTTCGCGCCGGGCTGGCAGGCCGTGGCCCTGCGCCAGACCGCTCCGCCGGAACGCCGCGAGTGGCGCGCCGCCGCCGTCGAGAGCGTCTCGGGCAACACGGTCCAGATCCGCACCGCCCGTGATGACACGACCGGCAGCCTGATCGTCTCGGATGCCGCCTGGGCCAACGCCAACCGGCCGCTCAAGCGCGGCGACCTGATTTTCGTCGAGCCGCGCAACGGCCAGTTCGCCCTGAAGCAGGTCCCGGCCGTGAACGGCGCCATGGTCGCCATCGAGCCGCAGTCGGGACGGGTCCTGGCCATGGTCGGCGGCTATTCCTACGCCCTGTCGAGCTTCAACCGTGCGACCCAGGCCCAGCGTCAGCCGGGGTCTTCGTTCAAGCCCTTCGTCTATGCCGCCGCCCTGGAGGGCGACTTCACCCCGGCCTCGATCGTGGTCGACGGGCCGATCAGCTTCGCCGGCGGGGCGAACGGTCAACGCTGGACGCCCGAGAACTACAGCCGTCGCTACTACGGTCCCTCAACCCTGCGGCGCGGCCTCGAGCTGTCGCGCAACGTCATGACCGTGCGCCTGGCCAACACCATCGGCATGGACAGGGTCGTCGACCTCGCGGCCCGCATGGGCGTGGCCGACAATCTGCAGCCCAATCTGTCGGTGTCGCTGGGGGCAGGGGAGGTCACGGCCTATCACCTCACCGCCGCCTATGCCGCCTTCGTCAACGGCGGGCGGCGCGTCGATCCCTATCTGATCGAATACGTCCAGGACCGGGACGGGGAGACCATCTATCGCGCCGACCAGCGCCGCTGCCGCGACTGCGGCCGCGCCTTCTCGGGCCAGGCCTCGCCGTATCTTGATCAGCGCGGCACGCAGGTGATCGATCCGATCACCGCCTACCAGATCAGCTCGATGCTGGAAGGTGTTGTGCAGCGGGGCACCGCCGCCAGCGCGCGCGGACTGGGCCGCTGGGTTGGCGGCAAGACCGGCACGACCAACGAATACCGCTCGGCCTGGTTCGTCGGCTTCACCACCGACATCGTGGTCGGGGTCTATATCGGCTTCGACGACAACCGGTCGCTGGGATCCGGGGAAGCCGGCGCCTCCGCCGCCGTGCCGATCTTCATCGACTTCATGGAAGACGCGTTGAAAGAGCGGCCGGCGCGGCCCTTCGTCCGTCCGCGCGGCGCCGTCTTCCGCAACATCAACGGCATCGAGGAGGCCTTCCGCCCCGGCACCGAGCGTCGCCGAGAGGAAGAGCGTCGCGATAGGGGCCCCGCCGTGCCGGAGGGGCCGCAGAACTACAACGAAGTCATCCGTCGCGAGCAGGAGGCGGCCGCCGGCATCACGCCCGGACCGTCCGCGCCCCCGCCGACCGCGCCGCCTGCGCCGAAGCAGGAGCCGGCCGAGGATCTGGACGGGCTGTTCTAGGACGCGGGGCAGCAGGGGTCAGGCCCTCGGCAGCAGGAAGGGCGAGCGTCGCCGGCGGGAAGAAAACCTCCTCTACTGCCTGCTGCCTATTGCCTACTGCCTTCGATCCCCCCTATCTCCGCGCCTTCGAACCGTAAGGATTTGCATATGAGACCGGATGTCGAGGCCATGAAGGCCGACATCGAGCAGAGCGTCGCTCTGCTCAGGAGGCGTCTTTGACTGGGATGTCGCCAACCGAAAGCTCGATGAGCTGAACGCCCGGGTCGAGGACCCGACCCTTTGGGACAAGCCCGACGAGGCCCAGGCCGTGAGCCGCGAGCGCTCGAAGCTCGAAGCCCAGATCAACACCGTCAAGGCCATGGAGCGCGAGCTCGAGGACGGCGTCATGCTGTCCGAAATGGCCGATGAGGAAGGTGACGAGGCGACGCTGGAGGAGGCGCGCGCCCAGCTGAAGGCCATCAAGGACCGCGCGGCGCGGGCCGAGCTGGAAGCCCTGCTGTCGGGCGAGGCCGATGGCAATGACGCCTATCTGGAAGTGAACGCCGGCGCCGGCGGCACGGAGAGCTGCGACTGGGCGGGGATGCTGCTGCGCATGTATTCGCGCTGGGCCAGGGCGCACGGCTACGAGGTCGAGATGGAGGCGTCGGAAGACGGCGATCAGGCGGGCATCAAGTCGGCGACGATCCTCGTCACGGGTCCCAACGCCTATGGCTGGCTGAAGTCGGAGTCGGGCGTGCACCGTCTGGTTCGGATCAGTCCGTATGACGCGGCGGCCAAGCGGCACACCTCCTTTGCCTCGATCGGGGTCTCGCCGGTGGTGGACGACACGATCGAGATCGACATCAATCCGTCCGACGTACGCACGGATACCTATCGCGCCTCCGGCTCGGGCGGTCAGCACATCAACAAGACCGATTCCGCCGTCCGTCTGACCCACATCCCGACCAACACCGTCGTGGCCTGTCAGGCCGGGCGATCGCAGCACCAGAACCGCGAACAGGCGTGGAAGATGCTGCGCGGGCGTCTGTATGAGCTGGAGCTTCAGAGGCGCGAGGCCGCGGCCCAGGCCATGGCGGACGCCAAGACCGACATCGGCTGGGGTCACCAGATCCGAAGCTACGTCCTGCAGCCCTATCAGATGGTCAAGGATCTGCGGACCGAGGTCGAGACCTCGGACACCCAGGGCGTGCTGGACGGCGACCTGGACGCCTTCATGGGCGCAGCCCTGGCGCAGCGGGTCGGCGAGACCCGCGGATCAACGGTGGATTAAGGGAGCCCTTCTCCCCTTGCGGGAGAAGGCGGCCGAGCGAAGCGAGGTCGGATGAGGGTCACGCTGACCTCACCGATCGTCCCAGTTGATGCAGGCTTCAGTCGCTGGCGTGACCCCTCACCCGACCGCGCAAGGACGACGGCGATCGCCGCCGTGCGCGATCTCCCTCTCCCGCAAGGGGAGAGGGATCAATGGATCAGACCGTCTTGAGGTCGATGATCTGCGGCTTGTCCTCGACCGGTGCGGCGGGCGCTTCGAAGTCGGCGGCGGCCGGAGCCTGGGCCGCCGGACGCGGAGCCGGGGCGACCTGAGCAGGCGCATCGCGGCGGCTCTGAAGCACGCGACCCTGGAAATAGGCGCCGATGTCGATCGACAGCTGTTCGGCGGTGATGTCGCCGTCGACATAGGCGGTCGAGACCAGCTTGACCTGCTTGCCGTTGACCGCGCCGACGATGCGGCCGCGAACTTCAAGATAGTCGGCGGTGACATTGCCCTCGACGGCGCCGGTCTCGCCGACGATCAGACGGCCGACGCGGACGTCGCCCTTGATCGATCCGTCGACCTGGAGATCGCCGCCGCCCGAGATATTGCCTTCGAACTGCAGGTCCGACGACAGGGTCGACAGGCCGCGCGAGGAGGCGATGGGCGAGGGGGCCGGAGCCGCGACGGGGATGCGGCCCATGCCGGGCGACGGCAGGTCGGGCAGCGGCGGGATCGGCGGCGCGTTGGAGGAACGGTCCGGCGTGGCGGGGGCGGGGGATTTGGTCTTATTGAACAATCTGGTCTCCTGCTCGGAAGAAGCGGGCGGGGTTCTGGGGGCGGCCGTCCATCCACACTTCATAGTGCAGGTGAACGCCGGTGGAGCGTCCTGTCGTGCCCATGGCGCCGATCCGCTGGCCCAGCGCAATGCGCTGGCCGGGCTGGACGGCCATGGCGTTCAAATGGGCGAAGCGGGTCTTGAAACCGCGACCATGGTCTATCTCAACGGTGTTGCCATACCCTGAACGAACGCCGGCGAAAGACACGATTCCGGGAGCGGTGGCGAAGATCGGCGTGTTCAGGGGGGCGGCGAAATCCTGGCCCTGATGAACCGCCGGGCGGCCGTTGAAGGGATCGAAACGGACGCCGAAACCCGAGGTGGTGCGGGCCTGGGTCGGGCGGTCGAACGGCAGGTGTTCGGCGGCGTCGGACAGGTTGCGCATCTCCGACAGATTGTCGGCGGCGCGGCGGATTCTGACGGCGAAGGGCTCGTCCACGTCGAGGATGGTGGCCAGAGCCTTGGGATCGCTAGCCTCGACCAGAGGTCCACCGAGGGCTGACCCGGAGGCTGCGCCATAGGCGGCGGGGTTCAGGCCCGCGAGGCGGAAGGCGAGGCGCAGGCGTTCGGCGCGGGTCTGGGCGAAGTCGCCGGCCCGTTCGATCAGCCGCTCCTGGTCCATGCGGACCGCGACGATACGCTGGACCGGACGGGCTTCGGTGGCGCTGAGGGCCGGGGCGGGGGCCAGGGCGGCCTCGGCGCCGTCGACGCCGTGGAACATGCCCATGACGTTGGTCAGGGCCGCGTGGCGGCGCTCGACCATCCGGGCCATCTCGTCCAGGCCGCCCGTGGTGGCGGACATGCGGACGACGGCCGTCTCGAGCCGGGCCTGAAGGTCGGCGTTCAGGCGTTCGGACGCCGCGCGGGCGCGAACCACCTGGGTGTCCGCCTGGCTGCGGGCGATCATGTCGAAGACGAAGCCGCCCGAGGCGACCAGGGTCCAGGCGGCGGCGGCGCAGGCTACGCCGGCCATCATCATCTGGCGGCCGCTTGTCAGGACGTAACCGCGCGTGTCGCCGTTCGAGCGCAGATAAACATGGCGCTCAGGAAACCAACGCTCGATCAAAGAGCGTCTGACCATTCCTTGTTCTTCATTCATTTGAACACGCCCCCACGTACTGGAGGCTTTATCCGCGAAGTGTTGCCTGTGGGCAATACCGTTCACGCAATGTTAACCACGTTGCTCGTCCCGAGCGATCAAAACGAATCTATTCAGGCGAAGATTCGCGTGCTGGGCGTATTCCGATTGACTGTCGCGGGCGCCGTCTAGACTTCACCGATCCGTCCGGCCTCGGATCAAACCTCTTTCGCGACGGCGAGAACCGCCTCGGCGTGGCCTTTCACCGAGACCTTGCGCCAGACCTTGCGGACCGTGCCCGCGCCGTCGATCAGGAAGGTCGCCCGCTCGATGCCCATATACTGGCGGCCGTAGAGGGTCTTCTCGACCCAGACGCCATAGGCCTCGGTGACGGCCTCGGCCTCGTCGGATCCGAGGATGACCTTGAGATCGTGTTTGGCCTTGAACCGGTCGAGCTTCTTCACCGGGTCGCGCGAAATGCCGATGACCTGGACGCCGGCCGCCGTGAAGGCGTCGATGTGGGCGGAGAAGTCTATGGCCTCGTTGGTGCAGCCGGGCGTATCGGCCTTCGGATAGAAGAATACGACCGTGGGGCCGGACAGGGTCGCGCGGCCGCCGCCGTCGGCGGGGATGTCGAACGCGGGGGCTTTCGAGCCTTCTTCAACGGTCACTTCAACACTCCGATCATCTCCGCGAAGGCGGGGACACAGTTCTGTGGGCGCTCCGGCCCTTTCCTGTTCGCCACCGCAATCGTTCCCGCGCACGCGTGCCTCACGAAAGCACTGGGTCCCGCCTTCGCGGGGATGCACGGGAATGGGGTTAGACGGGGCGAACCAGGACGATCTTTTTCTTCCCGAACTGGACCTTGAAGGCTCCGTGACCGGGCAGGAGTTCATCGTAGCTGTGCATTCGATCTTCGACGACAAGTTCGTCATTGATGCGGATCGCGTTGCCGGCCATGTGGCGGCCTGCCTCGCCCAACGACCGAGCGAACCCGGCGGCCTTAACGAGGGCGCGAGTTGAGCGCGCCTGCTCCCATTCGTCCTTTGGCAAGTCGACTACCGGCAAGTCAGCGCTCGTGACGCCCTGCTCGAACGCGCCTTCCGCCGCCGCGCGGGCCGAGGCCGCCGCCTCCGCCCCGTGCAGCATCGTGGTGGCCGCGTCGGCCAACGCCTTCTTGGCGTCGTTGATCGCGGCGCCTTCCAGAGCCTCAAAGCGGGCGATCTCATCCAGCGACAGGTCGGTGAACAGGCGCATGAAGCGGCCGACGTCGCCGTCCTCGGCGTTGCGCCAGAACTGCCAGTAGTCGTAGGCGCTCAGCTGTTCGGCATTGAGCCAGATGGCGCCCAGGGCCGTCTTGCCCATCTTGCCGCCGGACGCCGTCGTCAGCAGCGGCGTGGTCAGGCCGAAGGCGGCCTTCTGATCGACACGACGCACCAGATCGACGCCTGAGACGATGTTGCCCCACTGGTCCGAGCCGCCCATCTGCAGGGTCACGTTCTGGCGGCGGTTCAGCTCGAGGAAGTCCACCGACTGCATCAGCATGTAGTTGAACTCGAGGAAAGTCATCGGCTGCTCGCGCTCGAGCCGCAGCTTGACCGAGTCGAAGGCCAGCATCCGGTTGACCGTGAAATGGGTGCCGTAGTCGCGCAGGAACTCTACGTAGCCGTATTTCGACAGCCACGCGTCGTTGTCGATCAGGATCGCGTCGGTCGGACCGTCGCCGAAGGTCAGGAATTTCTCGAACACCGTCTTGATGGAGGCGATGTTCGACTGGATGGTCGCGTCGGTCAGCTGGGGGCGTGAAGCGTCCTTGCCGGTCGGGTCGCCGACCTTGGTGGTGCCACCGCCCATGATGACGACGGGCCTGCCGCCCGCCTGCTGGAGCCGACGCAGCATCATGATCTGGATCAGGCTGCCGACATGCAGGCTGGGCGCCGTGGCGTCGAAGCCGATGTAGCCGGCGACGATGCCGGCCCTGGCCGCCGCATCCAGCTCGGCCGGATGGGTGATCTGATGGATGTATCCGCGGGCCTGGAGCGTCTGCAGGAAGTCGGACTGGAAAATCGGGTCGGTCATGGTCGGCTCCGTTAGCAGGGAGGCCGGCGCTCTGTCTCGGGTGTCGCGCCGGCTAAATGCGGCGCGTGGGTTCGCGGCCGCTCGCTAGATCAGCGGGCGGTAATAGAAGCCGGGGAGGGCGCGGGGCGCGAACATGGGCCGTTCGTAGCGCCCGGCGTTGACCGGCGTCAACCAGCCGCTATCGGTTCAGGATGCGCGCCACGCTGATCCCTTTTCCCGACGCCATGGTCGGCTATCCCGAAACGATCTCGGTCGAGTTCGAGCGCGAGGGCGGCCTGCTGTGGTTGAGGTTCATCATTGACGACAATCCGGATTTCATCGCCTGGCCCGGCGAGGCGCCGGTCGGGCGGGCCGACGAGCTGTGGAAACACACCTGTTTCGAGGCCTTCGTGACGACCGCCGACGGCTATCGCGAGTTCAACCTGTCTCCGTCGGGCCAGTGGGCCAGCTACCGGTTCGACGGCTATCGCGAGGGCATGAGGCCGGCCGACGAGGTCTGCGTCGTCGAGGGTCTGGACAGCGGTCGGGACTATGTCGCCCTGGAAGGTCGGATCGAGCTGCCGGTCGAGGCGCGCAAGCTGGCCCTGTCAGTGGTGATCGAGACCATCGACGGGGCAAAGACATATTGGGCGCTGGCCCATCCGTCCGATAAGCCTGACTTCCACCATCCCGATTCCTTCGTTCTGGACCTGCCATGAAATTCGGCATCGACCGCCTGCTCTCCGAGCCCGAACTGCAGGCTGCGCTGAAGGGGCGGCGGGTGGCGCTGGTGGCGCATCCGGCCTCGGTGACGGCGGACCTGACCCATTCGGTCGACGCCCTGATCGCCTCGGGCGTGCGGATCAGCGCCGCCTTCGGGCCCCAGCACGGGATGAAGGGCGACCTGCAGGACAATATGATGGAGAGCCCGGACGAGACCGATCCGGTCCACGGCTTCCCCGTCTTCAGCCTGTACGGCGAGGTGCGCCGCCCGACCGGCCAGATGATGAGTACGTTCGACGTGGTCCTGATCGACCTGCAGGACCTGGGCTGCCGCATCTATACCTTCATCACGACCCTGCTTTATGTGCTGGAGGCCGCGGCCGAGCACGGCAAGGAGGTCTGGGTTCTGGACCGGCCGAACCCTGCCGGGCGGCCGGTCGAGGGCACGACCCTGGTCTCGGGCTGGGAGAGCTTCGTCGGCGCCGGGCCGATGCCGATGCGGCACGGCATGACCCTGGGCGAACTGGGCCACTGGTTCATCGACCACTTCAGGCTGAAGGTCGCCTATCGCGTCATCGAGATGCAGGGCTACGACCCCGAGGCGGGGCCAGGCTTCGGCTGGCCGCTCGGTGAACGCGCCTGGATCAACCCCAGCCCCAATGCGCCGAACCTGTCGATGGCCCGCGCCTATCCGGGGACAGTGATGGTCGAGGGCGCGACCCTGTCGGAAGGGCGGGGCACGACCCGGCCTCTGGAGCTGTTCGGGGCGCCCGACATCGACGCCCGCGCCGTGATCGCCGAGATGAAGGCCTTCGCGCCCGAATGGGTGAAGGGCTGTGCCCTGCGCGATATGTGGTTCGAGCCGACCTTCCACAAACACGTCGGCCGGCTGTGTTCGGGCGTCCAGATCCATGTCGAGGGTCCGCACTACGATCACGCCGCCTTCCGGCCGTGGCGGGTCGAGGCCCTGGGCTTCAAGGCGATCCGGCGCCTGTATCCCGACTACGACCTGTGGCGGGACTTCCCCTATGAGTACGCCTTCGGAAAACTGCCGATCGATGTGATCAACGGCGGGCCGGGCCTGCGGGAATGGGTCGACGATATGAACGCGACGGCGGCCGATCTGGATGCGATCGCGGAGCCGGATGAGGCGGCCTGGATCGAGACGCGCAGGCCGTTCCTGATCTACTGACCTAGAACCGCCGCGCCACGCCCACGCCGAACTCCACGTCCGGGCTGTCGTCGTTCAGGCCGAAGTTGAGGCCGAAGTCGACCTGGCTGTCGGGCAGGAAGGCAGGAGTCCAGATGGCGATGAGGTCGGCGCTGGCCTGGGTCGTTTCGACGAGAGGATCGTCGTCGCGGCTGACCCAGACCTCGGCCCCAAGGATCCAGTCGCCGAGATCGCGATCCACGTCGACCGCGAACGAATATGCGGCGTGCGATCCTTCGCCGTCTTCGTCGCGGACGATGTCGAGGTAGGGCGACAGGCCGAGGCCCCACTCATTGCCCAGGTCGATCGAGACGGGGACGACGACGCCGGCCTCGATGCCGCTGGCGCGGACCTAGTCGCCGCCGGTCGGCAGGGTGGCGTATCCCATCAGTGCGACCGAGAAACCCTCGCCATCCGGCCGGATCAGCCCTTGGCGGACGGCCAGGAACAGGTCGCCCGTGCCCTCGGCGACGTCCTCGACGCCCGTGACGCGGTCGGTCGTGGTCTCGCGCTCGAAGGCCGTGACGCCGATCTGGAATTCCGTGGCCGGGCCGACGCCGAAGCGGGCGGTGATGGAGCCGGCCGACCAGCTGTCGATCTCGGCCACGTCATCCCTCTGGCGCGCGCCATCGAAGGCGCCCACCTCGATCTGCACATGGCCCTGATTCAGCACGCAGCTGGCCGCGCCCTTGCCCGGCCTGTCGGCGCAGAAGGGACGCAGATCGTTCGTCTGGGCCGAGGCGGATGCGGGCGCGAGCCAGACGCCAGCCAACGCAAGCACGCCCACGGTGAAGTTGCGGATCATGTCAGCTCCCCGAATCCCGGGCTGAACCATAGGGGCAAGCGCAGCCGCGAAGAAGCGGCCGTCAGACGATATCAGGCCGGTTTTTCTTCCAGCCGCTTGTCCAGGTACAGGCCCACGCGGCGATCGACGGCGGGGATATGGTCCTGCCAGAAGTGGCTCGCGCCTTCTTCGAGTTCGTAGTCGATGATGATGCCCTTCTGGGTGCGCAGCTTGTTGACCACGCGCTCGACCTCCACCGGCGGGACGATGGTGTCGGCCGTCCCGTGCAGGAACAGGCCGGAGGCCGGGCAGGGGGCCAGGAAGGAGAAGTCGTACATGTTCGACGGCGGCGAGACCGAGATGAAGCCGTCCGTCTCGGGCCGGCGCATCAGCAGCTGCATGCCGATGTAGGCGCCGAACTGATAGCCGGCGACCCAGGTCTGGGTGGCGGCGGGGTTGTTGGACTGCAGCCAGTCGAGCGCCGTGGCCGCATCGGCCAGTTCGCCGATGCCGCTGTCGAACTCGCCCTGCGACTTGCCGACGCCGCGCGAATTGTAGCGCAGGGTCGCGAAGCCGCGCTTCTGGAACAACTGGTACAGGGTGACCGTCACCGGGTTGTTCATGTGCCCGCCCGCCTTGGGGTGCGGATGCAGGATCAGGGCGATGGGCGCGTTGGCGCGCTTGCCGGGGGAATAGCGGCCCTCGATGCGACCGGAGGCGCCGGGCAGGATGACTTCAGGCATGGGGCTCTGGAATCCGATCAACTGTCATTTCGGGCCCGCCGAATACTTGACTACAGGGGTAGGACTTTCTAAGTCCCGTCTGCGTTCGGCCGCCTCGCGAAGCGGCGGGTCATAGCACAGGACCTCTGAAAAGCGCGCGATTTTTGAGGATGGGCGATGCGACTGTCGACCAAGGGACGATACGCCGTGATGGCGATGGCTGATCTGGCCCGGCACGGCCGGTCAGAAGCCGGCGCGGGCCGCGCCGTGTCCCTGGCCGAAATCGCGACCCGTCAAGAGATTTCATTGAGTTATCTTGAACAGCTGTTCGCCCGACTTAGAAAAAGCGGGCTGGTGCTCAGCGTGCGCGGTCCGGGCGGCGGCTATCGTCTGGCCAAGACGGCCGGCGAAACCGTGGTGTCCGAAATCGTCCTGGCGGTCGATGAGCCGCTCCGGGCGGTGCGTTGCGCGGCCCACGGCACGCCGCGCGGCTGCATGCTGGGCGGCGAACGCTGCATCACCCACAATCTGTGGGAGGACCTGGGCGACGAGATCCATCTCTATCTGGCCAGTGTTTCTCTGGAAGACGTGATCCTGAACCGCACCAGCCGTCGCCCTGCGAGCGTGGGAGTACCGGCATGAGCGGCGTCTATCTGGACTACAATGCTTCGGCCCTCGTGCGGCCCGAGGTGCTGGACATCATGACCGAGGCCCTGGCCGACAACGGCAATCCGTCGGCGGTCCATGCGGCCGGTCGGCGGGCGCGGGCGCGGGTCGAGACGGCGCGGGCCAGGGTCGCCGAACTGGTCGGGGCTGATCCCACGGCCGTCATCTTCACCTCCGGCGGCACCGAGGCGAACGCCCAGGCGCTGCAGAGCGCGCTGGCGGCCGGGTGCGAGCGTCTGATCGTCTGCACCACCGAACATCCCTGCGTGGTCGAGGCGGCCATGGCGTCGGGCAAGTCGGTCAAGCCGCTGTCCGTCGATGAGCGCGGCGTCATCGATCTGGTCAAGCTGGGCCAACTGCTGAACCAGACCGGCGGCCGGGCCGTGGTGGCGATCCATCATGCGAACAACGAGAGCGGCGTCATCCAGCCGATCGCCGAGGCGGCGCGTCTGGTGCGGGCGGCCAAGGGCTGGCTGCACGTCGACGCCATCCAGTCGGCAGGCAAGATCCCGGTCGACATGCGCGCCCTGGGCGCCGACAGCCTGACCCTGTCCGCGCACAAGCTGGGCGGGCCGCAGGGCGTGGGCGCTCTGGTGCTGGGCGAGGGATCCTCGGCGGTTCGCATCCTGCACGGCGCCGGTCAGGAGCGCGGCCTGCGCGCCGGGACCGAGAACGTGCCGGGCATCGCGGGCTTCGGCGTCGCAGCCGATTGCGCCGCGCGCGACCTGCCCATGGCCGAGGCGCATCGTCCGTGGCGCGATGCGGCCGAGGCGGCCGTCGAGGCGGCCGGCGCGACCATCCTGGGCAAGGGGGCGCCGCGTCTGCCCAACACCCTGTTCCTGTCGGTCGCCGGCTGGGACAGCCCGCAGCAACTGATCGTGCTCGATCTGGACGGTGTCATGGTCTCGGCCGGGAGCGCCTGTTCGTCGGGCAAGACCAAGCCCAGCCGTGCCATCGTCGCCATGGGCCGGATGGATCTGGCGACCGGAGGCGTGCGCGTCTCCGGCGGCTGGGGCACCACGCAAGACGATTGGTCACGCTTCGCTACGGCGTGGGCCAAGGCATACGAGACACATCGCGCGCGTCAGTCCGCCCGCGTGAAGGAAACCGCGTAAGATCATGGCCGCCGTTCAGGAAACCATCGATGCCGTCGCCGCGCTGGAGAAGTACGAGCACGGCTTCACCTCGGACATCGAAACCGAGTTCGCCCCGCGCGGGCTGAACGCCGACATCGTCCGCTTCATCAGCGAGAAGAAGGGCGAGCCGGAGTGGATGCTGGAGTGGCGCCTGGCCGCCTATGAGCGCTGGCTGGCGATGGAGGAGCCGACCTGGTCGTCGGTGAAATATACGCCGGTCGATTACCAGTCGCTGTTCTACTACGCCGCCCCCAAGAAGAAGGACGGGCCGAAGTCGCTGGACGAGGTCGATCCGGAAATCCTCGAGATCTACAAGAAGCTGGGCATTCCGCTGAAGGAGCAGGAGGTGCTGGCCGGCGTCGAGGGGGCTCCGCGATACGCCGTGGATGCCGTATTCGACAGCGTCAGCGTGGTCACCACCTTCAAAGCCGAGCTGGCCAAGGTTGGGGTAATTTTCATGCCCATTTCCGAGGCGTTGCGCGAACATCCTGAACTGGTGCGGCAATATCTGGGATCGGTCGTGCCGGTCTCGGACAACTATTTCGCGGCCCTGAATTCGGCGGTCTTCTCCGACGGATCGTTCGTCTACATCCCGCCGGGCGTGAAATGCCCGATGGAGCTGTCGACCTATTTCCGCATCAATGCGAGCCAGACGGGCCAGTTCGAACGGACCCTGATCATCGCCGACAAGGGCAGCTACTGTTCGTATCTGGAGGGCTGCACCGCCCCGATGCGCGACGAGAACCAGCTGCATGCGGCCGTCGTCGAACTGGTCGCCCTGGACGACGCCGAGATCAAATATTCGACGGTGCAGAACTGGTACCCCGGCGACGCGGAAGGGCGGGGCGGGATCTACAATTTCGTCACCAAGCGCGCCGACTGCCGGGGCGACCGGTCGAAGGTCAGCTGGACCCAGGTCGAGACCGGGTCGGCCGTGACCTGGAAATACCCGTCCTGCGTCCTGCGCGGCGAGGAGAGCTCGGGCGAGTTCTATTCGATCGCCATCACCAACGGACATCAGCAGGCCGACACCGGCACCAAGATGATCCATCTGGGCAAGAATTCGAAGTCGCGGATCATCGCCAAGGCGGTCTCGGCGGGGAAGTCGGACTCGACCTATCGCGGGCTGGTGTCGGTGCATCCCAAGGCCACGGGGGTGCGCAACTTCACACAGTGCGACAGCCTGCTCATCGGCGGCGACTGCGGCTCCCACACCGTGCCCTATATCGAGGCCCGCAACGGCTCGGCCCAGCTGGAGCACGAGGCGACGACGACCCGCCTGTCCGACGACCAGCTGTTCTATGCCCAGCAGCGCGGCCTGTCGCAGGAAGAGGCCGTGGCCCTTCTGGTCAACGGCTTCGTCCGCGACGTGATGCAGAAACTGCCGATGGAGTTCGCCGTCGAGGCGCAGAAGCTGGTGGCGATCAGCCTCGAAGGCTCCGTCGGGTAAGACAAAGAAAAACAATGCTCAAGATCAATAACCTCCACGTCTCTATCGGCGACAAGCCGATCCTCAAGGGGCTGACGCTCGACGTTCCGGCGGGCGAGGTGCACGCCATTATGGGCCCGAACGGGGCGGGCAAGTCGACGCTCGGCTACGCCTTGTCGGGACGGCCGGGTTACGAGGCCATCGAGGGGTCGGTCGAGTGGCGGGGCGAGAGTCTGCTCGACCTCGACCCGGCGGCGCGGGCGGCCAAGGGCGTCTTCCTGTCGTTCCAGTATCCGATCGAGATTCCCGGCGTCCCGGCCCTGACCTTCGTGCGCACGGCGCTGAACGCCCAGAAGCGCGCGCGCGGCGAGGAGGAGGTGTCGGCGCCCGCCTTCCTGAAGCAGGTCCGTGAAGCGTCCAAGGCGCTGAAGATGGACTTCGACATGCTGAAGCGTCCGCTGAATGTCGGCTTCTCCGGCGGCGAGAAGAAGCGGATGGAGATCCTGCAGATGGCCCTGCTGGAACCATCGCTGCTGATCCTCGACGAGACCGATTCCGGCCTCGACATCGACGCCCTGCGGATCGTGTCGGAGGGGGTGAACGCGCTGCGCTCGCCCGATCGCGCCATGCTGGTCATCACCCACTATCAGCGGCTGCTCGACTATATCAAACCCGACCGGGTCCACGTACTGGCCGCCGGTCGCATCGTCGCCTCGGGCGGCCCGGAACTGGCGCATCAGCTGGAGGCGGAAGGGTACGACAAATACCTGCCGGTGGCCGCTTGATGATCCTTCTCCCCTTGCGGGAGAAGGTGGCCCGCGTAGCGGGTCGGATGAGGGGTCACGCCGGCGTCGCCAGTGAGTGTCCTGCAAACCAACCGGATGGGTGCGTGCGACCCCTCATCCGTCAGCCTTCGGCTGCCACCTTCTCCCGCAAGGGGAGAAGGACATGAGTCTGGTCGATCTGCGCGATCCCTCGACCTTCCCGTCGCGGCGGGTCGAGGCGTGGAAATACACCGACCTGCACCGCGTGCTGCGCGAGACCCCGCCGCCGTCGCCGGCCATCGAGATCGCATCGGGCGGACCGTTCGTCGCGCTCGGCGGCGAGGAGATCGCCTTCGCCAACGGCCGGGCGGTCGGGGCCGACGCCTTTGTCGCCTCGGGCGAACAGACGTTGCGGCTGCGGTTCGTCTCGGACGCGACCGGCACAGGGCACAGCGCCTCTGTGCGGATCGCGGTCAAGCCGGGTGCGCGGCTGACCCTGCTGGAAAGCCATGAAGGCGCCGGGGCAGGTTATGTCGCCAACTATCGGATCGAGCTCGATGTTCCAGCCGGGGCCGAGGTCACGCGGGTCGTTATGGTCGATGAACCGGCGGACGCGATCTCGATCGCCGTGGCCCATGTGAAGACGGCCCCAGGCTCGGTCTACCGCCAGACGACCATCGCCAGCGGCGCCAGGCTGCAGCGCCAGGAAACCCATCTGGCCCACGGCGGCGCGGCGACGGCGGTGACACTGGATGGTCTCTACGCCCTGTCCGGCGCGCGCCACACCGACCTGACCAGCGTGGTGCGTCACAACGGCCTGAACGGCGTCACCTCCCAGCTGACCAAGGGCGTCGTCCGCGACACGGCGCGGGGCGTGTTCCAGGGCAAGATCGTGGTCGAACGCGGGGCGGACGGGACCGACGCCCGCATGGGCCACCATGCCCTGATCCTCGGCGAGCGGGCCGAGGTCGACGCCAAGCCGGAACTCGAAATCTACGCCGACGACGTGCAGTGCGCCCACGGCAATACGGTCGGCAATCTGGACGAAAGCGCCCTGTTCTACATGCAGCAGCGCGGTATTCCGGCTGACGAGGCCCGGGCCCTGCTGACCCAGGCCTTCCTGTTCGAGGTCGTCGACCGCATCGCCCACGAAGGCGCGAGAGAGGGGGTGAGGTCATGGCTGACGGCACGCCTTTGATCAATCCTGCCCCGTCGGGGGAGGGGGACCACGAAGTGGTGGAGGGGGCTCGTCCCCAGACGCCGAGCGTGGGGCTGGCCCCCTCCGTCACGGCGCAAGAGCGCCGCGCCACCTCCCCCGATGGGGGAGGATTTGATGTGCATGCCGCCCGGGCCCAGTTCCCGATCCTGTCGCGGACGGTGAACGGCAGGCCGCTGGTCTATCTGGACTCGGCCGCCTCGGCGCAGAAGCCGCGGGCCGTGATCGACGCCCTGACGGCGGCGATGGAGGGGAGTTATTCCAACGTCCATCGCGGTCTGCACACCCTGGCCAACGAGACGACGGAAGCCTTCGAACAGGCGCGCGAGACGGTCGCCCGGTTCCTGAACGCCGAGAGCCCCGACCAGATCGTCTGGACCAAGGGCGGCACCGAGGCCTTCAACCTGGTCGCGGCGGGGCTGGCGCAGAGCCTTAAGCCCGGCGACGAGATCGTCACCACCCAGATGGAGCACCACGCCAACATCGTGTCCTGGTCGATGCTGCGGGACCGGCTGGGCATCGTTCTGAAATGGGCCCCCGTGCTGGACGACGGCTCGCTGGACTTGGCGGGTCTGGCGGCGCTGATCGGGCCGAGGACGAAGCTGGTCGCCGTGACCCATATGTCCAACGTGCTGGGCACGGTGAACGACGTGAAGGCTGTCGCCGACCTGGCCCATGCGGCGGGCGCTCTGGTGCTGGTCGATGGCTGCCAGGGCGCGGTCCATTGCAGTCCCGACGTCCAGGCGCTCGACTGCGACTTCTACATTTTCACCGGCCACAAGCTGTATGGCCCGACCGGTATCGGCGGGCTGTACGGCAAGCGCGCCGCTCTGGAGGCCCTGCCGCCCTGGCAGGGCGGAGGCGAGATGATCGCCACCGTCACCGAGGACGCGGTGACCTATGCCGGCATTCCGCACCGGTTCGAGGCGGGCACCCCGCCGATCCTCGAGGTCATCGGCCTGGGAGCCGCGCTGGAGTGGTTCATGACCTTCGACCGCGCGGCGATCGCAGCTCATGAACAGGCGCTGTACGACCATGTCGTCGCCCGGCTGTCCGGCCTGGACTGGCTGCGGATCATTGGCGAAGCGCCGGGCAAGGGCGCCATCCTGACCTTCACGGTCGAAGGGGCGCACGCCCACGACGTGGCCCAGATCCTGGACCGGTACGGCGTCGCCGTGCGGGCCGGGGTGCATTGCGCCGAGCCGCTGTCGAAGCGATTTGGCATCACCTCGAGCGCGCGGGCCAGCTTCGCCCTATATAACACCACAGAGGATGCAGATGCCTTCGTGGACGCGCTGATCAAGGCGCGGGAGTTCTTTGTGTGAGCGAGATGGACGGACAGATCAGCAGCAGCGACGCCTTCACCGAGACCTGGGCGGAACCGCAGACGGCCGCCCTGCCCCAGGCCGAACTGGATCGGCTGACCGATGCGCTGATCGCAGCGCTGAAGACCGTCTATGACCCGGAAATCCCGGTCGACATCTATGAGCTGGGCCTGATCTACAAGGTCGATCTTTCGGACGACAAGGACGTGCTGATCGACATGACCCTGACGGCGCCCGGCTGCCCGGTGGCCGGGGAGATGCCCGGCTGGATCGAGGACGCGGTGATGAAGGTCGAGGGCATCAAGTCGGCGCGCGCCAACCTGGTGTTCGACCCGCCGTGGGATTCCTCCAAGATGAGCGATGAGGCCAAGCTGGCCTTGAACATGTTCTGAGGTGACGCGATGACCGACTTCGAGACATCGTCATCCTCCGGCTTGACCGGGGGACGCCCCCGCCGCCCACGCCCCAAGGTCGTGACCCTGACCGACGCCGCCGCAGAGCGGGTGCGCGAGATCATGGCCAATGCGGAGAAGGCCTATGTCGGGCTGCGCGTCGGCGTGAAAAACGGCGGCTGCGCGGGTCAGGAATACACCTTCGCCTATGCCGATCAGATCAGCCCCCTCGAGGAGGTAGTCGAGGACAAGGGTGTCACGATTCTGGTTGAGCCCAAGGCGATCCTGTTCCTGATCGGGTCCGAGATCGACTACGAGGCGACGAGGCTGGCGTCCAAATTCGTGTTCCGCAATCCGAACCAGACCGACGCCTGCGGCTGCGGCGAGAGCGTCACCATCATCCCGGCTGCGGCGCTCGAGACCGACTGACATGATCCGGCTTGAAGGCGTGACCAAGCGCTATCGCAGCGCTGCGGGCGAGCGCGTGGCGCTGAACGCCGTCGACCTGTCTGTCGCGAGTGGTCAGGTGTTCGGGGTGGTCGGACGCTCCGGGGCCGGCAAGTCGACCCTGATCCGCACCATCAATCGGCTGGAGACCCCGGACGCGGGCAAGGTCTTCGTCGGCGATCAGGAGATCACGGCGATGAAGCCGGCCGAGCTGCGCGCCGCGCGCCGGCGGATCGGCATGATCTTCCAGCATTTCAACCTGCTGAACGCCAAAACCATCGCCGAGAACGTCGCCTTTCCCCTTCAGCTCGAAGGCCGTCCGGCGGCCGAGATCGAGCGGCGGACCGCGGAGTTGCTGGACCAGCTCGGCCTGGCGGAGCACGCGAAGAAACATCCCGCCCAGCTGTCCGGCGGCCAGAAGCAGCGCGTCGGCATCGCCCGCGCCCTGGCCTGCGGACCCGACGTCCTCCTGTGCGACGAGGCGACCAGCGCGCTCGACCCGGAGACGACCCACGAGATCCTCGGCCTGCTCGACGGGCTCAACCGCGACCTCGGCCTGACCATCGTCCTGATCACCCACCAGATGGAGGTGGTGCGTCGCGTCTGCGACCGCGTCGCCGTACTCAAGGACGGGCGGCTGGTGGAGGAGGGGGCGACGGCCGATGTCTTCCTGCATCCGCAGTCGCCGGTGACCCGCGCCATGCTGGCCGAGGGCGAGGGCGGCGAGACCTACGAGGCCTCGGTCGTTCCCGCCGGCGGGCGGCTGGCCAGACTGACCTTCCGGGGCGGTTCGACCTACGCGCCCGAACTCAGCCGCGTCGCGCGCACGACGGGTGTCGACTATTCGATCCTTTCCGGCCGCATCAGCCGCATCCGGGGCGAGCCCTATGGCCAGATGGTCGTGGCGTTCACGGGGGGTGACGCGGACGCCGCTGTGGCCCAGCTAACCGGACGCGGCGTCGTGGTGGAGGCGTTGTGATGGAGTTCTTCGTCAACATCGACGGGCCCGAGATCCTGCGGGCGACGCGCGACACCCTGCTGATGCTGGGCGGGGCCATGGTGCTGACCGTCGTGTTCGGGGTCCCTCTGGGCGTGCTGCTCTACCTGTCCGGCAAGGGGCGGCTGGCGGCCAATCCGGTTCTGAACGGGGTGCTGTCGCTGGTGGTCAATATCCTCAGGTCGGTGCCCTTCATCATCCTGCTGATCGTCATGCTGCCGGTGACAGTGCTTCTGGTCGGGACGTCGCTGGGCGTCGCGGGCGCCATTCCGCCCCTGGTCGTCGGAGCCGCGCCCTTCTACGCGCGTCTGGTCGAGACGGCGCTGCGCGAGGTCGACAAGGGCGTGGTCGAGGCGACACAGGCCATGGGCGGTTCGACCTTCCAGATCGTCACCCGCGCCCTGCTGCCCGAGGCCATGCCCGGGATCATCGCGGGGGCCACGGTCACGGCCATCGCGCTCGTCAGCTACACCGCCATGGCTGGCGTTGTCGGCGCCGGCGGGCTCGGCGACCTGGCGATCCGGTTCGGCTATCAGCGGTTCCAGACCGACGTCATGGTGGTGACCGTAGTTCTGCTGCTGGTGCTCGTACAAATTCTGCAGATGATCGGCGACCGTCTGGTCGCTAGGGTCTCGCACCGCTGACATTCGACTTTGAGAGACTTCCTATGCTTCGACGCTCCCTGATCCTCGCCGCCGCCGCGCTGGCCCTCGCTGCCTGCGGGCAGGGGACGGAGAAGGCCGCCGACGGATCGGCGCCGCTGATCGTGGGCGCGACGGCCGTCCCGCACGCCGAGATCCTGGAGTTCATCAAGCCGACGCTGGCGGCCGAAGGGTTCCCGATCGAGATCAAGGTCTTCAACGACTATGTTCAGCCGAACACCCAGCTGGCCGAGCGCCGCATTGATGCCAACTATTTCCAGACCAAACCCTATCTCGACGAGTTCAACGCCGCCCGGGGTGCTGATCTGATCACCGTGGCGGGCGTGCATGTCGAGCCGCTTGGAGCCTACTCGCGCCGTTTCAAGACGCTGGCCGAACTGCCGAACGGGGCCGATGTGGCGGTCCCGAACGATGCGTCCTCGATCGGGCGCGCCCTGATCCTTCTGCAGTCAGCGGGGCTGATCCGCCTGAAAGACCCGACCAACCCGCTTCAGAGCGTGCGGGACATCGCCGAAAATCCGGGGAACCTGCGTTTTCGCGAGCTTGAATCGGCGACCTTGCCGCGCGTGCTGGACCAGGTCGACCTCGCGGTGATCAACACCAACTATGCGCTGGACGCCGGACTGAAGCCGAAGACCGACGCCCTGGCGCTGGAGGGCGGCGACAGCCCTTATGTGAACTATCTGGTCGCCCGGCCGGACAATCAGAACGACCCACGAATCCAGGCCCTGGCGCGGGCCCTGCGCAGCCAGGCGGTCAAGGATTTCATCGCCCGGAAGTACGACGGGGCGGTTGTGCCGGCGGCTTGACGAGCTCTCTGAGTTGAGGTCATCATCATCTGATGAGACCGCATGCTCACAGTCTGGCGCCGCACCCCTCTCTCGGCCCCCGAGCGCTCCGGGCTGTCGTGACCGGGCTTCTCATCGCCGGTCTGATCGCCCTGATGCACTGGATCGGAAAAGACGGTGAGGCCTCCGCCCTGACCTTCGCCGCGAGCGTGCTGGCCGGCGCCATGGCGAGCTTCGTCCTGGACTTCCTTCCGCGTGCTCGCTCGAGGCGTCTGTCGGTGGCAGGCATGAGCCTGGCGACAGCGTTCGTCGGTGCACTCGCGTTCACCGCTAACGACTTGTTCGGCGGTGCCGACTGGACGCCGATCCAATGGATATCGGCCGTCGCAGTGGGCGCGGCCTGCGGCGCGGGCATTGGAGCCCTGATTGGCCGGCTCGACCGTCTCCTCCGCCGGCGAGACTCGATAGCGGCCTGACCGGATGTCCTACGACCCTGATTTCGGCGAATGGATGCGGGAGCATTTCGCGGCCCTGGGCCAGATCGAGATCAAGCGGATGTTCGGTGCCGGGGCCGTCTACGCCCACGGCCTGATCTTCGCCCTGCTGGATGACGGGACGGTCTGGCTGAAGGCCGACGAGATCAACGCACCGCTGTTGCAGGCGGCCGGGTCGCGCCAGTTCACCTATCCGACCAACGGCGGTGAGACGATGAGCATGGCCTACTGGTCGTTGCCCGAGACGGCGCTCGACGACCCGGACGAGGCCGTCGACTGGGCGCGCCGGTCGATCGACTCGGCGCTGCGCAAGGCGGCGGCGAAGAAGCCACGCAAGGCCAAGCCTAGGCCGTAGCGGCCGCCTTGGCAGCGCGGGCGGCTTCGTCGGGGGCAAGCACGCGAACGTTCTGGATCACGGGCCCTCCACGCGCCTCTGCGATCAGTTCAGCGGTGCGGTTCTCGACCATGGCTTCGAGGCGCGTGAGGAACTCGTCCTTGCCCAAACCCGTCGGAATGGGGTCGAGGAACTCCAGGGTCGCCGTGCCCGGGTGTTTCTCATAGGCCTCCTGCGGCCAGAACAGGCCGAGGTTCGACGCCAGGGGCACGACCGGCATGTCGAAGTCGCGGTACAGGTGCCAGACGCCGGAGCGATAGCGGAACTTCTCGCCGATCTTCGCCAGATTGCCCTCTGGATAGATCAGGATCTTGCGGCCCTCGGCATGGGCGGTGGCGCCGCTCTGTTTCAGGGAGTCGCGCGCTTCCCGGCCGCCGCAGTTGTTGACGACGATGGCGCCGAGCTTGTTGAGCACCGTGCCCAGCAGCGGGAATTTCTCCAGGTGGTCGCCGGTGACGAAGGCGAGGTCATCGAACTGGTCATAGGTGGCGAAGCCGTCGCCCCAGCTCTGATGTTTCGAGGCGATGATGAAGGCGCCGGCGGGCAGACGTTCGCGGCCGCGCACCTCGATCCGGATTCCGGCAAGGATCCGCATCGCCTGAACCATGCGCTTCACATAGCGGCGGATCACCCAGGTGGCGGCGGTCCGGCCGGGGGCGAGCGCGGCGAAGGCGGCCGTCAGGCCGTAGCCGATCGACAGGAACCAGTAGGCGATGTTGAACGCAAGGTTTCGCATGCGATCAGCCTGCCAGAGTGTGGTGATCAGGTTGACCAGATTGGCGCCCGACCTTGATCGGATCGATCAGGCCGCCTGTTCCAGCCGCTCGCCGTTGGTGACCTTGTTCCGGCCGGTGCGTTTGGAGGCGTAGAGGGCCTCGTCGGCGCGGTCGAGCAGGGAGGAGCCGGTCTCGCCGGGGCGACGCTGGGCGACGCCGGCCGAGACGGTCACGGCGCCGAGTTCGTCATTGGTCGAGCGACGGCGCAGCGCCCGGGTGCCGACCTCCTCGCGCATCGTGTTTAGCACAGCCTCGACGATGGAGGCGCTTTCCGACGGGAAGATGATGGCGAACTCTTCGCCGCCGTAGCGGGCGGCGACGCGGGGCGCCTTGGAGACGCGGCCAATGACGCTGGCGACGTAGCGAAGGACCTGGTCGCCGGTCTGGTGGCCCCAGGTGTCGTTGAACCGCTTGAAGTGGTCGATGTCGATGACGGCGAGGCTGAGCGTCTGACGCTTCTTTTCGGCCTCGTCACAGGCCCGCAGCAGTTCCTCGTCGAAGGCCTTGCGGTTGGCCAGGTTTGTGAGCGCGTCCGTCATGGCGTCGCGGCGGACCTGTTCCAGATGTTCGCGCAGACGGGCGACTTCCTTGGTGGAGCTCTCCAGACGCTTTTCGAGGGTGGCGTTCTCGGCCTGGACCTGGGTCGTCGCCGAGGTCAGTTTGGACACGACGCCGAGCAGGACGGTTGGCTCGGATGCGCCTTCCAGATGGGCGGAGGCTCCGGCCAGGGTCTCGCCATAGGCAGCCTGCGACCGCTGGGCCTTGGCGATGGCCTCCGAGACGGTCGACAGTTCGCGGTTCAGCACGGCGCCGGCGTCTCGGATTTCCTCCGAGAGGCGGCCGCGGGGCAGGTATTCGGCGGCGAGCATCTCGGCCGTGCCCTCGGTGAAGGCATCGCCGACGGCGAGGAGACGCAGCATCTCCTGGCCGAGCGCGCCGTCGGGATCGCCGAGGTAGTGAAGCCACAGCTCAAAATTCAGCGGGGTCGGCCACACGCCGGCACGCTCCATCTCCTCGACCGCCTTGCGGGCGAGGCAGAAGGCTTCTGGCCCCCGGAGCGTGGTCTGCACCTGTGTGGACATTCTGTTTTCCCGACCGCCGTTCTTTTCTAGCGCTCTACGGGCGGAACTCTAGGCTGGCGTTCCGTAACACCGGGTTAAGCGAGGCCGTCAAATCGCCGAACCCGGCTCAGAAATCAACCTTTACGAGAAATCGAGCGGCGCAGAAACGCAGGGATGTCTCCCCCGAAACCGGCGCCTTCGCGGGCCGGCGGCGCATCGCCTTCGGTCCGGCCGCCGGGACGGCGATCGGCCTGACGCAGGCGGGGTTCGGCGGCGGCGACGGGCCTGGCGGCATCTTCCGTCACGACGGGCGCCGCGACCACTTCGGCGGGTGCGATCTCGGCCTGAGCAGCTTCGACGGGCTTGCTGGAGCGGCGGCTGCGGGTACGGCGGGCGGGCGGTGCGGTTTCACCTTCGGGCGAAGCTGCTGCGGGCGCGGAGGCGGGAGCCGCTTCAGCGACCTCGGCCACGGGCTCGGGCGCCGGGCGTTCGCCACGGCTGCGGCCCCGGGCGGGACGGCCTTCCGCGCGCTCGGCGGGACGAGCCGCCGCCGGGCGACCTTCCGACCGGCGAGCGCCGCCCAGGTTGGACCAGTCGATATCCAGCACCAGTTCTTCAGGCTGCATCTTGATCAGCTTCATGACCTTGTCGAGCGACTTGTCGTCGGCCGGGGTCACGATCATGAACGCCTGACCCGTCTTGCCCGCGCGGCCGGTGCGGCCGATGCGGTGGACGTAGTCGTCGGCGTGGTGCGAGACGTCGTAGTTGAAGACGTGGCTGACGTCGGGAATGTCCAGTCCGCGCGCGGCGACGTCGGACGCGACAAGGATCTTCAGCGCTCCGGACCGGAAGTCCGCCAGGGTCCTGGTGCGCAGCGACTGATCCAGGTCGCCGTGGATCGGGGCGGCGTCGAAACCGTGCTGCTTCAGCGACTTGGCGACGACGTCGACTTCGGACTTCCGGTTGCAGAAGACGATGCCGTTCTTGACGTCCGCCCGCTCCATCAGGGCCCGCAGCGCCGCGCGCTTGGCCTTGGGATCCGCCGACGGGATGCGGACCAGATACTGGGTGATGGTCTCGGCCGTCATGGCGGGGCGCGAGGCCTCGATCCGGGTCGGGTCCTTCAGGAAGGCCTGGGTCAGACGGGTGATCTCGGGCGGCATGGTGGCCGAGAAGAACAGGGTCTGGCGCTTAGGCGGCGTCAGTTTGAAGATGCGCTCGATGTCGGGGATGAAGCCCATGTCGAGCATCCGGTCGGCTTCGTCGACGACCATGAGCTCGACGCCGTTCAGCATCATCTTGCCGCGTTCGAACAGGTCGAGCAGGCGGCCGGGCGTGGCGATCAGGACATCGACGCCCTTGTTCAGGGCCGCGACCTGGTCGCCCATGGAGACGCCGCCGATCAGCAGCACCCACGAAAGCTTGGTGCCCTTGGCGTATTTCTCGAAGCTCATCGCGACCTGGTCGGCCAGCTCGCGGGTCGGGGCCAGGACGAGGGCGCGGGGCATGCGGGCCCGCGCGCGTCCCTTGGACAGGCGTTCGATGAGGGGAAGGGTGAATGCGGCGGTCTTGCCGGTGCCGGTCTGGGCGATGCCGAGAACGTCGCGGCCGGCGAGGGCGACAGGAATGGCCTGGGCCTGGATCGGGGTGGCGATCGTATAGCCGGTGTCGATGACGGCTTGCAGGGTCGTGGGCGAGAGGCCCAGCTGGGAGAATTCGGTCATGCGTCCTTAGGACTAAGGCCCGGTCGCCAGGGGCGCCGGGTTGGGACTGTTCGACCGATGCGAGACGGATCGATCGAGGAGGGCCGCGCCATCGGTGGCGAGGCGGGGAATACGCGGAACCACCCTGTCTCTTGGGCGAGCGGGTGGCGCAGTAAGCCAGTCCTGTCCCGAACGTCGGCCGGATATAGAAGCCCCCTCGCCAGAGTCAAGTATTCGCGGGCCACGGCGCCGCTTGGCAATTCGTGAACGAAAGGTAATAATCGACCTCGCGATTGGAATGCCGCGTGAGGGTAGGGCATGAGGAAATGGATCGGCGCCTTGGCGCTGGCGGCGGCCGTGATGGCCCCGATCACGGCCTCGGCCGAGATCGACGAGACCTTCGGCAACACCGTCCTGTCGCGCTATCCGGACGGCGGCTGGGTCAAGCACTGGTTCAATCAGGACGGCTCCTATTCTGCTGAGTTCTCCGACGGTCGCCGGCTGGCGGCCCGCTGGCGCGTCGAGGGCGAGCGCATCTGTCTGAATGGCATCCGGCCCTCGTTCATGATGATCTCGCGCTTCTGTTCTCCGTTGATCGAGGCCAGCCTGGGTCAGAGTTGGGTGTCGCGCGATCCGCTGGGCCGTCGGGTGACCAACGTCCTGCAGCCGGGGCGATAGGACACCCGCGGGTCCTCCCTCGGAGAGACAAATAATAAAGTCCGGGCAATATTGACGTCACTATTTCGTCCGGGTAAATCCAATCCCGCGAATCCGAGTTCGATCGGATCTTGGGGGAGAATGGCGATGCAACAGGATCTGACTCAGGGGTCCATCACCGGGAAACTGGTGGGGATGGCCGGGTTCATCGGCATCGGTCTGGTGTTCCAGACCCTGTATTTCATCGTCGACCTGTATTTCGTCGCCGGACTGGGCGCGGCGGCCATCGCCGGCGTCGGTCTGGCGGGGAACGCCTTCTTCCTCAGTCTCGCGTTGGCGCAGATGGTGGGCGTCGGCGCCCTGTCGCTGATCGCGCGGTCGATCGGGGCCAGGGATTTCGCCGCTGCGGAGGGGGTCTATCGTCAGGCGATGATCCTGTCGCTCGGGCTCGGCGCCCTGACCCTGATCGTCGGCTATCTGCTGGCCGAGCCGGCGCTGGCGACGATCGCGGCGGACGCGGAGACGACGGCCATGGGCAAGGCCTATCTGTTCGGCTTCCTGCCGGCCCTGGCCTTGAGCTTCCCGACCAACGCCATGGGATCGGCGCTGCGGGCAGCGGGCGTGGCGCGGCCGACCATGTTGCTGCAGACGGCCTCGGTGCTGCTGAACGCGGCGCTGGCTCCTGTGCTGATCGCGGGCTGGGGCACGGGGGTTCCGCTGGGCGTGTTCGGCGCCGGTCTGGCCAGTTCGATCGCGGCCCTGTTCGGCTTTCTGGGCATGCTGTTCGTGTTCGGCCGGTCCCAGACCCTGATTGCACATCCGCTGAAACTGCCTCGGCCGGACTGGAGCGTGTGTCGCCGGATCGTCGGCATCGGCCTGCCGACCGCCGGCGAGTTCCTGTTGACGTTCGTCATCACCGCCGTCGTCTACGGCGTCATCCGCCAGTTCGGCAGCGAGGCCCAGGCCGGCTACGGCGTCGGCGCGCGGGTGATGCAGTCGATCTTCCTGCCGGCCATGGCGGTGTCCTTCGCCGTCGCCCCGGTCGCGGGCCAGAACTTCGGGGCCGGCCGCGCGGATCGGGTCCGGCGAACGGTGCGGGACGCGACGGTGTTGTCGTCGGGGTTGATGCTGGTGCTGACGCTGGTCTGTCAGGTCTGGCCGCACGCCATGATCGCGGTCTTCGCCCATGATCCGGCGGTCATCGATGTAGGGGCCATGTTCCTGAGGATCGCCTCGATCAACTTCCTGGCGACGGGGCTGATCTTCGTGGCGTCCGGGACTTTCCAGGCGCTGGGCGACACGCGGCCGGCGCTGTGGGGGAGCTTCAGCCGACTGGCGACCTTCGCGATCCCGGCAATCTGGCTGTCGGGGCAGCCTTGGGCCAAGCTTGAATACATCTGGTGGCTATCGGCGACGTCGGTGGCGATCCACTGCCTGGTAGCGCTGTGGTTCCTGCGCGGCCAGCTGAAGCTCAAGCTGGCGGGCCTGACGCCGCGCGTGGCCGTCGCTTAGAGCCTGATCGTTTGAGACGGAAGCGCTTCGCGCTTCTGTCGAAAGCGTGAATCAGGCTCTCGCTATTATCTGGAGCAGGATTCACGGCATCAGCGGAATCGCGAAGCGATTCCTCCTCAGCCGATCCTGCTCTAGACGTCGAGATCCGCCTGCGCGAATTGCGCGTTGTCCTGAATGAAGCGGAAGCGGGCGTCGGCCTTCTTGCCCATCAGGCGCTCGACCAGGTCCTCGATGTCGTCCTCGGATTCCGGGACGGTGACGCGGGCGAGGGTGCGCTTCTTCGGATCCATGGTGGTCTCCTTGAGCTGGGAGGCCATCATCTCGCCGAGACCCTTGAACCGGCCGATCTCGGTCTTCTTGCCCTTGAAGACGGTGGCGATCAGCTCGTCGCGGTGGGCGTCGTCGCGGGCGTACTCGCTCAAGGGACCGGCGCTGATCCGGTAGAGGGGGGGCAGGGCCATGAAGAGGCGGCCCTGGCGGATCACCTCGGGCATCGAGCGATAGAAGAAGGTGATCAGAAGCGCCGCGATATGGGCGCCGTCGACGTCGGCGTCGGTCATGATCACCACCCGCTCGTAGCGCAGGGTGTCGATGTCGAAACGCGGGCCGGGGGTGACGCCGAGCGCGAGCGTGAGGTCCGACAGTTCGATGTTCTGTCGCAGCTTGTCGGCGGTGGCCGAGGCGACGTTCAGGATCTTGCCGCGCAGGGGCAGGATGGCCTGGGTCTGGCGGTCGCGCGCCTGTTTGGCCGAGCCGCCGGCCGAATCGCCCTCGACGATGAACAGTTCGGTGCCGTTGGCGGACTGGCGGCTGCAGTCCGACAGCTTGCCGGGCAGCCGCAGCTTGCGGGTGGCCTGGGCGCGCTGGACCTCCTTGTCCTTGCGACGGCGCAACCGGTCCTCGGCGCGCTCGATGATGAAGCCGAGCAGGATGTTGGCCTGTTTCGGGTTCTCGGTCAGCCAGTGGTCCAGCGGGTCGCGCATCAGGGCCTCGACCAAACGCTGGCCCTCGGCGGAGGACAGGCGGTCCTTGGTCTGGCCCTGGAACTCGGGGTTCCTGATGAAGACGCTGATCAGGGCGCCGGCGTTGGCGACGACGTCCTCGGCCGTGATCTGGGTCGCGCGCTTTTCGTTGGTCAGTTCGCCGTAGGATTTCAGGCCCCGGACCAGGGCGGCGCGCAGGCCGGCCTCATGGGTGCCGCCGTCGGGGGTCGAGACGGTGTTGCAGTAGGACTGGACGAAGCCGTCGGCCTCGCCGAAGCCGATCGGCGACCAGGTCACGGCCCATTCGACGGCGCCGGTCTCGCCCTTGCGTTCGACGCGGCCCGAGAAGGCCGGGGTGACCGTGTCCAGCTCGCCGATCCGTTCGGCCAGGGCGTCGGCCAGACCGTTGGGGAAATGGAAGGTGGCCGTCTCTGGCGTCGCGTCGATGATCCGTTCGGGCGCGCAGGTCCATTTGATCTCCACGCCGCGGAACAGATAGGCCTTGGACCGGGCCATGCGGAACAGGCGGGCAGGCTTGAAGGCCGCGCCGACGCCGAAGATTTCCGGGTCCGGATGGAAGCGGATCAGGGTGCCCTTCTTCTTCGACGGCTGCAGCTGCTGGATCGGGCCCAGCGGGATGCCGCGCGAGAAGGACTGTTTCCACTCGAAGCCGTCGCGCCAGACGGTGACGTCGAGAATATCGGACAGGGCGTTGACGACCGAGACGCCGACGCCGTGCAAACCGCCTGAGGTTTCATAAGCCTTGCCCGAGAACTTGCCGCCAGAATGGAGGACGGTCATGACCACTTCCAGGGCCGATTTGCCCGGATGTTTCGGGTGGGGATCGACCGGGATGCCCCGTCCGTCGTCGAACACCGACAGGACGCCGTCCGCGTCGAGATCGACCTTGATGATCTTGGCGTGCTTGGCGACCGCCTCGTCCATCGCGTTGTCGAGGACTTCGGCGAACAGGTGGTGCAGGGCGCGCTCGTCGGTGCCGCCGATATACATGCCGGGGCGTTTGCGGACGGGCTCCAGCCCTTCCAGCACCTCGATCGACGAGGCGGAGTAGCTGCCGGGGACGTGAGCCTGGACGGCCTGCGCAGGCGCTGCGGCCTGCAGCTTCAGGGCCGGTTCCGGGGCGGGCGCGGGTGCGCGTTCCGCGGCCGCCAGCTTCGGCGCTTCGGGCATGTCATCGAACAGGGACGGGACGGTGGACGCGGGCATTGGCGGAGTGTGCGGCGATTCGGGGAGCCGTCTGGTAGGCCCGTGACCTCGCCGTAGCAAGCGGCGCGCGGACGCGATCGGGCTCGAACGCCAGGGCGCGCGCCAGGATGGCCAGCAGCAGGGTCCAGGGCAGGTTGGCGTGACTGAGCAGCACGCTCTCCGACAGGCTCAGCAGGAGGAAGACGAGCAGATAGCCGACGGCCCAATAGCCTTCGCGGGCGCCCGAGCCCGGGATGCGGAAGACGGTGACGACCGTAGCGATGGCGACGGTGATGCCGACCGTGATCGCGCCCGGCCAGCCGAGCTGGATCAGCAGATCGATCCAGCCGTTGTGCGCCGACGGCACGGGCCACTGGGTCTCGGCGCGGATGAAGGCGGCGGGCACCGAATCCTTGCCCCAGAAGGCCTGGTAGCCGAAGCCTGTCCACGGCCGTTCGGCGACCTCGCGCATCAGGGCGGCCCAGATGTCGGTCCGGCCGGTCAGGGACGGGTCCTTGCCCAGCGCCTGAAGCACCATAGCCGGGTCGGTGATGAAGACGTAGGCCCCGCCCGCCGTCAGGACTACGCCGAACCAGACGGCGACGATGGAGAAGGCCGCGCCGCCGCGCTTCATGGCCCATAGGCCTCCGACCGCTCCGACGCCGAGCATCAGGCAGAGGAGGGAGGTCTTGGACTGGGTCGCCAGCACCAGAAGCGTGGTGATGGCCAGGGTGATGGCGGGCAGCAGTCTTCGCGGATCCGCAGAGGCGAGACAGGCGGCGGCGGCCACGGCCCCGGCCGACATGACCAGCCCCATCTGGTTCTTCTCGTACCAGAGGCCGCGCCACAGGCCGGCGTTCTCGATCTGGTGCACGCCGATGGTCGGGTTGGCGAAGACCATGACGAGACTGCCCAGCCCCATAATCAGCGAGGCCAGCATCAGCATGCGCGGCAGGTGGCGGCCGGTGAAGGCGACACCGAGATAGATGGCGAAGGCGCTGGAGATGGCCATGGCGATGACCCGCCTCTGGGTCACGCCCGGATCGATGGACCACCATTTCGAGGCGAAGGCCTGAAGCACCAGCAGCGCCAGGATCAGCCACGCCGGCCAGGCGCGCACGAGGACCGCCGGACGCAGGGCGATCAGGCCCGCGATGACGGCATAGACCGGCAGCCAGACGAGACGCAGGATCGGCGTCTCCACCTGTGTGGGGGCGAAGACCGGGCCGATGAAGGCCTGGGTCAGCATCATGATCACGACGATGGCCGCCGCCTGTTCCCACAGGGGCGGGCCGGGGTCGGTCAGGTCAGGGGATTCGCCAGGCGGTCGCACGACCTGCAGGGTCGGCTATCGCCGCTAACGAACCGTTAGCCTCACCAGCGCGCCAGAAGGGCGTCGAGGCGCGCAACGGCGCCAGGGGCGCCGGCGAGAGTTCCCCGCAACGCCCGCGCCTCGGCCAGCAATTCGTCGCCGCAGCGGAGTTCGTCCATGCGGGCGTTGATGGCGCGATCCTGTCCGGAGTTGTCGCCGCCGAACTCGCTGCCGAGGAAGTCGCAGCGCACCCCGCGCCACATCACGGCCTCGACGGGGTCCGAGGGCTCGACGTTGACCGCCAGATAGCGGTCCTGTTCCGCTGCCCAGGCCGCGTCGACGGCAGACTGGGCCGCGGGGGCCGGCGCGGCGGCCGCCGCAGGATCGGCAGGGGGCGCCGGCTCGGCGACGGGCTTGCAGGCGGCGAGGACGAGGCCGGCGAGGCCGATGGTGATGATCCGGGACATGGCTGGCCCTCCCCAGGCTATTGAATAGTCACTGTGATTGGAAAGTGGAGCCGGGGGAAGGCCGTGCTGGACGAAACCGGTCCGGCGCGACCCTCGCCGTCCTGGGCGCCCCCGCGAAGCTGACTGAAAAGACAGCCTAGTCGCCCGCCTTTTCCACGAAGGTGTCGATGACCTTTTTCTCGCCGGCCTTTTCGAACTCGACAGTCAGCTTGTTGCCCTCGACAATCCGCACCGAGCCGTAGCCGAATTTCTGGTGGAAGACGCGCTGGCCCTTGGTGAAGCCCGAGCCCGACTTCGGGTCGGCGGTCGCCACCAGCCGGCCTTCGCCTTCGATGACAGTATTGCGGGCGGGGCGTGCTCCGGGGGCTCTGGATGCGGTGACCGCCTGGGCCCGCTGCCAGCCCGGAGAGGTGTAGCCGGCGCCGAAGGTGGGGGCGTCATCCCAGCGGGACTTGGCCTCCTTCATCCCGGTCGAGGCGCCGTAGTAGCCCGTGTCGCTTTCGGCCTCGACGTGGGCGATGGGCAGTTCGTCGACGAAGCGGCTGGGCAGTTGCGAGGTCCAGCGGCCATAGACCAGCCGGTTCGCGGCGAACGAAATCCGCGCGTCCTGTTTGGCGCGGGTGACGCCGACGTAGGCGAGGCGACGCTCTTCCTCGAGACCCTTCTCGCCCTTTTCGTCGATGCTGCGCTGGGACGGGAAGACGCCTTCCTCCCAGCCCGGCAGGAAGACGAGCGGGAACTCCAGCCCCTTGGCGCCGTGCAGGGTCATGATCTGCACCGCGTCCGACGACGGGCCGCGATCGAGGTCCATGACCAGGGAGACGTGTTCGAGATAGGCCCCAAGGGTCTCGAACGACTGCATCGCCTGGGTCAGTTCCTTGAGGTTGTCGAGGCGGGTCGGGCCGGTGACGCGGTCCGCCTTCTGCATGTCGGTGTAGCCGCTCTCTTCCAGAACGGTTTCGGTCAACAGCCAGTGGCGGGTGTCGGCGGCCAGCGTACGCCAGCGGTCGAGGTCGCGCACGAAGGTCGACAGGGCCGTGCGCGTGCGGGCCTGAAGCTCGTCGGAGCCGATCAGCTCACGCACGGCGGTCATGGCCGAGACGCTGCGATGACGGGCGATCTGGAGGATCTTCTGGACCGAGGTGTCGCCGATGCCACGCTTGGGCACATTGACGATCCGCTCGAACGCCAGGTCGTCGTCCTCGGACTGGATCAGGCGCAGATAGGCGTGGGCGTCGCGGATCTCGGCCCGCTCAAAGAAGCGCGGCCCGCCGATCACCGTATAGGGGATGGCGAGGAGGACGAACCGCTCCTCAAAGGCACGCATCTGAAATGACGCGCGAACAAGGACGGCCATGTCTTTGTATTTTCTGCCGTCTCGTTTCGCTGTCTCGATCTCGTCGGCGATCAGCCGGCTCTCGGCCTCGCCGTCCCAGACGCCGCGCACCCGGACCTTGTCGCCCGTCTGGTCCTCGGTCCACAGGGTCTTGCCGAGCCGGTCGCGGTTCGCGGCGATCAATCCGGAGGCTGCCCCGAGGATGTGGCTGGTGGAGCGGTAATTCCGCTCCAGCTTGACGATCTTGGCGCCGGGGAAGTCCTTTTCGAACCGGAGGATGTTGTCGACTTCTGCGCCACGCCATCCGTAGATCGACTGGTCGTCGTCGCCGACGCAGCAGACATTGCCGGTCGAGGCCGTCAGCAGCCGCAGCCACAGATACTGGGCGACGTTGGTGTCCTGATACTCGTCGACCAGGATGTAGCGAAAGCGTTTGCGATAGTCCTCAGCAATATCTGCGTGTTGAGACAGAATAGTCAGGTTGTGTAGCAACAGATCGCCGAAGTCGCAGGCGTTCAATGTGGCCAGCCGCGACTGGTAGGCGGCGTACAGGGCCTGGCCCTTGCCGTTGGCGAAATCCTCGCCGGCTGGCAGCTGATCGGGCCTCCAGCCGCGGTTTTTCCAGTGGTCGATCAGGCCGGCCAGCGACTTGGGCGTCCAGCGCTTGGTGTCGATGTTGGCAGCCTCGATCAGCTGTTTCAGCAGCCGCTCCTGATCGTCGGTGTCGAGGATGGTGAAGGTCGACTTCAGTCCGACCAGTTCGGCATGGCGACGCAGGATCTGGGCCGCGACCGAGTGGAAGGTGCCGAGCCAGCGCAGTCCCTCGGCCGACGGGCCGATCAGATGGGTGATCCGCTCGCGCATCTCGCGCGCGGCCTTGTTGGTGAAGGTGACGACCAGCAGTTCCCACGGCCGGGCGCGGCCGGTGGCGAGGATATGGGCGAGACGGGTGGTCAGGACCCGGGTCTTGCCGGTGCCGGCGCCGGCGAGGACCAGGACAGGCCCCTCGGTCGTCTCGACGGCCTCGCGCTGTTCGGGATTCAGGCCGCTGAGATAGTCCGGCGTCTCATGCGCCACGCCTCCGGGGCCGCGCGAGCGGGCCAGGTCGGAGATGCGCGGCCCGGACACTGGAGGATTGGGCAGGGAATCGGTCAAACAGAGGCACTCGGGAGCGATGCGGGATTCGAGAACATAATGAGCACATGAGGCAAAGTCAGGCCCTCACGGTTCATCTCCCGGAACCGGCAAGCGTGGCCGGAGTTTGGTCGGCTCAGGGGAAACTTCTGAGAGGGAAATACAATGGCTGAGAATACAAACAGCGGCGGCGGCAACACAGGCCTCGCCTTTATCGTTGGCGCGGTCGTGGTCGTGCTGGCGATCGTGGCGTACTTCGTCTTTGCGCGCGGCGGCATGGGTGGAGACACCAAGGACGTGAAAGTCGACGTGAATCTGCCGTCGGTCGAGGCTCCGGCCGTCCCGGGGACCAACTAGATGACGGACCCGAATATGCCGCCCGAACGCGTCGTGGTCGTCGATCCGCCGCGCCAGACCACCGTCAATGTCCAGCCCGAGCGTCGTGGCGGAGGCGGCGGCGCCATGGCCTTCATCGTCGGCGGCCTTCTGGTCGTCGTCGCGGTCATCGCCTTCTTCGTCTGGAACGGTGGCGGCATTGCCACGCCGGACGCGGCGGACACCAACGTCGATGTCGATGTAAACCTGCCATCTCTGCCCGAGGCCCCGAAGATGCCCGATCTGCCGAACGTCGAACCGCCGACCCTGCCGGCGCCGGGTCCGGCCCCTTCAAACTGATCGCGTGATTGTTTCCTCCCTGTTCGCCGCCTGGCGAATGGGGAGGTGTCAGCGAGCCTCCTCCCCATCGCTGCGCGACAGAGAGGAGACGCTGTGACAGCTAGCGCAGTTGGTAGGTGACCGTGGCGACCACCCGGACGCGCTTGTCCAGCGAGGTGGATTCGCTGTCGACATCCTCGCGGGCGAGGATCTCGAACGAACCCTGGGTCGCCTGTTTGATCGGACCCAGCGGCGCCCCCGAATCCTTGGCGAACTGTTCGGCGCCCGAACGGGCCGAGGCGGTGGCCTCGGCGATCATCTCCGGCCGTACGTCATTGAGCTTGGTGAAGACATAGGTCGGGGCGGTGAAGTCCAGCAGGACGCCCTGACGGACCAGGTCGTTCAGGGCGCGTTCGGTCTGGGCCACGCGGGCGACGTCCGTCGTGCGAACCGTCACGCTTTGGGCCACGATATAGTGGGGCGTGCCGTCGGACGGGGCATAGCTCTGCGACTGGGTGTCGGTGACTTCCAGGCGGCCGATGGTGATGATGTCGTCGGCATAGCCCTGTGAGGTCAGGAAGGCCCGGACCTTGGCCAGATCGCCGTCGATCTTGGACTGGACCCCCGGCAGTTCCTCGCCCGCCACGGTGAACCGCAAGGACAGGATGGCCAGATCGGCCTCGACATTGCGCTCGGCGACGCCGCGTACGGTGACCTGGCGGTTACCGGTGTTGGCGTTGACCACGCCCCCGCCGACGGCGATGCCGGCCCCGATCAGGCCGATGGCGATGAGGCCGCCGATGATGGCGGGTGGAATGAGACTGCGGTCGATCTGCACGTTGGTTTCCCCTTGTTGAGAAGGCCAGGCTGCGCCTTGAATTCAGCGTTCGCCAATGATCCTTTCTGACGCCGCGGATTCCAGCGCCAGAAGGCGGCAGGCGGAGGCCAGGGGGCGGCGGCCGCGCGTTTCGTCGACCCAGACCAGCAGGCCTACGTGGCTGAGCCCGCGCGCCAAGGCGATGCGGTCCAGCACGGCCCAGAATTCGGGCTCAAGCGCCACGGAAGTGGCGTGGCCGGCGAGGACGACGGATCGTTTCTTGAGCACAGGATCTCCGGCGGCGGGGCTTTGAGCGGACGGTGGGTTGCGTTAGGATACCCGACTTCGAGCAGGATGTTTTCGATGACGATGGGCGCCGCCGTCTACCCCGACGAATTCCAGGTGCTCAAGCCGCAACGGATTCGGCCGGTCACCGCGTTTCGCGCCTTCCGCAAGCTGATCCGCGACAAGGAGGACACCGCCCAGGTGTTCGAGATCATGCGGGCCCTGGCCGGCCGGTCGGGCGCGAGGGGCTACGGCCGGATGCTGAAGACGGTCGAGGGCGGGCGTCAGGCGTTCCTGCGCGACGAACTGGCGTTGAAGCTCGACGATCCGGTCTGGCTGGCGCGGTTCGCGCCGGGCACGGTCGGGGCGGAATACAAGGCGTTCCGTGAAGCGCGAGGGTTCACCGCAGACGGCCTGGCCGAGACGGCGCGCGAAGTGACGCCCGAGATCGACGCGCCGCATCCGGTCGTATGGTACTCGCGCCGGCTCCGGGACGTGCACGATATCTGGCATGTGCTGACCGGCTACGGCACCGACGCTCTGGGCGAGGCCTGCGTGGTCAGCTTCTCCTATGCCCAGACGCACAATCTCGGCTTCGGTTTCATCGGCTATGGCGCGGCGCGGGAAATCCAGCGTGAGAAGCGGTCCATCCCGGCGCGGCGGGCGGTCTTGCAGGCCTGGTCGAACGGGCGCCGGGCGCAGTGGCTGCCGGGGCTGGATTACGACGCCCTGTTCGCCGAGCCGCTGGCGACCGCGCGGGCGCGGCTGGGCATTCGACGGGCGACCGTTTACGCCGCCGTCCCCGAGGCGACTCGTGCGGCGCTGAAGCTTCGCGGCTGACATAAGCGGCGCTTGTCAGCAGTCTTCGGGATCGATGTTGCACCGTTCCCGCCGGGAGCGCATCCAGCGCAATCCCGTCTCCCCGCCTTCCGTGAGTCTGCCTTGACCCTTTCCGAGCTGCGCCGGCCCTCCGCCGGCGTTCTGGCCATCGCAGGCGTGGCGCTCTGCGCGATCATCTGGGGCACGACCTGGTATGCCATCACCTGGCAACTGGGAACGGTCGATCCGGTGGCGTCCTTGACCTGGCGGTTCGGGCTGGCAGCCCTTGTCCTGTTCGTCGGCTGTGCGGCGACCCGGCGGTCGCTGGCGTTGAACCGGGGCCAGCATCTGGCGGCGCTGGGGCAGGGGGCCTTCGTCTTCGCCGTCAGCTACACCTTCACCTATGCCGCCGAGGGTCATGTGACCTCCGCCATCGTCGCCGTGGTGTTTGCGGCCCTGGCCTTCCTCAATCTGGTGATGTTCCGGGTCTTCGTGGGCCAGAAGGCGTCGCGCATGGCGTGGATCGGAGCGATCCTGGGCGTCGTCGGGGTCGCGGTGCTGTCCGGCGGCGAGGCCTTGGGGGCCGGGTTCGACGCCCGCGCCCTGACCGGCATCGGCCTGGCCGTGCTGGCTGTGAGCAGTTCGGCCGTCGGCAACTATTTCTCCTGGAAGGGTCAGGAGCTCGGGTCCGCGATCCTGCCGCAGACGGCCTGGGCCATGGGCTATGGCACGGCCATGCTGGCGCTGCACGGCCTGGTCACCGGCGCAGAGTTCACCATTGATGCGTCGCCCGGGTACCTGATCTCGCTGGTCTACCTGGCGGTGCTGGGATCGGTGGTCGCCTTCGTCGTCTATTTCGCCGTCGCTCGGGCGCGCGGCTATGCGCTGGCCAGCTATATCTCGGCCCTGACGCCCCCCATCGCCATGCTGGTGTCAGTCCTGTTCGAGGATGCCCGGTTCGGCTGGACGGCGCTGGTTGGCCTGCTGCTGGTCCTGGCCGGGCAGGCCCTGCTGATCCGGGCGCCGAAAGTCCCCTAGCGGAACCAGCCGCGCGTCTTGGGCCGCTTCCCGGCAGTCGCGTCCTTGTTCGCCTCGCGCTCAGCGTCTTCCTTTGCGCGACGTTCGCGCATGGCCCTGGCCTGACGGATGGCAACCAGGGCGATGAGGCCGTAACGGGTCCGGGACGATGTCGTCGGAGTGTCGGTCGCGCCCATGAGTTCAGTCCTCGCGCTTCGTCTGATCAAGAAGCCGCGACAGCCGCTCCCGTTCCGCCTTCGCCGTTTCGCGCTGCGCCTTCGTCAGGCCGTGGGCGACACGATTGGCGGCGGCGTCGGATTTTGCCACGGCCTTGTCGCGCGCCTTTCTGGCCCGGTTCAGATTGACGATCTCGGCCATCGGTTCCTCGCAACCGGCTGAAGCAAGCGGCGTTTCAGGGGCTCACCATTCGACAGGAGACACCCGATGGTAGACCTCACGCTCATCAAGGAACACCTCGAAGTCGTCGGCTCCGACGGCGGCCATGTGGGCCGCGTCGATCACGTCCTCGGCGACCAGATCGAACTGGCCAAGCTCGATCTCGCCGGCGGCTTCAAACATCACATGATCCCGACCCGCTGGGTCGACCATGTCGATGACGACAAGGTCCGCCTGACCCTGACCAAGGATCAGGCCAAGGCGCAGTGGACCGAAAAGCAATCCCACTAGATCTCGCCACACGACTAACCGCGAATTCACGAGGGCCCCGCTGATATTGGCGGGGCCTTTCGCCTATCTAGGGTCAGTCGGCGACTCCGCCGGTAGGAGAGAGACGCCGTGATCCGACTGATCCTGAATATCCTGTGGTTCATCCTCGGCGGCTGGATCTCCGGCCTGCTGTGGCTGATCGGGGGCGCGGTGCTGGCCCTGACCGTCGTCGGCCTGCCGTGGAGCTTCGCGGCCTGGCGGATCGCCAGCTATTCCTTCTGGCCGTTCGGACGCGAAGTCGTCTGGGGCGGCGAGGCGGACGGCAAGGACATCGGCTGTTTCGGCGTCGGCCTGAACATCATCTGGTTCCTCTTCGCCGGCTGGTACATCGCCCTGTCGCACCTGCTGATCGCCTTCGCCGAGGCCATCACCCTCATCGGCATCCCCTTCGCCCTGAAGGACCTCGAACTGGCCAAGCTGGCCTTGGCCCCGGTCGGCGCGACGATCAGGGACAAGCCCTGATCAGAAGCCGGGGAACAGCCGGTCGAGCGCCCGGCGAATGTCGTCCTCGTGGGCGAGGAGGGAGCCGACGCGGCGCTTCAGGGACCGTCCCTGAACGCCCGCGAGTTCCGTCAGAACGATCACGAGCGGCTGCTCGTCGACCACCACCGGGATTTCGAACTCGGCGACGGCCGCTGTGCTGTCGTTCACCAAGGGCGCGACGACCGCGTCGTCGAATCCAGGGATCAGATGGGAAGACACGACAACGACGAAAGGAGCGAACCGTCGTGCTTCCGCCGACGGGTTCTCATAAACGTCGAACTGACGCACTCACCAGGTCCGCAGGTAGTCGGACAGGACGCCCCGCTCGGCGATACGCCGGTTGTGGTCCTTGATCGCCTCGGCGTTCTCCTCCGCCCAGCGTTTGGCGCGCGCCTCGGCGCCGGCGGGATCGACCTTCTGCAGATGCAGGCGCAGGGCGCGTTCGTCCATGCCGGCGATCGAGATGCCGAGCCGGCCGGCCTGTTCGATCAGCTCCGGATCGATGCCGATGTTCAGTTCGACCTTGCCCATGCGCGGAAGGTAACCCGAAAGGCGCCAGAGCCCAAACCCGGCTCACTCCGGTTTCAGCAGTACGTCCAGCATCCTCTCGCGCCGCGTCAGGAAGTTCTTCGTGACCCTATAGTGGTCGGTGTCCTCGTACTCGATCCGGTCGAGGCCGTGGTCCGAGGCCTGATAGATCCAGGCGTTGGGATAGCCGAGCAGGATCGGCGAGTGGGTGGCGATGATCAGCTGGGATCGGGCCAGCACCAGTTCGTGCATCCGCGCCAGGAACGACAGCTGCCGGCTCGGTGACAAGGCGGCTTCGGGCTCGTCGAGGATATAGAGGCCGTCGCCGATGAAGCGATTGTCGAACAGGGCGAAGAAGCTTTCGCCGTGCGACTGCTCGTGAAGGGGTTTCTGCCCAAACCGATTGGCGCCGGCTCCCTCCAGATAACTGGCGACGGTGAAGAAGCTCTCGGCCCGGAGGAAGAACCCGTCCTGCAGACGCAGCGGTGATTTGACCGGCCTCACGTAGCGATGGAGCGGCGAATGGCTTTCGCGCGTGCCGAAGCGGTGCTCTCGCCCGCCGCCCTCGGCATTGAAGCCCCAGGCGATCGCCAGGGCCTCGATCAGGGTCGACTTGCCGGAACCGTTCTCACCCACAAGGAAGGTGACGTTCGGATGAAATTCCAGCGTGTGCAGGGACCGCACGGCCGGCAGGTTGAACGGATAGACGCCCTCATCCCACCCCTCGCGCCGCTCGAACCGCGCCTCGATCCAGTAGGGGCGGGTAAGGGCGGTCATCCTCAGCCCGGCGAGATCATCTTCTCGGGACGGACCGCCTCGTCGAATTCGGCATCCGTCAGATAGCCGCCGCCGACGGTTTCCTGACGCAGGGTGGTCCCGTTCCTGTGGGCTGTCTTGGCGATCTTGGCGCAGGTGTCGTAGCCGAGCCTGCCGTTCAGGGCCGTGACCAGCATCAGCGAATTGTTCAGGCCGCGCGCGATGTTGTCTTCGCGCGCCTCGATGCCGACGACGCAGTTGTCGGTGAAGCTGATGGCGGCGTCGGCGACCAGGCGGACAGACTGCAGGAAGTTGTAGGCCATCACCGGGTTGTAGACGTTCAGCTCGAAATGGCCTTGCGAGCCGGCGAAGGTGATGGCGGCGTTGTTGCCGAACACCTGGACGCAGACCTGGGTCAGGGCCTCGCACTGGGTCGGATTGACCTTGCCCGGCATGATCGAGGAGCCCGGCTCGTTCTCCGGCAGGGCCAGTTCGCCCAGGCCCGAACGCGGGCCGGACCCGAGGAAGCGGATGTCGTTGGCGATCTTGAACAGCGATGCGGCGACCGTGTTGATGGCGCCGTGCGAGAAGACCATGGCGTCGTGGGCGGCCAGGGCCTCGAACTTGTTCGGGGCCGTGGTGAAGGGCAGGCCGGTGATGCCGGCGATCCGTTCGGCGACGGTCTCGGCGAAGCCGATGGGGGCGTTGAGACCGGTGCCGACGGCGGTGCCGCCCTGGGCCAGTTCCATCAGGGCCGGCAGGGTCTGTTCGATGCGCGCGATGCCGTTGGCGACCTGCTGCGTATAGCCGCCGAACTCCTGACCCAGCGTCAGCGGGGTAGCGTCCTGGGTGTGGGTGCGGCCGATCTTGATGATGTGGGCCCAGGCTTCCGACTTCGCCTTCAGCGCCGCGTGCAGGTGCTTCAGGGCGGGGAGCAGGTCGTTGACCACCTGTTCAGCGCAGGCGATGTGCATGGCCGTGGGGTAGGTGTCGTTGGACGACTGGCTCATGTTGACGTGGTCGTTGGGGTGGACCGGCTTTTTCGAGCCCATCTCGCCGCCCAGCATCTCGATGGCGCGGTTCGAGATCACCTCGTTGGCGTTCATGTTCGACTGGGTGCCCGATCCTGTCTGCCAGACGACCAGGGGGAAGTGGTCGTTGAGCCTGCCTTCGATGACCTCGTCGGCGGCGGCGATGATGGCGTTTCCGATCCTCGGGTCCAGCTTGCCCAGGGCCATATTGGTCTCGGCGGCGGCGCGCTTGACGATGCCGAGGGCGCGGACGATCGGCAGGGGCATCTTTTCCCAGCCGATCCTGAAGTTGCCGAGGCTGCGTTGCGCCTGGGCGCCCCAGTAGCGGTCGGAGGCGACCTCGATGGGGCCGAAGGTGTCGGTCTCGGTGCGATAGGCGGTCATCGGCTTCGGCTCTTCAGAGGCGTGGCGGGAGGATGCGCGGCGGTGTAGCACGGGGGAATGACCGGGCAAGCGCACGGGCGTCGGAGACTGGGATAGGCGTGATCAGAAGAACCCTGACGCTACTGGCGACGACGATGCTGGCCATGACCAACGGCCCCGCTCTCGCGCAGGACAATCAGCCCCTCGTCACACTGCATACGCCGCAGGGCGACGTCATCGTTCGTCTTGACGCCAGGCAGGCGCCGATCACCACCTGCAACTTCCTGCGCTACGTCCAGCAAGGTCGGTACGCTGGGGGAACATTCTTCCGCACCGTCGTGGCGGAGACCAACGCCAGTCCTGCCCCCATCGATGTGATCCAGGCCGCGACCACGGCCGGAAGCGACGATCCCGGACTGGGTCCCATCACGCTTGAGCGGACGATCGACACCGGCCTGCGTCACTCGGCGGGCGCCATCTCGATGGCGCGGGACGGGCCCGACACGGCGACCTCCAGCTTCTTCATCGTGACCCGCGACACGCCCGCGCTCGATTTCGGCGGCGGGCGCAATCCGGATGGCCAGGGGTTCGCGGCGTTCGGCCTGGTCATCTCCGGCATGGAGATCATCCAGGCGATTCATTCGGCTCCGGCGGAGGACGAGCAACTCGTCAGCCCGGTGGTCATCGGGGCGGCTACCCTGTCGACCGGGCTGCCGGCAGTCTGCCGCGCGTGAACGACGACTGGACCATCTCCGGCAAGGTCCGGGCGCGGGAGGAGGGGGAGACGGTCGTCATCATGATCGACGGCCTGACCACCCAGGCCAAATACTACAAGCCGCTGGTCTATGAGTTCTTCCGCAAGGAGTGGCGTGGATCACGGCCGGCCTACGGCGATTTCGTCGTCGAGATCGTGATGGAGCACATCGGCGACCCGCCGTGGATGGACCTGGACAACCTCGCCAAGGCGCTGCTCGACGCCATCAAGGGCTATCTGTTCCATGACGACGCCCAGGTGGCGCGGCTGCTGGTCGAACGGCGCGAGGGCGACCGCGAGCGGATCACGATCCGGGCGTTTCCGCGCAAGGCCTAGCCCGGCGGTCCGGGATAGCGTTCGAACGACGGCAGTCTGTGCAGTTCGGCCATCCAGCCGATGCCCTCGGCGGTCTGGATCTGGGCCTGGAGGGGAATGGCGTCAGGGTTGTCCAGCGTCGCACTCTGAACGTCGATCTGGTCGGGGAAGATGTCTTCGTTGGTATAGAACAGGCCGGTCCCGCACCGTCCGCAGAACCCGCGCCGTCCATGTTCGGATGACGCATACCAGACCGGCTCGCCCGTGATCCTGACCTGATCAGATGGCGCCAGGGCCCATGCGACCGCGGGCGCCCCCGCGCATTTACGGCAATCGGTGCAGTGGCACAGGGCGTGATGGATCGCTTCCCCGGCGGTCTCATAGCGAATGGCGCCGCAATGGCAGCCTCCGGTCAGCATCGGCAACCTCCCTGCATGTTCATGGTATGTTCTAGTCGACCATTGATGGCGACGCAATGCTTCAAGGCGGCGGATGGCTGAAGCGCAGTGTCGGCAGAAGCAGTTGCAGGTCGGCCCCGATCGAGACCTGTGGCTCCGAGGCGGGAGAAAGTCCCTCGGCCTCCTCGCGGGCCTTCACGCAGGCCCGGGTCGCGTTGGCGAGGGAGATGAAATCGCTGGCCGCCGGCAGGGTCTGGATCACGCAGGCGTCGAAATACGGGTAGGTCGCGTCCTCCGAGCAGCCGAACGAGGAGCGGTCACGACGGGCGGCGGCCATGATCATCCGGTTGGGCGCGGCGAGGGAGTCCACGAAGATGCCGGAATAGCAGGCGGAGAGGACCACCACTGTCGGCCGGTCCTGGCACCATCCGCGCACCAGCGTCACCATGCTGGTCGGGCTCAGGATCCGGTTCGGACCGAACACAATGCCCTGGGGACCGCCGTGCGAGGTGACGTAGAGCAGGCAGCCGCGCGTGGCCCGCGCCGTCGCCTCGGCGATGCCCCGGGCGGCCGCCACGTCGGTGGTCACGAGCGTCACATCGGGACGCAGACTGTAGTCGACCATGTCGGCGCGCGAGAAGCCTGCGGCGAGGAAGCCGGAGGTCAGGTCGCGACGGGCGTTGTCGAAGGCCTGGATCGCCTCACCCTGGCTGGTGCGCCAGTCGGCGGCGACGACGGCGGAGGCCCAGCCGTCGAAACGGCTGGCGGGCGAGGTCTGGGCGGCCGTCGTCGTCGCGCAGGCCATGCTGAGCAGCACCGACAAGACCAGTCTGAACATGCGACCCCCGACGCCAATCCCCCTCACACCGTGCACCCCGGCGAAGGCCTGGGTCCAGATGGAAAATCTGGCAGTCGGAGTTCGGGTCGAGCTTCAGATCCCGGCGATCGAGTGCGCGATCCGGCCCCCGGCCCTTGGTTCATCCGCGGGCCGGCGAAGCCGGACCCGGGGGCCGCGGTGCACGGATTATTTCTTCCGGAACTGGTCGAGGGAGACGACCTTGGGGCCGTCGTCGCCGGACGGCGGCGTGTCGGTCCGGGTCGGGGCCGGCAGTTCGGCGACGGGTTCGGGCACCGGCTCGGGCGCCTCGAACTGCAGCAGGAACTGGACGCTGGGATCGTAGAAGCGGGTCACGGCCGTATAGGGCACGGTCAGGACCTTGGGCATTCCACCGAACTTCAGCATGACCGAGAACAGGTCGTACTCGACGGCGAGGTCCCAGTACTGGTGCTGGAGGACGACCGTCATCTCGTCGGGATATTTGGCGATGACGTCCGGCGGGACGGAGACCCCGGGGCCGCGCGTCTTGAAGGTGATGTAGAAATGGTGGCCGCCGGGGATGCCCGAGGGGCTGGCCGCGCGTTCGAGGGCGGAACGGATCACCCCGCGCAGAGCGTCCTGCGCCAGCTTCTCGTACTGCATCTCGTCGACGGGCGGGGTCTCTTCGGCCATGGGTATCCTCGCTGCGGGGCGACAGATAGCGGGACCGTGCCCTGGGCGGAAGATAAGAATGCGAGGAAAGTGCCGGAGGTTCTGTTGGCAGGCCCCCATCCTTCAAGAATCAGAAGGAGGGCCGCTTCAAACAGGGAAAGTGCCGGAGGTTCTGTTGGCAGGCCCTCCGGCGGCCCCGCCCAAGGATCTGAACCCCTAGGACTTAAGATTCGAAATCAACCGAACCGCATTACGCGGCGAGGCGGACTTCTCCAGCGAAGTTATCGTTCGCAGTTAGAAAATGGCCCGATACGGTGGGCCAGGACGGGCAAAAGCAGTCTTCTTTACACGTCCGTCGATGCTAGTCGGCCCCATGCTGTCCCGCCGATAACGCGGATGAAGAGATGGTGGAGCCGCCGGGAATCGCACCCGGGTCCGGTCCGCTTATTACAAGCGCGTTTATCGCCATATCCGGAGCAAGCCCCGGCAAGACTAATATAGGGGCCCGGCGGGTGAATGCCAAGTTCCGCGTTCTCCATTCCGTTCAGCCCGGCCCCTCGGGTCCGGCTTCGCCGGCCCGAGGATGGACCCAGGGCCGGGATCCAGGAGACGCGTACAGCCGCCGGCCGCGTGTCTAAATCCCGACCACCGTCTGGACCCCGGCCTTCGCCGGGGTGCACGGTGGGGCGGAGGGGGATCGACCATGGACGCGGACGGCAGGCTGGAGATCGCGGCGGGGTTCGCCACGGCGCTGGGGCCGCGCAAGGACAACCAGGATTTCGGCGCGGTTCATCTGGGCACGCCGTCGGAACAGGCCCTGCACGGCATGCTGGCCATCGTCGCCGACGGGGTCAGCGGGTCCAGGGCGGGGCGGGTCGCGTCGGAACTGGCGGGCCGGACCTTTATCGACGGCTATCTGGACCAGAGCCCGCTGAAAGGCATCGCTGCGGCCGGGGTGGCGGCTCTGTCGGGCTATAACCGCTGGCTCCACGCCAAGGGCCGGTCGGATCCGGAGATGGCCGGAGCAGCGACGACCTTCACCGCCCTGGTCATGCGCGGGCGCGAGGCAACGGTCCTGCATGTGGGCGACAGTCGGGCCTGGCATTTCCGCGACGGCGTCCTGACCCGGCTGACCGAGGACCATGTGCTGGCCCAGCCCAGCCCGGCCTGAGCCATGTCCTGTACCGCGCCATCGGCATCGAGCCGGACCTGAGGCTCGATGTGCGGGCGGTGACGCTCAAGGCGCACGACCGGCTGTTGCTGACCACCGACGGCGTGCACGGAGCCGTGTCGGAGGAGGATCTGACGCGACTGCTGGCCCGCCGCGCCTCGCCCGAGGCCGACGCCCAGGCCATCGTCGACAAGGCGGGCGAGGAGGAGACCCGCGACAACGCTACCGCCATCGTCATCGACGTCATCCGTATCGGAGCGGTGGATCAGGACGCCATCGGCGCCGAGGCCGCCGGTCTGGACATCCTGCCGCCGCCCGACGTCGGCGACAATGTCGACCGGTTCCGGCTGGAGCGGCTGCTGTCGGACGGCAAATACACCCGGGTCTTCGCGGCGAAGGACGAGGAGGGCGGGGGCCCGGTGGTGCTGAAATTCCCCAGGCCCGCCCTGGTGTCCGAGAGCGGCGCCCGCGGCGCCTTCCTGCGCGAGAGCTTCATCGGCCGGCGCATCGACAGCCCGTTCGTCGGCAAGACCCTGACCCTCGACGCCGGGCGCCAGAGCCGGCTCTATATCGCCCAGCCCCTCTATGTCGGCCGGACCCTGCACGCGAGGATTGCCGAAGAACCGTTTGATATCCCTGAAGGTGTCACCATCGCCATTCGTCTGTCGCGCGCGGTCGCGGCCCTGCATCGCCAGGGCATCACCCACCGCGACATCAAGCCGGACAATGTGATTCTGGAGACGGACGGCGGCCTCAAGCTGATCGACCTGGGCGTCGCGCGGCTGCCGCGGATCGAGGAGTTCGCCGAGGCCGAGACGCCCGGCACCTCCGGCTACAAGGCGCCCGAGATGTTCGCCGGGAACAGGGGCGACGCCCTCACCGACCAGTATGCCCTGGGCGTGACTCTCTATCGCCTCTTCACCGGCGACTATCCGAGCGGCCAGGAAGAGGACTTCAACCGCATGCGGTTCGAAAAGCCGACCCGCCCGACCAGCCATCGCCCTGACATGCCCGCCTGGCTGGAGGCCGCGATCCTGCGGACCCTCGCTGTCGAGCCCGGCGACCGCTTCGCCGACGTCGAGGAACTGATCCACGTCCTCGAAAGCGGCAGCGCCGCCGCCGTGCCGCCCAGCCGCGAACTGTCGCTGATGGAGCGGGAGCCGGTGCGGTTCTGGCAGGGGGTCAGCGCGCTGTTGCTGGTGCTGCTGCTGGCGTCTTTGATGGCGGGATGAGCCAAGGTCCGCTTCCGACCCGAAGGCGACATTGAGCGGGTCGGCTTTGGGGCCATGCGCCTGAAGGACCGCTTTCCGGCCCGACGCCAACTCGTGAAATCGACCCAAGGCAGCAATTAGAGGCCGCGTCTGGGCCTCCTCCCGCCCCCCGCCATTTGCCGAAAACGGAACTTCCGCTGGCGTTGTTTGTTCCGTTGTTCGGAGAGGTCCCGCTTGGCTGGATTCCTCTTCTCCTATGTATTCAGAAAGCGTCCTTATGCTTGACGAAAAGCCCAGTTTCTCAGACCCTTCCCAGCTGCGCCAAAGGGCGCTGTCGAGGTGGGACAATGAGGGCGGCGCCAGCCGCCACGGATCACAAGGGAGTTCAATCCCCGACGCAGTGCGATCTGACCCACCTCCGTTGATCAATGCCGAATTGGTGCAACGCCCTATGCCTCGCAAATCTGTTGGGCGTCGAAAGCCGCCAGCGTCGTCATGGTGACGACCGGCGACTGCAAAGCGCACCTATCAACCAATCGAACTTGGGATGAATATTGCGGGCGGTTTTCTTTCGCGCGTGTTTCCACAACCTCGACCCATAGCGGTCGTCTATCGTTCTCGAATGATCCCCCCGCCGTCAAGCACCAGCCGCACCTTGATGGCGAGATCGTCGATGGTGAAGGGCTTGGAGATGAGGGCCACGCCGAGATCCAGGACCCCGTTGTGGACCACGGCGTTCTTCATGAAGCCGCTCGTGTAGAGCACCTTCAGGTCGGGACGTGACTCGCGCGCTTTGTCGGCGAGCTGACGGCCATTCACGTCGGGCATGACGATGTCAGTGAACAGCAGGTCGACGCGTGGCTGCACGGCGAGCACGGCCAGGGTCTGGGAGGCGTCGCCGGCCTGTACGACGGTATAGCCGAAATCACGCAGAGCCTCGACCGACAGGAACCGGATTTTTTCATCGTCCTCGACCACGAGAATGACCTCGCCATCCCTGGCACGGGCGGATTCTGCGCTGAGCGCGGGCGCCTCGGCGTCGAGGCGGGACAAACGCCGCAAACCGTCTCTTGCCGCTCTGGACGACCGCCGTTACGTTGTCCTGCTATCAACACGGAACCGTTCATGTTCTCATTCTTTCGCGGGGCGCGGCCTCTCATCTTCGCCCTCCTGCTCGCCGGCCTAATGGTTCAAAGCCATGACAGCAGGGCCTCAGCCCTCTCCGGGGCGGGCGAGGATCTGGGTGATTTTGTCGTGCGACCAGCGAAGCTGGAAAGCGACACTTACGTCGAGCTGGCGCAACAGCTCAGCGAAGAACGCTTGCTGGAAGAGATCGCCGACGGCCTGAATGCGTGGCTCATTCTCCCCGTCGATATCGGAATGCGCTTCGCTGAATGCGGTCAGAGTAACGCCTTCTACGACCCGAACGAGCGTGAAGTCCTCATGTGTCTCGAACTCTTCGAGGGCGAGCGTGAGGTTTTCGCCGCCTATTACGAAACCGAGGAAGAGATCGAGGGCGCGGTCAACGGATCATTCCTGTTCACCGTCTTCCACGAAGTCGGGCACGCCCTCGTCGACGTGCTGGAAATCCCGATCACTGGCCGGGAGGAAGACACCGTCGATAGTCTCGCGGCCTGGTGGCTGCTCGACGGTGACGGCGGGGACGAATCCGCGATTTCGGGCGCGCTCAGCTTCTACGTGGACCCGGCACAGGCTGGAGAGATCGACGACAGCCAGTATGCGACCGAACACTCGCTCGGCCAGCAACGCTATTATATTCTGGCGTGTCTCGTCTACGGGTCCAACCCCGAGGGCTACGCAAACCTCATCGAAGAAGGGTGGCTGACAGCCGAGCGTGCCGAGCGGTGCCCCTATGACTTCCAGCGTTTGTCGACGAGCTGGTACGCGCTTCTGGGACCGCACCTGAAAGGCTAGCAGCGGCGGCTTGTGAACCAGGAAGACGCGTTGGACCCGCGGAGAGCCGGAGCCGGGTTCACCGGTCGCGGTCCCTCACCTCAGCGAGTAATCCGGCGGCCGCATGGACTTTGTCGAACAGTCCATCCGCATCGCCGCTGACACAGCCCGGATCGAAATCCAGGGTCTGGATCGGTTCACCCTGCCGGGACCATTCCAGTCGTCCGGTTGGCATGTCCGTCATGACCCGGTCGCAACTGAACGGAATGCCTTCGAAGTCGCGAACCTGATCACGAACGCGCTCGAACTCGGCTTGGGTGACCGGGAAATCTGCCTCGCCACTGCCTTGTCTGACCCACCGGGCCTGTCCGCCGGCCGGTACGGTAAATTCTTCTTGAACCTCTCCCCAGACCATCCACGATATCCTGATTTCCGATACCTCGGGCCATGGCTGCGGCTCTGGCGAGGTCGTCACACAGCCTGTTAACGCCGATGCGAGCAGAACCGCGACGCCCAGTCGGGTCAAGGTCCAACGTTGCAAAAGCGTGGAGGCAAGATCGACCATGTTCGCCGGGATTCGGCTTTTACTCCAGAATGGATGGGACGCGGGCCAACTCTTTAGCTGGCTTTCATATCTGCCGGTACGCGAACCTTCGAACGATCCAGGCGCAAACCCCGCCGGGCAGGATGCACATCGGAAGCAGCGAAACCGACGCGACGTCGAGGCGTATGGGCTCGCCGGGATAGCTGACCGAGTACCATGCCCCGACCAGGAACAGGCTTGAGAGGCTTCCGGCGAGGACCGAGTTGAATAACGAGTCCAGCCGCATCTTTCTCAGCACAAACCAGACCGGAAGACCCCAAACGATCAAACCTGCAGCGATCAGGGGAGTGGCGACGACGAAAGCGGCAATGAAGACGGCGCCGGCAGCAGAGCTCTGGGCCATGGCGTCGTCCTGGATGATGAAAAGATGGGCAGAGTAGCTGAGAGCCGTCGTCGCACCTGCCGAAACTATTGCGATCAGGCCAACAGCGACGATCGCCCACCACGGCCGAAAATCAGACTTCACCATCATTTTGAAGGGCATTTGGCGTGGCGACGAGGCGTGCCGGGTCCACGGCCGATGGGAGATAGTCGGTTGATCATTTTCAAAAGTCGTTTCGCACTGTCTGATCGTCGAAGCCGAGCTTCACCGCAGGCTGCGATCATTGCATCGGCGCAGCAATCTTAACAGAATAATGTTGGGCAGAATGGCTCGGCGGCGGCTTGTGTTGGGGCGAGGCGCGAGAACAGGGTTCTCTCTGCGATCTGGACGCAAGGTCTGCTCTCCACCCCGAACAGACCTGCGGAAGGTCTGCTCCCGGGACAGGGCGGTGAATGTCCGGTTTCGGGCCTGATGCCAATGTCGTGGTGCGACCCATTCGAGACATTTCCGTCGGAGGGCACAACGACCGGATTTGACACAAAGGCGCAGTTGGGAATGTCTGGTCTCAGGGAGATGGCCAGAAAAGGCGTTCCGCAAAACAAGTCGCTCTCACGCCAGTGCTGTGGGCGGTCCTGTGGCCGCGCCTCGCGCGCAGTTGTACGCGAATCGCTGGAAATCCATGAGACCTTCAAATCAAGCCAGATTTGTCGATCATCGCAAACTTCCCACGCTCAGCGAGCGTTTCAGCCTGATGGCACGGAAGCGCCGGTCCTGCAGGTCACCAGCCCGAACGACGCCAGCACCACCGGCAGTCATTGGGAATCGACAATGTGCCGCACGGTCCAGCTTTGGGCATGAAGAGCGACGATGTTGCCGTTCGTTCGATCATTCAGACGCTTGCTCGGAATTTTTCCCGTCGTCGCCTTGGGCATGTTGGCGGGCTGCACCACCTATGCACCGGCGCCCTTGGACGTGCCCGCGATCCTTGCCGTTCGCCGGGGGACCACCCTCGATCCTGAGCGCGTCGCTGCGGCGGCCACGGCAATCGCACCGGGCGCCAACCCTGCATACGGACCATGGGATCGGCTGACGCTGCTGGCGGCTGCCCTCATCTACAATCCCGACATTGAGGTCGCGCGTTCGGGCGTGGTCAGCGCCGAGGCCGGAGCCCGGGCGGCGCGGGTGGGGTTGCCAGCAACGCTTACGCTCAGCGCCGAATATGCCCGTGACGCAGCGGCCCAGTCCCCGTGGTTGCTAGGCGCGGCGCTGGACCTGCCGATCGATCGTGGGGTTCGGCGTGCCGCGCGATCCGGAGTGGCCGACATTGCCGTCGAGATCGCCCGCTATGACGAGGCCGAGGTGATCTGGACTGCGCGCATGGCGCTTCGTCGGGCGCTCACCGATCGTTTGATTGCCGAGAGACGCGCCGCTGGTTTTCAGTTCGTCGCCGATCTGAGGGCGCGCCAGCTGGCTGCGGTGGACCGGCGAGTCGCGGCAGGCGAAGCCAGCCGGACCGAGCTGGACCGGGTTCGCGCGGACGGGGCCGACGCGTCGCGCGGCCTGATCGACGCCCTCGCTCAGGCGAACGACGCTCGATTGCGCCTGGCCGCCGCGATCGGTCTGCCCCCCGAGGCCCTGGAGGGCATCACACCGGACTGGAAGGGCTTCGACGAGCCTGTTTCGGACTCGGGCGAGACCCTCGACCCCGAAATCCGATCGCAGGCCATCCTGGCCCGTGCGGACGTGCTGAAAGCCCTGGCCGCCTACGATCAGGCCGAGGTGGAGTTGCGCCTTGAGGTCGCCAGACAATACCCGGCCCTGACGCTGTCACCCGGTTACGCCTGGGAGCGCGGTCTGGTGAAGTTTCCAGTTTCGCTCGGCCTCGCCTTGCCGCCTCTGGACCTGAACCGAAGCGCCATCGCCCTGGCCGAAGCCCGGCGGGCTGAAGCTGGCCAAAGGCTAGGGGCGATCCTGGCGTCAGCCGATGCGGCGATCGAGTCAGCCAGGGCGGAAACCTCCGCCGCGCGCACGGCCCTCGATCGGATCCGGTCGGTCGAACGGCCGACAGCGGATCGGTTGGCCAGACAGGCTGATCGCGAGTTGAGCGCCGGCGCCATCGACCGCGTGGATTGGGCAGCGGCCCAGGCCGGCGCGGCCCAGACCCGTCTGGTCGAACTCGATGCCCTGGCGCGCGTCCATGCGGCGTATGCCGCCCTCGAAGACGCGGTTCGCCGGCCGCTCGAGGGTCCTGAAATCCTGATCAACGCCGCTGACGTCCGGAGCCGCCCATGACCCGCTTTGTCGCCATCGGCTGGGCCGCATTGGGGGCAGTAGTGGCCTCGGTCGTCCTGGTGGGTTTCGTGCTGCCGCGCGCCGAGTTGAAATCAGCATCTCCTGACGCTCCGGCCGAGACCGAACGCGCCGTCGATGGAACCGTGCATCTGGAACCCGATCAACAGGGCAGGGCGGGCGTGACCATCGCCCTTCCTCGCTCAGGCACGGCGCCTGTGCTGGAACCTGCCTATGCTCGGGCCCTAGATGTAGCGGCGCTCGCCGCCATCGATTCCGAGATCGCGGCGGCCAGCGCCGCTGCGGGGGCATCCCGCGCCGAAGCCATCCGACTGGGTGGCTTGGCCGCCGAAGACCAGAGCGCATCGACCCGGTCCGTCGAGGCGGCGCGGGCCCAGGCCATGGCCGATCAGGCGCGCGTCGATCTCGCGTCCCGCAGGATCGGTCTGGAGTTCGGACCGGGACTCGCCCGCTTGGGCGTTGGACAGAGGCGTGCCCTGGTGGCCGACGTCGCGGCCGGTCGGGCGTCGCTGGTGCGGATCGACCGTCCAGGCGGCGCGGTGGCCGGTCGGATCCGCGTCATCGACGGCGATATCAGCACGCTAGTCACCGTCCTCGGTCCTGCGGCTGTGTCGGATGCGCGGCTGCAAAGTGCTGGTGTCCTGGCGGTCGTGCGAGGGCCGCTGGCGGCGAGCGCCACGGCGGGACGTGTTCTGACAGCGTCTGTCGAAACCAACGCTGCCGAGGCCGGCTCCATCCTGACAAGAGACTCGCTTATCCGATGGCGGGGCGGGATGTGGGCCTACGTCCAGTCGGCGCCCGATACCTTCGTCCGTCGCGAACTCGTCGATGCCCGGCCGGTCCAGGACGGCTGGTTTGTTGAAAACGGGTTCGGGCCGGAAGACCGCATCGTCGTGGGGGGCGCGGGCGTGCTTTTGGCCATCGAGCGCGGTGGCGACGCCCCGGCCGAGGAAGACTGAGCGATGCTGTCGCTGATCGTCCGACTTGCCTTGCGTCATCCGGGAATGGTCGTCCTCGGTGCACTGCTGTTGCTGGCGTTCGGTGTCGTGACCGTCGGCTCTGCGCGCTATGATGTGTTCCCCGAGTTCGTGCCGCCCCAAGCGACGGTTCAGGCCGAATCCCCCGGCCTGACACCGGAACAGGTCGAAGCCCTGGTCACCCGCCCGCTGGAAACGACGATCAACGGCTCCAACGGGGTCGCCACGGTTCGTTCGGAATCGATCCAGGGTCTGTCCGTCATCACCGTGATCTTCGCAGAGGGAAGCGACCCCTTTCGAGCCCGTCAGGTTCTAGCCGAAGCTCTGAGCGAGGCCGCCGGCCGACTGCCTGCGGGGGTGTCGGCCCCTAAGCTCAGTCCCCTGACCTCGTCGACCATGGATCTGCTGAAGATCGGCTTCGTGAGTAACACACTGAGCCCGATGGCCCTGCGGGATCTGGTGCAGTGGACAGTGCGTCCTCGCCTCCTAGCGACCGCCGGGGTTGCCCGGGCGACGGTCTTCGGCGGCGAACTTCGCAGGATCGAGGTGCGGGTGCGCCCAGACGATCTCGCCGCTCGCGACATTCCCTTGTCCGATGTTCAGAGCGCGGTTCAGGCAGCGGCGGCAGTCCGGGGGGGTGGGTTTTCCGAAACGGCGACCCAACGAATCCTGATCGAACCCACCAGCGGCGCGGTGACACCGCAAAGCCTGTCGGGAGCGGTCCTCCCGGCGGCGACAGGGCTGCCGGTTCGCATAGGAGACGTCGCCGACGTCGTGGAAGCACCATCGCCACGCTTTGGCGACGCCAGTGTGATGGGTCGGCCGGGCGTTCTGGTGTCGCTTGCGAGCCAGTATGGCGCCAACACCTTACAGGCCACACGCGCTGTCGAAGCGACCATTGCCGACCTCCGCCCCGGGTTGGAAGCGCAGGGCGTCACCCTCTACCCAGCCCTTCACCGTCCCGCCAACTTCATCGACGCCGCGCTCGGCGGCATTCGCACGGACCTACTGATCGGAGCGGCGCTGATCGGTCTGATCCTCATGGCCTTCCTGCGCGATCTGCGGGTCGCCTTCATCGCCTTCGTCTCCATTCCCCTGTCGTTGCTGGCGGCCCTGATTGTGCTGGACCGCATGGGTCAGACGATCAACACAATGACCCTGGGGGGACTGGCGGTTGCGTTGGGTGTGGTGATCGACGACGCCATTGTGGGCGTGGAGAACATCGTAAGGCGTCTGCGCGATGCGGGACCGGAGACCGATCGGCAGTCGGTGATCGAAGCGGCCTCGGTCGAGGTCCGGGCACCGGTCGTCTATGCGACCTACGTCCTGGCGCTGACGATCGCGCCGATCCTGTTTCTGACCGGTCTACAGGGCTCTTTTTTTGGGCCCCTGGCGTTCGCGTTCCTGCTGGCCACGCTCGCATCGCTGGCCGTCGCCGTTACTGTGACGCCGGCGCTGTCGCTGCTCCTTCTGCGTCGTGTCAGGCTTCATGAGGAGCCGCGTTACATCACCCGACTGAAGGACGCCCATGCGCGTTTGCTGAACCCCATCTGCGCCCGCCCTCGTGCCGTTGCCCTGGGAACCCTCAGCGTCGGCGTAGTGTCGCTATTGGCCTTCCTCGCATTCGGCTCGGAGCTTCTGCCATCGTTTCGGGAGGGCCATTATGTCCTCAAGATCAACGGTCCGCCCGGAGCCTCGATCGGCTGGATGCAAGGGGTGGGGACGCGCATCTCCCGTGACCTCCTGGCGCTGCCCGGGATCGCGACCGTCGAACAGCAGATCGGTCGCGCTGAGTCGGGCGAAGACACCTTCCCGCCCAACCTTAGCGAAATGCACGTTGAACTGCGCAAGGGAGCCGATGACGCCAAGGTCAGGAAAGCGATGGCGGAGGTTCTGTCTCACTATCCCGGCATGACCACCGAGACCTTGACGTCGCTCGGTGACCGCATCGGTGAATCCCTGTCCGGCGAGACGGCGCCCGTCGCCATCGCGATCTATGGCCCCGATCTCGACGTGCTCGACCGCGTCGCGGATAGACTGTCCCAGACGCTTCAGGTTGTCCCGGGAGCCGCCGAGGTCCAGGTGCGTGCGCAGCCAGGGGCGCCGACACTGAGGGTCGCGCTGGACCCTGACCGAATGGCCCTGCATGGCGTCACGCCGTCCGATGCCTATGACGCGGTAGACATGGCCTTTCAGGGCCTGACGGTCGCCGAGGTCACGGACCCCGACCGCCTGACCGAGGTCGCCATCACCCTGCCGCCCGAACTGCTCCGCGACCCTGAGAGCCTCGGCGGTGTGCTGGTTCGCTCGATGACGACGGCCGTTCCCCTGTCGCAGATCGCAACCTTGCGAACGGTGGATGCCAGAACGTCGATCAATCACGAGGCAGGCCAGCGTCGCCAGGTCGTGACGGTTCACCCGACGCGCGCCGATGTCTCGGGCTTCGTGCGCGATGCCAAGGCCAGCATCGCCGCCGACGTGACCCTGCCGCCCGGTGTGTCGCTCCAGTTCTCCGGCGTGGCCGAAGGTCAGGCCGCCGCCGCGCGCCAGATCCTCACCAATGTCGCAGCCGCTTCGATCGGTGTTGTCGCCCTTCTCGTCCTCGCCTTCGGTGGAGGGCGGCCCGCCGGCCTGATCCTGGCCGGCACACCCTTTGCCCTGGCTGGCGGCATCGTCGCGGTGGCGCTGACGGGCGGCATCCTTTCGCTGGGGGCGCTCGTCGGGTTCGTCACCCTGTTCGGGATCGCGGCGCGCAACGCGATTCTGCTGATCTCCCATGTGGATCATCTCGTTGCCGAGGAGGGAGAGCCGTGGGGGCTGGCGACCGTTGTGCGAGCAACCCGCGAACGGGTAACACCAATTCTTATGACCGCCCTCGTGACCGGTCTGGGCCTTGCACCCCTGGCCCTGGAAGCGGGGTCGGCGGGGCGTGAGGTTCAGGGTCCGATGGCGGCGGTCATCCTGGGCGGTCTCGTGACCTCCACCCTGATGAGCTTGCTGCTGTTGCCAGCCCTGGTTCTGGCCTACCGCTACCGCACTCCTGCAACCGTTCTGGAACCACCGGTCGATGCGCCTGTTGCTGATCGAGGATGACGCTCAGTCCGCAGCCTATGTGGCCGACGGTCTGGGGGCGCGGGGCCATGAGGTCGAAATAGAAGCGGATGGCCAACGGGGCCTTGATCGTGCCCTTGTCGAGCCGTTTGACCTCCTGATCGTCGATCGACTTCTCCCGAGCCGGGACGGCCTGGTGATCGTCAGCGCACTTCGCGACGCCCATGTCGATGTCCCGGTTCTGATGCTGACAGCGCTCGGCTCCGTCGAAGACCGGGTCATTGGCCTCGAGGGCGGGGCCGATGACTATCTGGCCAAGCCGTTCGCCCTGTCCGAGCTGATCGCCCGCGTCGATGCGCTTGCACGTCGGCGAGACCCGGCCCCGCCGATCCGTCTGCAACTGGCCGACCTCACCCTGGACCGACTGTCGCGCGAAGTTCATCGGGGCGATGTCTGGATCGAGCTGCAGCCGCGGGAATTCCAGCTGCTGGAAACCCTGTTGCTGCAAGCACCGAACGTCGTGACCCGCACGATGCTGCTGGAGCAGGTCTGGCGCTTCCGTTTCGATCCCGGCACCAATCTGGTCGAAAGCCATATGAGCCGACTGAGAGCCAAGATCGATCGTGGGGGCGACCGACCGCTTCTTCATACCATTCGGGGCGAGGGCTATGCTGCCTTTTCCGCCTAAAGGCTGGAGCCGCTCCACCAGCGTCCGGATCGCCCTGATCCAGGCAGGCCTGCTCGTGGTAGCCATCGGCGGAGCAGGCCTTGGGGGCTGGTTGAGCACGCGAGGACTGGCCGAACGCGACGCGCGCGATCGAATCTCGCTGGAGATCGATGCTGTTTCGCATGAGTTGTCCTCCGAAGGACTCCTGGCGGCGGTCGCGGCCGTCGCCGCGCGAGCCGAGCGGCCAGGTGCGCTGGAATACCGGCTGGAGACCCGATCAGGCGCCGTGGTCGCAGGCGACCTTACCCCAGGTCCCGCGTCCGACGGCTGGAGCGTTATCGATGTAGTCGACGGCACGCCCGGCTTCGAGGGCAAAGAGAAACTGCTGATCCGGACCCAGACGCTCGCGGACGGGTCACGTCTGGTCGTCGGCGATGACCTCGGGCGCGCCGAAGGCCTAAGGGACGGGCTGTTCCGGACCTTCCTGGCTTGGGGTCTGGCTTCGATCGTTGCGGGGCTGGTCGTCAGCCTTCTTTTGATCCGACGCGCCCTGGCGCGCATGGACGACCTCGTGCGGACCGTGGCCTGCGTCGCAGAGGGCGATCTGGCAGCGCGGGCGGCGGCAGACGCGCCTGCGTCCGGCAGCGGCGACGATATCGACCAGCTGGCCGAAGGGATCAATCAGATGCTGGATCGCATCGACCAATTGGTCGGGGCGGTGCGGCGTGTGTCGGCGGACGTGGCTCATGACTTGAGGACGCCTTTGTCCCACGTGCGCCAGAAACTCGAAATCGCCGCTAACGCGCCCTCCGTCGAGGCTCGCACAGCAGCGATCGCAGCCGCGTCCGACGGCGTCACGGCCGCCCTCCGCGTGTTCGACGCCATGCTTCGTTTGGCTGCGATTGATGCAGGGGGTTCAAAGACCCGGTTCGCGCCGGTTGACCTGGACGAGGTGGCAGATCGGGTCGTGGATGCGTATCGCCCCGAAATCGAGAGTTCGGGTAGAACGCTGAAGCTGGTTGTGTTTGGCGGAGCCCGACTGATGGGTGACGGCGACCTGCTCGCTCAAGCCCTCGCCAATCTGCTGGAAAATGCCCTGAAACATTCGAGACCCGGTGCCGAGATTGACGTGATCGTCCATCAGGATACCGAGGCCAGCAAACTGATCGTTCAGGACGACGGCCCCGGCATCCCGCCTGATCTGATCGAAGCCGCCCTACGTCGGTTCTCGCGCCTCGACGCGGCGCGGTCCTCGCCCGGAACCGGCCTCGGCTTGCCGATAGCCGATGCCGTGGCCCGATTGCATGGCGGATCGCTCACATTGGAAAACTCGGGACCGGGCGTTCGAGCCATCCTGCGCCTTCCGGTAACCGACCGCGTCAGTGTTTTGGAAGAATCGACCAATTTTTCAGGACGTGGCCGATGAGCGATCCGGGCAAGCCTTTGCGTCGGTCGGGCCTCGGAGCCGTCCCCGCCGGCGTCTGGACCCTGGGGTTTGTGTCGATGTTCATGGACGTCTCCTCCGAGATGATCCACTCGCTGCTGCCCGTCTTTTTGGTGACGGGTCTGGGGGCGAGCGTCGCCCTCGTCGGCGTGATCGAGGGCGTCGCAGAGGCCACAGCCTCCATCACCAAGGTGTTCTCCGGCTACATCAGCGACCGCCTGGGCAAGCGAAAGCTTCTCGCTGTGATCGGCTACGGGCTGGGCGCTTTGACCAAGCCGATCTTTCCGCTCGCGGTGACGCCGTTCGACGTCTTCGGCGCCAGATTCGCCGATCGCATCGGCAAGGGCGTTCGGGGCGCGCCGCGTGATGCCCTGGTCGCCGACCTCGTGTCCCCTGAGATCAGAGGGGCCGCCTTCGGACTGCGCCAGTCGCTCGACACCATAGGGGCCTTCGCCGGCCCGCTGGTGGCCATGGGGCTGATGGTCCTGCTCGCGGGTGATATCCGTGGTGTGTTTGCCTGGGCCGTCGTCCCGGCCCTTATGGCGGTGGCGCTTCTGCTGTTCGGCGTCCGTGAACCGGCGGTGTCCAAGCAAAGCGATCCATCCGCTCGGATGCCGATCCGCTGGCGTGAGGTAAGCGCGATGGGCCGTCCATTCTGGTCGGTGGTGGTTCTTGGGGTCGTGTTCACCCTGGCCCGTTTCAGCGAAGCCTTTCTCGTCTTGCGCGCCCAGGACGTGGGACTGCCGATTGCCCTGGTTCCGATCGTGATGGTCGTCATGAATGTCGTCTATTCGGTCGTGTCTGCCCCGGCGGGCAGCTTGTCGGACCGGATCGACCGCCGCTGGATTCTTGCGGGCGGCCTTGTCTGCCTGATCGCCGCAGATCTGGCCCTGGCCCTCGGGAGCAATGTGGTCGCCATCCTGGTCGGCGTTGCGCTCTGGGGGCTTCACATGGGGCTCACCCAGGGGCTCTTGGCCGCCTTGATCGTGGACACGGCGCCCGCCCGGTTAAGAGGCACTGCTTTTGGCGTGTTCAACCTGGCGTCTGGGGTCGCAATGCTGGCTGCGAGCACGGTTGCGGGTCTTCTCTGGACGGGATGGGGTGCCGAGGCGACGTTCCTGTTCGGGGCCGGATTGGCCTTGCTCGCGCTCGCCATGACCATCCGATCGGCCAGCCGAGTGAATGCACGGGCCCCACGCGCAAATCCCGATTAATGGCGCCTCTGGATCCAACACCACATACGCTTGCGTAGTAGTCATGGGGGCTACGGTCTAAGTTTCCGGAGATGGACCGTGCGCTGCGTGTTGGCCAAGATGGAAGTCTAAATGATTGACCTCAATACTGCGTCAGCCGCCGATCTCGACGGCGTGCCTCAACTCCACGGACACGGTTTTGAGGTCGTCAAATACCGAGAAGAGCGCGGAGGTTTCGAAGCCGTTCGGCAACTTGAGGAAGTCCCAGGTTTGGCAGGTAAATGGGACGGCGCTCAAACCATGGTTACCATCGAGTAATGCCGACAAAGAAGGCGCCCTGACCACCCCTCGCGCTAGCATTACAGTTGCGCTGACGTAGGCCTTCTAAATCTATGGGCGACCATGATTCGGAGGTCATGGGATGTCGGGTGCATCGGTTGAGACGACGCTTGAGCTTTGGGCGTCTTGCCTGCGGGATGTGAAGGCGCGGATGCGGCCGTTGTTTGGCGACGTGCGGATGGCGCGCTCGGCGGGCCTTTTCCTGGACGGGTTGCTCAGTGACGAGCGTCGCAAGACCGGCTGGATGCGGGCTGAAGCGGCGGGCGATCCTGGTCCCTGGCGGCAGCAGGCGGTGCTCGGCCGCGGTCTGTGGGATGCCGAAGCGCTGGTCAAGATCGTGCGCGACTATGTCGTGGAGACCCTGGCCGATCCCGACGCGGTGCTGGTGATCGACGAGACGGGGTTCCTCAAACAGGGCAAGGCCTGGTGCGGCGTCGGGCGTCAGTACACGGGCTCGGCGGGCAAGATCACCAACTGCCAGATCGGGGTGTTCGCCACCTATGCGTCGCGCCACGGCCATGCCTTCATCGACCGGTCGCTCTATCTGCCCAAGGCCTGGACAGACGACCCCTCCCGGATGGCGGCGGCGCATGTCCCGCCCGGCACGGTGTTCGC
>NZ_JAFCWQ010000005.1:0-180150 GCF_049897665.1 Brevundimonas sp. TWP2-3-4b1 | reverse complement strand
GCGGGAGGGCTTCGGCAGCGTATTGGCCCGCAGAAGCGTCGAAGGGGGGCTCGGTGGCGACGTAACGTTCCACTGGTATCCCGACGGGTTGGTGGTTCTTGTTTCGGCAGAGACGGAACGCCTGGCCCTCTAAAGAACTTTAGCAAGGCGAAACATTTCCCAACGTCGCGCCTGGCACTGCCCTTGCTAAATCACTTATCCGTCCTCGTCGCCGAAGATCAGCCTTTCATCGCCTTGGACTTGGCGCTCGCCGTGGAGGATGCTGGCGGCAAAGTCGTCGGTCCGGCAGCTAGCTGCGCGGAAGCCCTTTCGTTGCTCGCAAACGGGACGGTAGCCGCCGCGATTTTGGACTTTAATCTGGTTGATGGAGAATCTTCGCCATTGGTCGAGGCCCTCGTTAGTCTTGACGTTCCCTTCATAGTCCACACGGCCGTGGATCTCCCGCCTGCCTTGGCGGCGCGCTTTCCAGACCTTGTCGTCCGGATCAAGCCTTGCCCGGCGGCGAGTTTGGTCGCGCAACTTGAGATCTTGCTCGTCGAGCATGGGCACGCCGTTGGGGGTGCCGCCCGGCGTCACGTCATCTCAAAACGATATAAAGCGTTGAAGAATGAATTGTCTTTGCTCGATGAAGGGTGCTGACAGGTTAACCCCGCCAAGTCGAAAGCCGCTGATAAGAGGAAACCGCTGCCGCAGTAGCGGTCGGATCGGCTCCAGCGTCCTGCCTAGCCCGATTGCGTCTAGCCGCCAGATTTCGGCCAACTCGCGAACTTGTTTGGCGGTGGCGGTCGGTTCTCGCACAACACAGCCCGCTGAAGCTCCCCGCCTCATCGAGCAGCTGGAACAATAGGCGGTCTAGGTTCCGCCCACACTGCATGGGAAAGCGCGGTGCTGGCGAGCTGAGGCGGCCCGGATGCGGTCACGCGGTAACTCGACTGACGTCTTCAGTCCGACTCCCGGGTCGCTGAAGCTACGGCCCGGCGGGTCGCTGATCGCGAACTCAAGAACGGTTGAAGAACGATTCTGTCAAAGTGGGCCGCTAAAACGTCAAAGTGGGTCCGGCCGAAGCCGATTGATTCTCAATCAACGCCTTGAAATCGCGATGGAGGCCTGACCGGGAACCGAACCCGGGTGCAAGGATTTGCAGGCCGTAGCCGGGCGGGCGATTTCAAGCCCTTGGCTGCAAACCGGGTCATTTGCTCCGCCAGTAGCAGCGGGCATCTGAGAGCCGACTGCAAACCAATTTCCCGGATCACAATCCGCTCAATCGTCAACGACGACGGCCATTTCTGCGGCTTGGAAGCGGTGCTGCCATGAGCGCGGCCCGCAAGCTGAGCGATTGCAAGACCGACGCCGAGGTTGATGCTTGGTACGAGGCTGAAGCAGCCTTGGCTCAGAACCGGCTCAAGGCCGCACCTCCACGCCTCGTCCACCCAGTCGCTGACTTCCCGTTCGATGACCCGGACGAATCCCTCGACGCTGAGCGGCAGGCGCGCCAATCGCGGTTCACCGCGTCCGAACTATGGGACATGGATTTCCCGCCGGTGGCGGGACAGCATGGCCGAGACCTCGCCGCGCCAAGCTGACTACGCCGTGTCTGTTCTTGCCGTCATGCTCGCCTGGTCCGTTCGCCGGGGTCTTTTGAGCCATAACAGGGCGGCCGGTGTCGGCGACGTCTACACCGCTGATCGCAGCGAAAAGGTCTGGACGGAAGACATGGAGACCCGGCTGCTGGAGGCCGCGTCGTCCGTCATGCGCCAAGCGGTCATCCTGGCCGTCGAAACCGGCCTCTCCCAAGAGGATCTGTTGGTCCTGCCGAAGTCGGCGGTTCAGGGAAACGTAATCGTGTCACGCCGCCTGAAGAACGGGACGCCGGTCGCCATCCCCATATCGCCCCGCCTCGTCGCCATGCTCGCAGACGTTCCGGCGAGTGATTCGGTCACGCTGCTGAACCGCGCTGACGGTCGGCCTTGGGATCGGAAGGGCAACGGCCTCCGGTCTCAGTTCCGGGAGGCCAGAGACGCTGCTGGCATCGCCGACCGCACCTTCCACGACCTGAGAGGCACTTTCGTCACCCGTCGCCGCGCCATGGGCTGGACGGCCGAGGAAACAGCGCTGTGCAGCGGTCACAAAGTGGCAGGGGAGGCGGGTGCCCAAGGGGCCTACGTCAACCGTCATACGGTCGCAATCGCCAACGCCAACCGCCTGTGGAGCCGCCACTACGGACCGAACAGCGACCGGATTTTGCAAACTGGCCTGCAAACCGGCGGGCCCAACAAGGGGCTCAGTCTTTGAAACACGATGGAGGCCTGACCGGGAATCGAACCCGGGTGCAAGGATTTGCAGTCCTCTGCGTCACCACTCCGCCATCAGGCCACAGGGCTTTTTGAGATGCCCCAGATCGCGAGGGGCGTTCGCTATCAGATCGGCCTCGTGGCTGCAACGCGATTGTCGCCGGAGACGCACGGACCTATAAGCGCGCCAGATTTCCGGCCCGGCCGGTCGCTTTCGCTTCAGGGATTCCGCGTCACATGGATTACGCCGCCGCTCGCAAGGTCATGGTGGACTCCCAGGTCCGTGTGAACGACGTTACCGACCGCGGCCTTCAGGCCGCCTTGATGGCCGTTCCCCGCGAACGCTTCTGCGCCCCGGACCAGGCCTTCGCCGCCTATGGCGAGGTCGAGGTCGAGATTGCCGCCGGGCGCCGCCTTATGCAGGCGCGAGAGGTCTCCAAACTGATCCAGGCGCTGGACGCCCGCGAGGGCGAGACGGCCCTGGCGATTGCCGGCCCCTACGCCGGTGCCGTGCTGGCCGCCATGAAGGTCGCCGTCACCGCCCAGGAGGCGGAAGGCTCCGTGTTCGACGTCGTCGGACCGGCCCTGGCCGACTCGCGCGTCGCCACCGTCGTCGCGCCCCTGTCGCAACCGACGGGCCATGACTGGGATATCATCGTCTCCGAAGGCGCCGTCGCGGTTCGTCCGACCGCCTGGCTGGCGGCGCTGCGTGTCGGCGGCCGTCTGGCGGTGGTCGAGCGCCCCGGTCCGAACGGCCGGGCGGTGCTCTATGTGAAGGGTCGCGAGGGCGTCTCGCGTCGCGAACTGTTCGACGCTGCCCCGCCGGTGCTGGCGGAAATGACACCCGCCCCAGCTTTCGCCCTCTGATTAGCCGCCATTTCGACGGAGCCGGGTGGCGGTCGCGTGAATAAAACTTAACTGGCGTAGCTGTAGGCCCTCAAGCACTAGGCCTGTGAAGAGATACCGGCGCCGTTCGCGACGCCCATCGGGATACTGTCATGTTCAAACGCTCGCGCGCGCTCGCTTCCGTCGCCCTGATCGCCGTTACGGCCGGTCTGGCCGCTCCTGCCTGGGCCGAGACCCTGCAGGAGGCCATTGCCCTGGCCTACCGCACCAATCCGACCCTGCAGGGTCAGCGCGCCCAGCAGCGCGCCCTCGACGAAGCGTTGCCCCAGGCCCGGGCCGGCCTTCGCCCGACTCTCACCGTCAGCGGTTCGGCCAGCTACAGAAACACTGACGCGCGTGAGCCCGGGATCGACCTTAACGGCGACGGGATCGTCGATATACCGAGTTCGCGTAATTCGACCGATACCGATTCGGTCGGCGCGAGCATCGGCGTGGACCAGACCTTGTACTCGGGGGGACGCATCGCCCGCGGCATCGACGCCGCCGAGGCGTCGGTCCTGAGCGGCCGCGAGGGCCTGCGCAGTATCGAGCAACAGGTGCTGGCCGCCGTGATCCAGGCCTATGTCGATGTCCAGCGCGATGTTGAAATCCTGCGCATCCGTGAGGCTAACCTGGCCGTCCTGCGCCGTCAGCTGGACGAATCGAACGCCCGCTTCGAGGTCGGCGAGATCACCCGCACCGACGTCTCGCAGTCGGAGGCACGCCTGGCCCAGTCTGAGGCCGACCTCGCCGGCTCCCAGGCCCAGTTGTCGGTCTCGCGCGCCACCTACGCCGCCGTCGTCGGCCAGGCGCCCGCCAATCTGGAAGATCCGCCAGCGCTGCCGGGCGTGCCGACCGATTTCGACGCCGCTCTCGACATCGGCCTGGCCGAGAACCCCGGCCTGCTGGCCGCCGAATACCAACTGCGCGAGGCCGAGGCGCGTCACGCCCAGGCCCGCTCCGCTTATCTGCCGTCCGTGGGTCTCTCCAGCTCTTATGGCGGCTCGACCCCGATCTCCGGCTTCGACCTGTCGGATCGCACCAACACCTTCCAGGCCGGCGTCAGCGTCTCGGTGCCCCTGTTCACCGGCGGGCTGAACAGCTCGCGTGTGGCACAGGCCTTGGAACAGGCCAACTCGGCCAAGATCGAAATCGACCGCCAGAAGCGCTCCGTTCTGCAGGGCGTCTCGAGCGCCTACGCCCAGGTCGTCTCGAACCGCTCCCAGTTGGAGGCCGGCGTCGCCGGTGTGAGCGCCGCCCGCGTGGCCGCCGAGGGTGTCCGTCAGGAGCAGCAGGTCGGTCTGCGCACCACCCTCGACGTCCTGAACGGCGAACTCGAGTTGCGCAACGCCGAGATCAACCTGGCTGTGGCCAAGCGCAATCTCTACGTCGCCCAGGCGTCGCTGCTGACCTCGATGGGTCGTCTGAGCGGCGAGGATCTGAACCCGGGCATCGAGGTCTATGATCCGGCCGTCAACGCTGATCGCGTCCGCCTGCGCGGCGCCGTGCCCTGGGACGGTCTGGTCGAGACGCTTGACCGTATCGCGGCCCCGCTGATTACTCCGGCGAACGAGACCGAGAACGCGCCGATCGACACCCAGCTTGACGGCGAGATCGTTCGGACCGCGCCGAACTCGAACTGACGCCTGCGGATTAACCAGCCAGGCGAAAAACGCCCGTTGATTCCCACGGGCGTTGATGCGACGAAATGAACTGGGGCAGGGCTGAACGTCGGCTCCGATCCTCTTTGTTCGTCACGCGTGGGCCCAAGGCGGCCGGCGCAGGTTCTTCGAAGGCCCGATCATGACCGACACCACCGCCCAAGAGCCGACGATGGAAGAGATCCTGGCGTCGATCCGCCGGATCATCTCCGAAGACGACGCGCCCGCCGCCGAATCGGCGCCGGCCCCGGAACCTGAGCCCGTCGAAGCGGCGTCGCCCGCCCTGATGGACGAGACGCCGTCGATGCAGGAGCCCGAACCCGAGGAAGAGATTCTCGATCTGACCGACCGTTACGAGGCCCCGGCGGCTGAGACGATCGGCGACCTGGACGTCATCGGCCCAGCCGATGAGCCGGAGCCTGAACCCTTCCCGACGTCCTTCGCGAAGCCGGAGCGTGCGACAGCCCGCGAACCAGCGACCAGCGCCTCGTCCGTGCCCTACGATTCGCTTGTCGGTGAAAGCGCCTCGGCGGCGTCCGCCAATGCCTTCGCGGGCCTGTCCGCCGCCTTCCGCCAACCCGAACCCGTTCCCACCGGCGGCGTCGGCCCGACCATCGACGACCTGGCCCGCAGCCTGCTGCGCCCGATGCTCAAGGACTGGCTCGACGCCAACCTGCCCGGCATCGTTGAGGCGGCGGTAAAGAAGGAAGTCGAACGCATCTCCCGCAGCGCGGGCTAGCCCCGCTCGCCACCGGCGACTATGACCAACAGGGGCGGCTCCGATGGGCCGCCCTTTCTGCTTTTGAGACCCACCATGCTCGACAAGACTTTCGACCCCAAGGCCGCCGAACCCCGCCTCTATGCCGCGTGGGAGGCCTCCGGCGCCTTCGCACCGAAGACGGATGGCGCCGCCGAGGCCTATTCGATCGTCATCCCGCCGCCGAACGTGACGGGGTCGCTCCACATCGGCCACGCGCTGAACAACACCCTGCAGGACATCCTGGCCCGCTATCACCGGATGCAGGGCAAGGCCGTCCTGTGGCTGCCCGGCACGGACCACGCCGGCATCGCCACCCAGATGGTTGTGGAGCGCCACCTTGCCGCCGCCGGCAGCGTCGGCCGCCGCGACATGGGCCGCGAGGCCTTCGTGGCCAAGGTCTGGGAGTGGAAGGCCGAGTCGGGCGGGACCATCGTCCAGCAGCTGCGTCGGCTCGGCGCCTCCTGCGACTGGTCGCGCGAGCGGTTCACGCTCGACGAGGGTCTGAACGCCGCCGTGCGCAAGGTGTTCGTCAAGCTGCATCAGGACGGGTTGATCTATCGCGACAAGCGTCTGGTGAACTGGGATCCCCAGTTCCAGACGGCCATCTCAGACCTTGAGGTCGAGCAGCGCGAGGTCGAGGGCGCCTACTGGCATTTCGCCTATCCGCTGGCCGACGGCGTCACCTACGAACATCCGATCGCCTTTGACGACGAGGGCGTGGCGACCGGGTATGAAATCCGCGACTTCATCGTCGTGGCCACGACACGCCCGGAGACGATGCTGGGCGACACCGGCGTGGCCGTGCATCCGGACGACGAACGCTACAAGGGTCTTGTCGGCAAGTCGGTGATCCTGCCGATCACCGGCCGCCGCATCCCCATCGTCGCCGACGACTACGCCGATCCGACCAAGGGCTCGGGCGCGGTCAAGATCACCCCGGCCCACGACTTCAACGACTTCGGGGTGGGCAAGCGGGCCGGGCTGGCGGCCCTCAACGTGCTAGATGCCTTCGCTCGCATCACCACGGCCGACACGCCCGATATCCCGGCAGAGTACGACGGCATGGACCGGTTCGCGGCGCGAAAGGCTATCGTGGCCCTGGCGGAGGAGACCGGCTGGCTGCGCGAGATCGAGAAGACACAACACGTGGTTCCTCACGGTGACCGCTCGGGCGTGGTCATCGAGCCGTGGCTGACGGACCAGTGGTACGTCGACGCCCACACCCTGGCCCAGCCGGCGCTCAAGGCGGTCGAACAGGGCGACACGGTGTTCGAGCCGAAGTCCTACGAGAAGATCTATTTCGAATGGCTGCGCAACATCGAGCCCTGGTGCATCAGCCGCCAGCTCTGGTGGGGCCACCGCATCCCGGCCTGGTATGACGCGGATGGAAACATCTATGTCGCCGAGACCGAGGCGGAAGCCATCGCCCAGGCAGGCGGCAAGGCCCTGACCCAGGACGAGGACGTTCTCGACACCTGGTTCTCCTCGGCTCTGTGGCCATTCTCGACCATGGGCTGGCCGGAGAAGACCGAGGATCTGGAGCGATTCTATCCGACCTCGGACCTCGTTACGGCGGCGGACATCATCTTCTTCTGGGTCGCCCGGATGATGATGATGGGCCTGCACTTCATGGACGAGGTGCCGTTCAGGCGCGTCATCATCAATGGCCTCGTCCGCGACGAGAAGGGCCAGAAGATGAGCAAGTCCAAGGGCAACGTGATCGACCCCCTGGTCATCATCGACGAGCTGGGGGCCGATCCCCTGCGCTTCACCATGGCCATCCTGTCGGGCACGCGCGACATCAAGCTGTCGAAGCAGCGGATCGAGGGCTATCGCAATTTCGGCACCAAGCTGTGGAACGCGGCCCGCTTCTCCGAGATGAACGAGGCCCGCCGCGTCGTCGGCTTCGATCCCTCGACCGTCGAACAGACGATCAATCGCTGGGTTCGGGGCGAGCTGACCAAGACCGAGCGCGCCGTGTCTGAAGCGATCGAGGGCGGGCGTTTCGACGACGCCGCCTCGGCGCTCTACAGGTTCGTCTGGAACGTCTTCTGCGACTGGTATCTGGAGCTGGCCAAGCCCGTGTTCCAGGGCTCGGACGATGCGGCGAAGGCCGAGACGCGGGCGATGACGGCCTGGACCCTCGACCAGACACTGAAGCTCCTGCACCCGGTCATGCCCTTTATCACCGAGGAGCTGTGGGCCGAGCTCGGCAAGGAGGGCGCGCCGCGTGATGAGGCGACCCTGATCGGCGCGGCCTGGCCCGTGCTGCCGCACGCCTTCATAGATGCGGAGGCGGAGGCCGAGATCGGCTGGCTGGTCGATCTGGTCGGCGAGATTCGTGGTCTGCGCAGTGAAATGAACGTGCCGCCGGGGGCGAAGCCGCCGCTGACCTTCGTCGCGCCGGACGCGGCGACGTCTGACAAGGCGGTGCGGCACCGTGACCTGATCCTGACGCTCGCCCGCGTGTCGGAGGTTGCTACCGCCGATTCGGCTCCGACCGGGGCGGTGACCTTTGTGTCCGGCGGATCGGCGGCGGCCCTGTCGCTGGCCGGGATCATCGACCTGGCGTCCGAGCGCGCCCGCCTGACCAGGGAGATCGCCGCCTTCGACAGCGACGTCGGCCATGTGATGAAGAAGCTGGGCAATCCCAATTTCGTCGAACGCGCGGCCCCCGCCGTGATCGACGAGCAGCGCGCCAAGCTGGCCGAGGCCGAGGCCGGCAAGGTGCGGCTGGAAGCGGCTCTGGCCCGGCTGGCCGATCTTGGCTGACTTCGGGCCCCGGATGCGGCTGGACCACCTGATGGTGTCACGCGGCCTGGTCGAGAGCCGTTCGCGGGCGAAGGCGGCGATCGAGGCCGGGGGCGTGTCCGTCGATGGCCAACCGGCGCGCGCCGCTTCGCAGGGGGTGGGCGAGGCCGCTGTGGTGACCGTCGTCGAGCCCCATGGCTGGGTCGGTCGCGCAGCGCTGAAGCTGGATCACGCCCTGACCCTGTGGCCAGTGGCGGTCGAAGGTCGGGTGGTGCTGGACGTCGGCGCCTCGACCGGCGGTTTCACCGAGGTCTGTCTGGCGCGCGGGGCGGCGAAGGTCTTCTCCGTCGACGTCGGCCAGGGCCAGATGCATCCGAAGGTCTCGGCCGAGCCCCGGGTCGTTAACCTGGAGAAGACCGACGCCCGGACGCTCGACGAGGCGCTGATCCCGGAAACGCCGGGCCTGATCGTCTGCGACGCCAGCTTCATCGGCCTGGCCAAGGTGTTGCCGGCCGCGCTGGATCTCGCGGCCGAAGACGCCGACCTGATCGCCCTGGTCAAACCCCAGTTCGAGGGCGAAGGCCCCAAGGACGCCGGCAAGAAGGGGGTGATCAAGGACCCACAGGCGCACCGCGACGCCGTGCACCGCGCGTCCGACTGGCTGGCGACTGTTGGCTGGACCGTGCAGGCGACGACGGAAAGCCCGATCACCGGCGGCGACGGCAACATCGAATTCCTGCTCTGGGCGCGACGCACCCGATAGCGATCCGACCCGTCGCTCAAGCGGCGAGCGACCGAGTCGCGAGCGGTGGCGACCCAGACAAAGAGAAACCGCCGGTGGATTGCTCCACCGGCGGCCCGTCACGACATCGATCGACAGGGGGGCTGAAAAATATCGATGCCGCGAACCCTTGGATCAGCGCGGCAGCCAGCCGCGGCGCGGATCGGAATAGTAGTGGCCGTCGGCCGACACCTCGTAACCGCCCTCGTAGCGGCGATCGTCCCGACGGTTGTCCCGACGGTCGTCGCGTCGATAGTCGTCGCGATATCCGCGGTCGTCGTACCGGTTCGACGAATAGGCCCGATCATTGTAGCGGTCGTTGCTGCTGTAGTAGGTCGGGGCCTGCGAGTAGGTGGTGTTCGAACGGCACTGATCGTTGGAGGCGCGGCCGACCTGGGCGCCGACGATGGCGCCGAGAACGCCGCCGATGATCGAGCCTTCGGTGCGGTTACCGCGCGCAGCGACCTGTGAGCCGGCCACGGCGCCGATGCCTGCGCCGATCAGGGCGCCCGAGCCGGTGCGGCCCTGACCCAGCGTCCGGCAACGGTCCTGATTCCGTTCGTTGTAGCCGTAGGACTGGCTATAGCCCTGGTTCTGGTTGTAGCCCTGGTTCTGGTTGTAGCCGTTGCCGTAGCCGTAGGACTGGGCTGAGGCGGCGACGGGCACGAGGGTCGCGGCGGCGGCGAGCGCGGCGGCGACTGCAGCGGATTTGACGAAGGCGGTCATTGGAGAGAACCCCTGTGCGGCGCCGGGGAGGTCCGACGTCTTGTTGAGGCGATCTATGGGCCTCTCAACCTGAATGCGTTTTGAGCGGGCCATTCATCTTCGTTCAGGTTTCAGATGGGGTTCCGGGCGGCTAGAAGCGGCCCATGACCATGACGCTGAAGATCGCCCGGGTGGCCGGGCAGGGGGACGGCGTGGCCGAGACCCCGGCCGGGCCGGTGTTCGCGCCCCTGACCCTGCCCGGCGAGACGGTGCGTGGTGTGGTGATCGATGGCCGGATGGAGGCTCCCGAGATCCTGGAGCTCAGCCCGGACCGGATCGCGCCGGTGTCGCCCCATTACGGGGACTGCGGCGGGTGTTCGCTGCAGCACTGGGCGAGCGGGCCCTATCTTGACTGGAAGCGGGATCAGGTCGTCGGGGCTCTGGCGCGAGAGCGGATCGAGACCGAGGTCGAGGCGACGGTGGCGGTGCCGCCGGGGACGCGGCGACGGCTGGCCCTGCACGCGCGGCGGCTGGAGGACGGGCGGATCGTGCTGGGGTTCAAGGCGAGGAAGTCCTGGCGGCTGGTGGAGGTCTCGACCTGTCCGGTGGCGGATCCCCGGCTGGTGGCGGCCTTTCCGGCTCTGGCAAAGGTGGCGGCGGCCTTTCTGGAGCATCCCAAGTCGGCCCCGACCCTGCATGTGACCTGGACGCTGGACGGGATGGACGTCGATGTGACCGGCGTGGAGCGGAAGTCCGGCGGCCTGTCGGCCGACCGGCAGATGCAGGCGATCCGTGCCGCCCGGGAGGTGGATGTCGCGCGGCTCAGCATGGCCGGCGAGACCCTGATGATGGCGCGCCAGCCCCGGGTCCAGTTCGGACCGGCGACCGTGCCCCTGCCGGCCGGGGGCTTCCTGCAGGCTGTGCCGGAGGCGGAGGCGGCGATGGTCGAGCGGGCCGTGGCGGCGGTGAAGGGGGCGAAGAAGGTAGCGGACCTGTTCTGCGGGACCGGGACCTTCACCTTCCCCCTGGCGACGGTGGCGAGCGTGCAGGCGGCGGACGCCTCGGCGGCGGGGATCGCGGCGCTGAAACAGGGGATCGGCTCGGCCAGGGGGATGAAGCCCATCACGGCGGAGGCGCGCGATCTGTTCCGGCGGCCGCTGTCGCCCTATGACCTCAAGGGCGTGGAGGCCATCGTGTTCGACCCGCCCCGGGCCGGGGCCATCGACCAGACGGCCCAGATCAAGGACACCAAGGCCTCGGTCGTGGTCGGGGTGTCGTGCAATCCTCAGACCTTCGCGCGGGATGCCCGGGTGCTGATCGACGCCGGGTTCCGGCTGGAGACGGTCACGCCCGTGGACCAGTTCCTGTGGTCCGCCCACGTCGAGCTGGTGGGCGTGTTCCGGCGCTAGGCCCTGCGGGCCTAGCTCCTTTCGAAGCCTGATTCACCGCCTCGCCAGAGCTCGACGGATCAGGCTTTAGGCCGCTGCGCGGGCGGCGGTCGCGGAGCCGATGAGCGGCTCGAACAGATACCGGGCCAGATGGCGGGCGACGGGGACGACGACGCCGTCGCCGGTCAGGTGGTAGGCGTCGGTATAGCTCCGGGGCAGGATGTAGCTGTCCGGCAGGCCCATCAGCCGGGCGGTCTCGCGGGCCGAGATCAGGCGGGAGCGGATGCGAGGGCCGTCGACGACCAGGAGTGTCTGGCGGCTGGAGCCGCCGGAGGGGGTGCGCAGGCAGCCGGCGACGTCGTCGAAACGGACCTCGGCGCGCTGGGCCTTGGCTCCGGCGGAGTCGGTGCGGGTGCGGCGGTAGACGCCGCCGACCATGCGGCGGCCGGCGCGTTGGGCGGCCTGGACCTTGGCGCGGTTGACCGGGGACATCAGCGACAGGAGGCGATCAGTCTCGGCGGGGCTGTGCCAGGCGACGCTGTCGGGCTGGTCCTCGATCAGGTCGGCGAAGGTGGAGGCGCGGCGTTCGGGCGCAGGCAGGTTCCACCACAGGGCGGAGGCGCGCAGGTCGTCGGGCAGGCGATCCACGGCGCGGACCACGGCGGGGGTGTGGAAGGGGGCGATCGGCCCGGGCGCGGTCAGGTCGGGGGCGATGTCGGCCTCGGCCTCGGCCTGGATCCCGACGACGAACAGGCGGGGGCGGGACTGGGGCACGAACCGGTCGGCGTTGATCACCAGGGCGCCGAAGCGATAGCCGGCCTCGGCGAAGGTCCGGCACATGGCCTCGAAGTCGGCGCCGCCGCGCGAAGTGAGGGCGCCGCAGACGTTCTCGACGGCGACGAGGCGGGGGGCGCGGCCTTGGGCTGCGAGGCCCCGGACGAGGTCCCAGAAGGCGTAGAAGGTGCCGGAGCGTTCGCCGGCGAGGCCGGCGCCATGGCCGGCGAGGGACAGGTCCTGGCAGGGGAAGCTGCCCCAGACGAGGTCGGGACGGCCGGGCAGGGCGGCGGCGTCGAGGGCGCGGATGTCGCCGACGGTCAGTTCGCCGCCCGTGCCCCAATTGGCCTGATAGGTCAGGCCCTTGCGTGCGTCGAAGTCGTTGGCGAACAGACAGTCCCAGCCGTCGCCCAGGCCGGCGCGCACCATGCCGCCGCCCGCAAAAAATTCGTAGAAACCGGGCATGGCTCAGGTTCGGGGGCGGAAGGAATCGGGCATCGGATCAGGGTGCCGGTGCGGGTGAGTCGCGTCCATCCATGGATTGGACTCGAGAAACCGAGTCCACAGAGTGCAATTTGGAGAATGTCTTTCAAATACATCGTGTTGTGTATGTATTCTACGGAATAATCTGATGTTTGCGGCCTTCCGAGTGCATTTCGGTGCGATGCTGTACGGCACCCCCTTCTATCTTTCGTCATCCTCCGGCGAGCGCAGCGAGACCGGGGGACCCAGCAGCGCGCGAGAGCGCGAACCTCCCGCGGCCGAGGTCACTTCCAATATCGTGCCTGAACAGATCGCCTTCGGCGCCGCTGGGTCCCCCGGTCTGCGCCGCCAAGCGGCGACTTGCCGGAGGATGACGAAAGAGGGGACGGAAGCGTGCCTTACCCAAACAGCTCCAGCTGCGCGCGCGCATCGGCCGGCACCTTGAACTTCGTCACGTCGAGATCATGCCTCGGCCCATCCAGTCCGTAGCGTTTCACGGCCGCCTTGAACCTCGCGGAGATCAGGTCGGCGACCGGACCCGTGCCCTTCATGCGCTGGGACCAGTCGGCGTCGTAGTCCTTGCCGCCCCGGGTCTGGCGGACCAGAGACATGACCCGGGCGGCGCGGTCCGGCCGGGCGTCGGCCAGCCATTCCTGAAACAGGTCCTTGATCTCCAGCGGCAGGCGCAGCGTCACATACATGGCCGTCGTCGCCCCGGCCTTCGCGGCTGCCTCCAGCACGGCTTCAAGCTCATGGTCGTTCAGGCCCGGGATGACGGGGGCGAAGCCGACGCCGACGGGGACGCCCGCATCGGCCAGACGTTTCACGGCGTCGAGGCGGCGGGCCGGCGTCGCGGCGCGCGGCTCCATGGTGCGGGCCAGGTCGCGGTCCAGCGTCGTGATCGAGACGAAGGCGCTGGCCAGACCGTCGCGGCCCATCGGGCCCAGGATATCCAGATCGCGGGTGATCAGATTCGACTTGGTGATGATGGAAAAGGGCTGGTTGAACCGCTGCAGGACCTCCAGCAGGCCGCGCGTGATCTTCTGCGTCCGCTCGACCGGCTGATAGGGGTCGGTGTTGCCGCCTATGTGGATGCGCTTGCAGACGTACCGGCGCGCGGCGAGCTCCTGTTCCAGGAGACGCGGCCCTTCGGGCTTGAAGAAGAGCCGGCTCTCGAAATCCAGGCCCGGGGATAGGCCCATCCAGGCATGGGATGGACGGGCGTAGCAGTAGATACAGCCATGTTCGCAGCCTTTGTAGGGGTTGATCGAGCGGTCGAAGCCGACGTCGGGACTGGTATTGGTGGTGATGATCTTTCGGGCGTGTTCGGGCGTCAGGGTTGTCCGGAGCGGGGCCGGCGTCTCGTCCTCCGCCGTCCAGCCGTCATCGAAATCCTCGTGCACGACGGGTTCGAACCGGCCGGTGGCGTTGGTGCGGGCGCCGCGTCCTTTCCTCGGCAGGGGAGCAGTAGACATGGGGGGAGGCTAGGTATCGGAACGGAACAAAGCAAGAACAATTTCGTCGTGAGCTCGCGATCTCCTGACGCCGATTTCACTATCCGGGGCTCGCCCTTCGCGCGATAATCACGGCCATCGCAGAGGAGCTGTCATGATCACACTCATCGTCATCGGCGTCATCGTCGTCATCCTGATCTTCGTGGTCATGGGGGCCTACAACCGTCTGGTCGCGCTGGATCAGAAGGCGGACCAGTCGTTCGCCGACATCGACGTGCAGCTGAAGCAGCGGAACGACCTGATCCCCAACCTCGTCGAGACGGTGAAGGGCTACGCCTCGCACGAGCAGGAGACGCTGAACGCGGTGACCCAGGCGCGGGCCGCCGCCGCCGGGGCCACGACGGTCGATCAGAAGGTTCAGGCCGACAACATGCTGACCGGGGCGCTGGGCAAACTGTTCGCCGTGGCCGAGGCCTATCCGGACCTGAAGGCCAACACCAACTTCCTGGAGCTGCAGCGCGAGCTGGCGGATATCGAGAACAAACTGGCCGCCGCGCGCCGCTTCTTCAACAACGCCGTGGCCGAGTTCAACGCGGTGCGGGCCCAGTTCCCGACCGTGCTGTTCGCCGGGATGTTCGGCTTCGGAACCGAGAAGCCCTTCTTCGCCGTGGACACTGCGGATCGCGCGGCCATGACCGCCGCGCCGCCGTCGGTGAAGTTCTAGGTCCACATGGCCGCTGTCGGTCTCCAGACCCACATCTGGGCGAACAACACCCGGTCGACCCTGCTGCTGATCGGGTTCCCGGTCATGCTGACCCTGGTCCTGTTCGGGCTGGAGCTGGTGCTGATGGGATTCGGCGTCCTGCCCAACTCGGGCGGGACCTTGGGCGACGACATCAATTACGCCGTGGGGATGCTGGCGGGGACCATTCCGCTGGCGGTCGTCGTCGCTCTGATCTGGTTCGCCATCGCCTGGTTCGGCAATCAGGTGATGATCGACGTGATGACCGGGGCGCGGAAGGTCGAGCGGCAGGACGCGCCGGAGCTCTATAACCTGCTGGAGAACCTGGCGATCTCCCGCGGTCTGCGGACTCCGTCGCTGCGGATCATCGAGTCGGACAGCCTGAACGCCTTCGCCTCGGGCATCCGCGAGGGCCACTACAGCGTCACGGTGACCCGGGGGCTGATCGACGCCCTGGATCGCGACGAGATGGAGGCCGTGCTGGCGCACGAGATGACCCACGTCATCAACAAGGACGTGCGGACGATGGTGGTCGCCTCGATCTTCGCCGGGATCATCAGCGTGATCTGCCAGCTGGTGTTCCGGGGGCTGTTCTATCTGCGGGGCGGCAAGGACAATAAGAACGCACTGCCGCTGATCCTGATCGGGTTCGCCGTCGCGGGTATCGGATATGTGTTCGCCATCGTCATCCGGCTGATGCTGTCGCGGACGCGGGAGTATGTGGCGGATGCCGGGGCGGTCGAGCTGACCAAGAACCCGGATTCCATGATCGCGGCGCTGCGGAAGGTGTCGGGGCGATCCAAGCTGGAGGCGCCCGATGACGTGCAGGGCATGTTCCTGGACAACGAGCGCGCGGGCTTCACCGACGCCCTGTTCGCCACCCACCCGTCGATCGACAGGCGGATCGCGGCCCTGGTGAAATTCGGCGGCGGGCGGGATCCGGGGGCCTGGGATGGCTTCGACGGACCGGTGACGGGGGACGGGACGGCCGTTCCGGTTTCCTGAACCCTCTCCCCCCGGGAGAGGGAGACGGTTAGTCGACGCGCGTCCAGCCGAGCGGCTTGAGGACCTCCATTGGCCGGAACCGGGCCTTGTAGTCCATCTTGGGCGAGCCCTCGACCCAGTAACCGAGGTAGACAAACGGCAGGCGCACGGCCTGGGCCTGGCGCACGTGCTCGAGGATGGCGAAGACGCCGAGCGACCGCTTGACCATCTCCGGATCGAAGAAGCTGTAGACCATCGACAGGCCGTCGGAGAGCAGGTCGGCCAGGGTCACGGCGACCAGATCGCCCGGACCCTCGTCGGTCGGGGGCAGGCGGTATTCGATCAGATGGGTGCGGACCGCCGTGTCCTCGACCATGGCGATATAGTCGGGCCAGGTCATGTCGGTCATGCCGCCGCCCGGGTGGCGCCGGGCGAGATAGCGTTTCAGCAGGGCGAACTGCTCTTGGGTCGCCTCGGCCTCGACGAGATCGCGCGACAGGTCGTCGTTGCGGGCGAAGACCTTGCGCTGGCCGCGCGAGAACTGAAACTCTGGCGCCGGAAGCCGCACGGAGACACAGGCGTCGCAGCCTTCGCAGGCCGGGCGGTAGGCGATGTTCTGGCTGCGCCGGAAGCCTGCGTGGGTCAGCTCGTCGTTGACGTGGGCACCGTCCGAGAAAGGCAGGTTGGCGAACACCTTCCGCTCGGTCATGCCCGGCAGATAGGGGCAGGGCGCGACCGCCGTCATGAAGAAGCGAAGCTGACGTGTCGGAACATGCTGCGTCACGGCGTCAGCTCCGCATCCGATGTCGTCCGGCGTAGGGCAGGGCCGTGTTCATCGGACGATTTGCCGCCAATCGCTGCTGCGCCGCAAGCCGGTTCGCGCCGTAACCGAACGGCGCGGCCCTCACAGGCTGGTGTCCGTGGGCAGGACCGGCGCTTCTCGCAGCAGGACGATGGCGATCCGGCGGTTGCCGGCGAGGGAAGGATCGTCCGGATACAGAGGATCAGAACCCGCCTTGCCTGCGACCGAGTAGACCCGGTCGGCGTCGATCCCGGCGCCCTGGAGGATCTGGCGAGAGGCGTCGGCGCGGCCGGCCGACAGGGGCCAGTCGCTGGCGGTCGAGGCGCGGCCTGAGTCGGCGACCGCCGAGGTGTGGCCCGAGATAGAGATGCGATTCGGCAACCGGTTCACGACCCCGGCGATGGCCCGCAGCAGGACCTGGGCGCGGGCGTTCGGGCGGGTCGAGTTCTGTTCGAACATCGAGCGGCCTTCCTGATCGACCAGCTGGATGCGCAGGCCTTCGGGCGTCTGGTCAATGATCAGTTGTTTCGACAGCTCGGCCAGTTCGGGCATGCGCTGCATGGCCTGGCGCAGGGATTCGGCGGCGGAGGCGAACTCGGCGGCCTCGCGGGCGGCGATCTCCTGACGCAGTTCCTCTTCGGATGCGGCGCCGAGGTTGGCGCTGGACCCCGCCTCCTCGGGCGCGTCCTGGGGCGCTTCGGGGGCCTGTTGTTCAAGGACCGATTGGGAGCCCGAGCTCTTGGAGCCGTCCTCGCCCAGAGAGGTGCCGCCCAGGATGCCGCCGGATCCGGATGTCGTCTGGGACACGCTGGCGGGCGCGAAATATTCGGCGATGCCGCGCTTCTGTTCCGGGTCGGTCGTGTTGATCAGCCACATCAGCAGGAAGAAGGCCATCATCGCGGTCACGAAGTCGGCGTAGGCGACCTTCCAGGCGCCGCCATGGTGGCCGCCGCCGACCACCTTCTTGATCTTCTTGATGATGATCGGACGATCGCTGGCGTTCATCGACTCGGGCTCACGGGAACTGAACCGACCGTCGATGATCAAGGTTAATGCGACGTTTCGCAGTCGCCTCAGGCGGCGAGAAATCCGAGATGCTCGAGCAGGATCGTCGTCCCCAGGGCGATGAGGGCGACGCCGCCGATCATTTCCGCGATCTTGCCGAAGCGGGCGCCGACGGCCCGGCCGATCAACATGCCCGCCGTGGTCAGGGCGAAGGTCGTCAGGCCGACACTGAGGGCGATGACCCAGATATTCACGCCGAGGAAGGCCAGGCCCACGCCGACCGCCGCTGCGTCGATGCTGGTGGCCACGGCGGTGGCGATCAGGGCCCATGGGCCGGACCGCGTCGGGGCTGCATCGGGTTCGGAGGGTCTGGAGGCCTCCCAGATCATCTTGCCGCCGACGACGGCCAGCAGGACGAAGGCGATCCAGTGATCGACGCTCTCGACGAATCCTGCGGCGAGCAGGCCGAGGCTCCAGCCGATCAGGGGCGTGATGGCCTCGATCACGCCAAAGACGGCGCCCGCCTTGACCGCCGAGCGCCATGACGGTCGATGCGAGGCGCCGCGCCCCACGGCGGCTGCGAAGGCGTCCGTGGACATGCTCAGGGACAGGACAGCGATCGCTCCGGGCGTCATGATCGATCTCGCCGGGCAGTCACGGCGCCCGGCCGGATCGGGCGGGGGCCGTCCTAGGGGATGGCGGATCAGTTAGCCCAGACTGAACTGACATGACGGTTGTCGCAGGCGCCGTCAGGTCCTAAACCCGCCGCCACGCGGATGTGGCGAAACTGGTAGACGCACCAGATTTAGGTTCTGGCATCGCAAGATGTGGAGGTTCGAGTCCTCTCATCCGCACCATTTTTTAGGGCGCTATCGCTCGCCGCGCGGCGGCTCACTGCTTGAGCGCATTTTGGGCGCAATCGCTTGGCTCGCGGAGCCTCGCTGCTTGAGCGCGGGTTCCCCAATTCCCCGTGCACTCCGGCGAATGCCGGGGTCCAGATCGCAGACGCCGGCGGCACGGGTCAGCCGCCTCATGCAGTTCAGAGCGCCAGTCTTGCCGGCCGTCGCCGGGGTGCGCGGTTGGGGTTGAGCCGGCTGCATTCAGTATGCAGCCGAAAAAACAAAAGGCCCGGGATTGCTCCCGGGCCTTCCGTTTGTCTGGACAGAGAGAACTCAGTCCTTCTGGTTGTCGACGCCGGAGCCCATCGCTTCGGCCGGGGAGGACATGGTGGTCTCCTCGGTGATGTCGATGCCCTTTGCCAATTTGGAGTTCCAGAAGCCGTAGGCGGCGTAGATGACCGCGCCTACGGCGGCGTAGCCGCCCAGCAGCATGAGCGGGAGGGGGTTGTCCTCCGCCGCGTGCTGGAACATCGGGATGAGGTTCTGGCTGGCCAGGAACAGGCAGGCCAGGATGCCCAGAACGGCGGTGAAGATGCCGCCCGGGACCTTGAATGGACGCGGCATGTCCGGATGCTTGATGCGCAGGAAAATCACGCTCAGGCACACGATCGAGAAGGCCGTGGCCGTACCCAGCGAGACCAGGTCGCCCAGGATCGAGATGGGCAGGAAGGCCGCCGCGATGGCGATCAGCACGCCCAGCAGGATGGTGCCGATCCAGGGGGTGCGGAACTTCGGATGGATCACGGCGAAGGCGCGCGGCAGCAGACCGTCACGGGCCATGGTGTAGAAGATCCGCGTCTGGCCGTAGCACAGCACCAGCATGACCGAGCTGAGGCCGGTGATGGCGCCGATCTTGATCATGAAGCTGATGATGTTCAGCGGCTGACCGCTCGCCAGGATGATCGGCGTGTTGGCCCATTCCAGGCTCATGCGGTCGATGGCGACAGCCACCGGCGCGGGGCTGGCCAGCTCCATATACGGAACCACGCCGGTCATGACCGCGGCGACGGCCATATAGATCAGGGTACAGACGAACAGGGCGCCGAGGATGCCGAAAGGCACGTCCTTGGACGGGTTCTTGGCCTCGGCCGCGGCGGTCGAGACGGCCTCGAAGCCAACGTAGGCGAAGAAGATGATCGCGGCGCCCCGGAAGATGCCGCCGACGCCGTACTGGCCGGCGACCCCGGTCGGTTCAGGGATGAAGGGCACCCAGTTGTCGGGGTTCACATAGCCGATGCCGACGGCGATGAAAGTCAGCAGGACGATGATCTTGATGACCACGATGACGTTGTTGATATTGGCCGATTCCGAAACACCCAGCACCAGCAGGCCGCAAACGGCGGCGATACCGATGGCGGCGACCAGGTTGAACGTGCCGGTCAGCGGGAAGGATGTGGCGCCTGCTTCCTGGACCAGTTGAACCAGAGGCGTCGCCCATTGAGGGCCCTCGCCGCCGGCGTAGGCGATGGTCGGGAAGATCTGCTGGCTGATGCCGAAATCGGTCAGGATCGAGACGACGTAGCCGGACCAGCCGACCGCCACGGTCGAGGCCGCGACGCCGTATTCCAGAACCAGAAGCCAACCCATGATCCAGGCGAAGACCTCGCCCAGGGTACCGTAGGCATAGGTGTAGGCGGAGCCGGAGACCGGCATGGTCGAGGCCAGTTCGGCGTAGCAGAGGCCGGCCAGGCCGCAGGCGATGCCGGCGACGACGAAGGACAGCATGATGGCCGGACCGGCGTTGGCCGCGGCCACCTGACCGGTCAGAACGAAGATACCGGCGCCGATGATGGCGCCGATGCCCAGACTCATCAGATTCCACTTGCCGAGCGTGCGCTTGAGCTCGCTCTTGGCCGCTTCCTTCTGGATCTGCGCTACGGATTTTCTGAGGAACAGTCGGTTCCCCTTGGGCCTAAGGCCATCTGCGGACATACGTCGCGCCCCCTCGATACGAAAACACGGCGAACCCTCCCCGGGGCCGCCTTCCAGCGCGGGACGCTAGCGACGGATCACCGCAGGCGCAACGCGGTTTCCGATCCGTGAAGGCCCTGCAACGGTTTCGTGACCCCGCGCGTGGCCGTCCGAACGCACATTCCTTGGTGAGGCGCCCATGTCGGGCTAGTGCACCCCGGATGATCCTGCCCATCCACGCCGTGCTCGATGACCTGAAGGCCGCGGTCGCCGCGAATTCGGCGGTCGTCCTCGCCGCCCCTCCGGGCGCCGGCAAGACGACGGTCGTGCCACTGGCGCTGCTGGATGCCGAATGGCTGGGCGGCCGCAAGATCCTGCTGCTGGAGCCGCGTCGGCTGGCGGCGCGGGCGGCGGCGGAGCGGATGGCCCAGACCCTCGGCGAGAAGGCCGGCGACACTGTGGGCTATCGCACCCGGCTGCAGAGCCGGATCGGGCCGAAGACGCGGATCGAGGTGATCACCGAGGGCGTCTTCACCCGCATGATTCTGGACGATCCGGGGCTGGAGGGCGCCGGCGCCGTCCTGTTCGACGAGTTCCACGAGCGCAGCCTCGACGCCGACCTGGGACTGGCGCTGGCGCGGGACAGCCAGTCGGTGCTGCGCGATGACCTGAAGCTGGTGGTCATGTCGGCGACGCTGGATATCGCGGTGGTGTCGAAGCTGCTGAACGGGGCGCCGGTGATCGAGGCGCAGGGGCGGGCGTTTCCGGTGGAGACGATCTACGCAGGTCGCAACCCGGTCGAGCGGATCGAGGACGCCGTAGCGCGGGCCTGTCTGACGGCGCTGGGCGACCAGTCGGGGTCGATCCTCGCCTTCCTGCCCGGGCAGGGGGAGATCCACCGGACGGCGCAGAGGATCGGTGAACGGCTGCGCGATTCGAGCGTCGATGTGGTCGCGCTGTATGGCGCGCTCGACAAGGAAACCCAGGATCGGGCCATCGAGCCTTCACCAGCGGGGCGGAGAAAGATCGTGCTGGCGACCTCGGTGGCGGAGACCAGCCTGACGATTCAGGGGGTGCGGGTGGTCGTCGATTGCGGCCTGTCGCGCGTGCCTCGATTCGAACCCTCCAGCGGATTGACTCGACTGGCGACGGTGCGGGTCAGCCGGTCGTCGGCGGAGCAGCGCCGGGGTCGGGCGGGGCGGACCGAACCAGGCGTCTGTTACCGACTTTGGGACGAGGAGGCGACGCGGGGACTGGTTCCGCATCAGAGGCCTGAAATCCTTGAAGCGGATCTGACCGGTCTGGCGCTGGATCTGGCGCGGTGGGGCGCGCGGACGACCGAGGGGTTGGCGCTGCTCGATGCGCCGCCGGCGGGGGCGTTGGCGGAGGCGCGCGCCGTGTTGACGAGGTTGAAGGCGCTGGACGGGCAGGGCGGGTTGACGGAGCACGGGCGGCGGCTGACCCGGATGCCGCTGACGCCGAGGCTGGCGCATCTGGTTGCGGCGGCGGCCGATGCGGGCGCGGCAATGCTGGGCGCGCGGATTGCCGCGGTGCTGAGCGAGCCGGGGCTGGGCGGAAACGACATCGACCTGAGACACCGGCTGCGCGGGTTCGAACGCGACCGGTCGGCACGGGCGCAGGATGCGAGGAAGCTGGTCGAGCGTTGGGCGAAGGCGGCGGGCGGCGGCTCCAGCGGCGGGGGAGAGGTCGAGGTCGGCGAACTGCTGGCGGAGGCCTTCCCCGAACGGGTCGCCAGGGCAAGGGGCAGGCCGGGCGAGGTGCTGCTGGCGTCGGGGCGCGGGGCGTTTCTCGATCCGACGGACGGGCTGGCGCGGGAGGCGTGGCTGGCGGTGGCCGACCTCGGCGGCGGGGATGCGAAGGATCGCATCCGGCTGGCGGCGCCGCTGGACCCGGCCGGGCTGGAGCCACGGCTGACGACCGAGGACCGGCTGGTGCGCGAGCCTTCCGGTCGGATGGTCGTGCGGCGCATCCGCCGGGTGGGCGCGATCGTGTTCGACGAGAAGATTACCGGGGCGCCGGATCGGGCAGCGATCACGAAGGCGCTTCATGACGAGGTCGGGACGGACGGGTTGAGAGGCCTGAAGTGGGGCGAGCGATCGAGCGCGGTTCGGGCGCGGCTGGCCTTTCTGCATGGGCTGGACGCGGACTGGCCGGACATGTCGGACGCGGCCCTGATGGAGCGTCGCGCGGACTGGCTGTGGTCTTTGCTGGAAACCGTTCAGGACCTGTCGCAGATCCGGGATGAGGCCCTGGCGCAGGGGCTCGAATCCATGATTCCGTGGGATCGACGGCGGCTGATGGACGAGCTGGCGCCCGCACGGCTGACGACGCCGCTCGGGTCGGCGGGCATCGATTACGGGGCCGAGGGCGGGCCGCGCGTGGATATCCGGGTGCAGGAGCTGTTCGGGGTGACGACCCATCCGGCCGTGGGCGGGGGGCGCGTCCCGCTGACGCTGGCGCTGCTGTCGCCGGCGCGGCGGCCGATCCAGCTGACCAGGGACTTGCCCGGCTTCTGGCGTGGCTCATGGAAGGACGTGCGTTCCGAGATGCGTGGTCGCTATCCGAGGCATCCCTGGCCCGAGAATCCGGCCGAGGCGCCGCCGACCAACAGGGTGAAGCCGCGCGGGACCTGAACGGCTTGACCCGAGGAGGGTGTCCGACGCAACGATGGTCGACGACCTGGGGGACTACCGTTGACCGAACCTGCACTGCTGATCGCGCCCAGCCCGGCCTCGACGCGCCGCGTCCTGTTCGCCAGCCTGATCGGCACGACGATCGAGTTCTTCGACTTCTACATCTACGCCACGGCGGCGGTGCTGGTGTTTCCGGCGCTGTTCTTCCCGGGTGGCGATCCGGTGACGGCCCAGCTGCAGTCGTTCGCGACCTTCGCCCTGGCCTTCTTCGCGCGGCCCGTCGGCGCCGTGGTGTTCGGGCATTTCGGCGACCGGATCGGGCGCAAGGCGACCCTTGTCGCGGCTCTGATGACCATGGGACTGTCGACCATCGCCATCGGCCTGTTGCCCACCTATGCGCAGGTGGGCGTGATCGCGCCCTTGCTGCTGGCCGTTTGCCGGTTCGGTCAGGGTCTGGGGCTGGGCGGCGAGTGGGGCGGGGCGGTGCTGCTGGCGACCGAGAACGCGCCGCCGGGACGCAAGGCCTGGTTCGGCATGTTCCCCCAACTGGGCGCGCCGATCGGCTTCATCCTGTCGACCGGCGCCTTCATCCTGCTGACCTCGCTGATGAGCGAGCAAACATTTCTGTCTTGGGGATGGCGCACGCCGTTCCTGGCCAGCGCGATCCTGGTCATTGTCGGTTTGTGGGTTCGGTTGCGGATCACCGAAACGCCTGAGTTCAGCCGGGTCATCGAGCGGGCCGAACGGGTGAAGACGCCGGTCCTGACCCTGCTGGCCCGATACAAGGGCGCGTTGATCCTCGGCACCCTGGGCGCGACGACGACCTTCCTGCTGTTCTATCTGATGACGGTCTTCGCCCTGAGCTGGGCGACGACGGCCATGGGGTTCACGCGCGCCGACATCCTGCCGATCCAGCTGGTCGGGGTGATCTTCTTTGCGGCCTTCATCCCGATCTCGGCGCTGGCGGCGGACCGGTTCGGACAGGTTAGGGTGCTGATCGCGGCCTCGGTCGGGATCGGCCTGTTCGGCTTCCTCATCGCCCCACTGTTGAACGGCGGGCTGACCGGGCTGCTGATCTTCTTCTCGCTGGGGTTCGCGCTGATGGGGGCCACCTACGGACCGCTCAGTTCCGCCATGGCGCGGCCGTTCCGGGCGGCGGTGCGCTACACCGGAGCCTCGATGGCGTTCAATCTGGCGGGGATCGCGGGAGCGTCATTGGCGCCTTATGCGGCAACCTCGCTGGCCAGGTCGTTCGGGGTGCCGGCTGTGGGACTCTATCTGGCGGCGACGGCGACGATCACCATTCTGGCGCTCATCGGCATGTCCCGGCTGAAGGTCGAGGATTAGTCGGTCACCGCATAGACCATGACGCCCGTGGCGATAGCGAGGTTCAGGCTGTCCGCCCGGCCGCGCATCGGGATCTTGACGTTGACATCGCAGGCGGCGGCGAGGGCGTCCGTCAGGCCGGCCTGTTCGTTGCCCATGAGGATCAGGCTGGGCCTGGCGTAGGCGGCGTCGCGATAGCCTACGGTGGCGTCCAGACGCGTGCCGACGACGCTGCCGGGCCAGGCCTCCCGCCAGGCGAGGAAGTCCTGGGCCGTGCACCGCGCGATGGCGACGGCAAAGACCGAGCCCATGGTGGCGCGGACGGCCTCGACCGAGAAGGGATCGACGCAGTCGCCGATCAGGATGACTCCGCCACACCCCGCCGCGTCGGCGGTTCGGATGATGGTGCCGAGGTTACCGGGATCACGGACCTGCTCGAGGGCAACCCAGCAGGGGGCGGTCTCGGGCTTCAAGGCCGACAGGGGCGTGTAGGCCTGTTCGAAGACGCCGAGCACCGTCTGCGGATTCTCGCGACGGCTGATCTTCTCGAGGATCGGATGGGTGACGACGACGATCTCGCCGCCGGCCTTCAGGGTCTCGGCGCGGGCGCGGTCCAGCAGGGGGTGCGGGCGCGCCTCCATGCCGACAAGCAGGGTCCGGGGCGCGCGTCCCTGGTCCAGGGCCTCGCCGATGAACTTCAGACCCTCGGCCAGGAACAGGCCCGTGGCCTCGCGTTCCTTGCGCATGTGCAGGGCGCGGACGGCCTTGACCGTGTCGTTGGTCAGAGAGGTGATCAGGCGGTCTTCGCTCACGACGCCGACCATCGGGCGAAGAAGCTGAGGCCGATGGCGCGGGCGTCGGGACCCTCTTCGGACAGCGCCAGTTCGCCCCAGTCGATCCGGCCGCCGCGATCAGCCGTGGCCTCCTTCATCTGGTGGGCCAGCGACAGGCCCGAGATGCGGGCGGCGTAGGCGTTCAACACCAAGAAGTCGGCGTCGTCGGCCAGCAGGGCGGCACAGTCGGCGAGCAGGCCCGGCATGTCCTCGAATAGGCGCCAGACCTCGCCCGTGGGGCCGCGTCCGTATTTCGGAGGGTCGAGGATGATGCCCTGGTATCTGGCTCCCCGGCGAACCTCGCGGGCAACGTATTTGCGGGCGTCATCGACGATCCAGCGGATCGGCCTGTCGGACAGGCCGGACAGTTCGGCGTTCTCCCGCGCCCAAGCGACGGACTTCTTGGAAGCGTCGACATGGGTCACCTCGGCGCCGGCTGCAGCGGCCGCCAGGGAAGCGACGCCAGTGTAGCCGAAGAGGTTGAGAACTTTCGGGCGCTGCAGGTTGCGGATCCGCGCCTCCAGCCATTCCCAGTTGGCCGCTTGCTCGGGGAAAAACGCGAGGTGCCGGAAGGGGGTGAATCGGCCCACGAAGCGGACGTCGCGCCAGCTCAGCGGAAAGGCGTCGATCGTGCCGTGGTCGTCGAAGCGCCAGCGGCCGGCGTCCTCTTCCTCCTGCTGAGGATCGAAGACGGCGTTGGCGCGCGCGAAGGCGCCCGGGTCGCGCGGCTTCCAGAAGCACTGAGGCTCGGGGCGGACCACGGTGTACCGGCCGTAGCGTTCCAGCTTCCTGCCGTCGCCGCTGTCCAGCAGGGCGTAGTCCGACCATCCGCGCGTGACGAGGGTTTCGGGCAGAGAGGACAGGACGGGCGGCATCGGCATGGCCATAGAGCCTGATCCGGAAGAGCGTAAGCGGTTTTCCGGTCGGATCAGGCTCTCAACTTCAAATTGGACCTTGATCAATATCAAGGTCCGGCCGTCAGGCGGCCTCGCGTCCAGCTTCGACCTCGGCCTGGGCGGCGATCTCTATGGCCGGATCGCATCGATGGCGGGTCTTGTCCCAGGCGAAGGGTTGGGCCGCCAGACGCCAGACCGCGTGGCCGAAGGCGAGCGTCAGCAGCGACCAGTAGGCCGGGGCGACGATCATGTCGGCGGCAGTGTAGGGCACGCCCGCCCGTCGCGTGCCGATCTTTCCGTTCAGCCAGGCGGAGGCCATTCCGACGACCAGAACCGCCAGGGCGAACCGGGGCGCCTCCGGCGGCAGGCCTGCAACCGTCGAGATGGCGATCGTGGCGATGAGCCAGGCCAGGGACGGGGCGTGAGCCACGGCGGCCAGGAGCGACAGCCCGAGGGTCATCGTCAGGGAGAGGCAACCGCGCCAGCCCAGCCCGGCCGGTGACCGGGTGTGGACACCCCAGGTCTGCATGAAGCCTTTGAGCCAGCGCGTCCTCTGGGGCAGCCAGTCGATCATTTCGCAGGGCGGTGTCTCATAGGTGGGACGCCGGAGGGTGCCGAGGCGGTAGCCGCTCCGCCACAGCCGAAAGCCGAGATCGGCGTCCTCGGTCACATTGTGGGCGTCCCATCCGCCAACGGCGCGCAGGGCCGGGACGCTGAAATGATTGCTGGTCCCGCCTAGCGGGAACGGCAAACCGAGCCGCGCCAAGGCGGGCAGGGTGACCTCGAACAGGGCGGCATATTCGACCGCGAACTGGCGCTCCAGGAAGCCGCCTTCGGAGCCGGCCTGCGCGCGGATCCGCAGGGGCGCCTGAAGGGTGGCGAGTGGGCCGTTCGCATCGGCGGCGAAGCGGGCGGCGGCCTCGCGCAGCTGACGCGGGTCGGGATCGTCCTCCGCGTCATAGACGGTGAGGAGCGCGCCGGACGCGACCGCGAGCCCGGCGTTCAGGGCGGCCGGCTTGGTGCGCGGGCTGCCAGGCGGGACGACGAGCACATTCAGCCAGGCCGGCAGTGCGCACTGGGCGGCGGCAGCAAGGGTCGCGTGGTCGTGGGCCTCCAGAAGCAGGAATCCTTCCAGCAGCTTGCGGGGATAGTCGATCGCGTCGAGGCGCTCGACCAACTGGGGCAGGATCTCCGCCTCGTCGAGCAGGGCGGCGAGGATGGTGTAGCGAGGCAGATCGGCGGCCGGTTCGGGATCGGGAGCGAGGCGGAGACTCACCAGAATCAGGACGACGCGCCAGGCAGCGGCGGCAAGGAAGACGACCTGGGCCAGCAGAATGAGGAAGGCGCCGGTGACGGGGCCGTTCGTCGCCGTTCCCCATACGAGGGCACCGATGCTGATCACGACGATGATCGACTGGCCGAGGCCGAACGACCGCATGTCCGCGCGGTGGGGATACCCGCGGATCGCGCCTTGCGTGCTGCCCCGGATGCCCGCCATGGTTATTAACCTAGCTTAGGGTTGTGTATCCGGCAAGCCGTTGGCGCGCCTGCGGCAATGGCGCTATGCAAGGTCGAGGCGGGCCCTGTTGGTACGCCGGTTCTCCTTCAAGGAGTTCAGCGTGTCGGCTGAAACCATAATACCCTCAACCGCTTCGTCCCGCTCGACCCGCAAGCCGAAGGGCGAGGGTCACGCGCGCCGCGCTGAGATTCTCGCCGCGGCGGAACGCATCTTCGTCGACGTCGGATACGAGGGCGCGACCATCCGCCGGATCGCCGACGAGGTCGGCCTGTCGTCGACGGCGCTCTACATGCACTTCTCCGAGAAGAGCGAGATCCTGCACGAGATCTGCCGCCTGGCCTTCGCCCGGCTGCAGGCGGCGAACGCGACGGTCATCGCCGAGGGAGGGCCGCCGGAGGTCGTCCTGCGCAAGCTGATGGAGGCCTATGTCGATTTCGGATTCGAGAACCCCAACGCCTATCGCCTGACCTATCTGACCCGCCCGATCGAGGCGCGGGACGGGGCCCAGAGCGCGGCCCAGATGCTGGGCGGCGAACTGTTCCGGGCCTTTGAGTCCATCGTGGAGGAGGCGGCTGCGGCCGGTCGACTGCGGGGCGATGCGCGCGCCTCGGCCCAGACGCTGTGGGCGGGGTCGCACGGGGTCATCTCGCTGATGATCACCAAACCCTATTTCGAGTGGGTCGATCGGAGCCTGCTGACCCGGACCATGCTCGACGCCCTGTTCGCCGGGCTCCTCAAGCCCTGATCCTGCTCCGGATATCAGCGAGAGCCTGATTCACGCTTTCGACAGAAGCACGAAGCGCTTCCGTATTAACCGTTCAGGCTCCAGGCGATCAAGGCTGGTAGGGCTGGGGTCCGCCGGAGCCGCGCGCGATGTCCTCCGAGGTGGTAAGCGGGGCCGAGCCCCCGTTCAGACGGGCCTTGTAGACCGCCATGTTCTCCATCACCCGCATCATATAATTACGCGTCTCGGTGAAGGGCGCACACTCGATGAAGTCGACCGGATCGACCCCGCCGGCCGCCACGCCGCCACGCGGATCGCCGCAACGGGCCACCCATTGCGGAGCCCGTGCGGGCCCGGCGTTGTAGCCCACGGTGGTGAGCAGCATCGAGCCCCGGAACTGGCTCATCAGCTCGCCCAGATGATAGCTGCCCAGGGTCATGTTGTAGTCGGCGTCCCAGAGTCGCTCGGCCGACCAGGACATGCCCAGACGACGGGCGACGCCAGAGGCGGTGGACGGCAGGAACTGCATCATGCCGCGGGCGTCGGCGCCCGATCGGGCGCGCGGGTCGAAGCTGGATTCCTGACGCGTGATGGCCATGGTGAAGGCCAGGGGGGCGGCGCCGGCAACCTCGGGCGGGATGCGGATCGGGTACTGGCGCTCGGGCAGCAGGAACCCGCGCTGGCTGGCCGCGCGACCGACCATCATGGCCCCGAAGCCGTCGCCGTAGCCGCGCGTCATGTCCATCAGGAGAGCCAAGTCGTTGATGCCCGGCAGGGTGTCGTCCAGGTGGTAGGCGAAGACGCGGTAGAGGCTCGTCTCGCCCGTCTCGCCCAGGATGCGGGCGGCGCGAACGACCTCATTGGCTTCGAAGGATGCGACGTCGTTCCGGGTCGGGACGGGCTCGGGGGGCAGGGTCAGGGTGGTCATCCCCGCCTTCTCCGCCGCCAGCTGGCCGTAGAAGGTCTGAATGTGACGCGCACCGCCCTGATAGAGGGCCTGCGCACGGGCCTGGTCGCCCTGGGCTTCCGCCGCGCGACCCAGCCAGTAGAGGGCGCGGCCCTGGGTGATCGGGGTGGAGGACGACTGGCGCAGGGTCTCGAAGTGACCGGCGGCGCGGGCAGGATCGCCCAGCTTGGTCAGGGCGACCCAGCCGGCGAAGAACTCGGCGTCGACCTTGCGTTCGCCCGCCGGGAAGCCGTGACCGGCCATGGCGTCATAGGCCGCGCGCCACTCGCGGCGCTCCAGCGCGTCGAGGAAATAGTTGCGGCGCTCGTTCCACAGGGCGGTCTGGCCGTCGGCATGCAGGGGCGCGGCAGGCAGGGCGGACAGAAGGGCGAAGCCTTCGGTCTGGCGATTGGCGGCTCGCAGGATGCGGACGCGTTCCAGGACGACCGCAGGGTCGACGGCCTGCGACGGCGACAGGCTGGCGACGACGCCGTCGGCCGCATAGGCGCTGCGCAGGGTCATGGCGGCATTGGCGGTGGCGCGGCGCTCCGGCGAGACCAGATCGAGCATGGCGCGGGTCGCCGGGCCATGCGGGCCGGTCAGCAACATGTTCAGTCGGGCGTCATGATCGCGCTGGGTGAGGGTGTTGCCCCAGCGCGTCAGGATGCGGCTCTGGGTCGCCTCGTCGAAGGACTGGGTCTGCCACCATTCCTGGATCAGCAGGCGGGCCTCGCCGGACCGGCCGCGCTGGTCCAGCGCATCGGCCAGGACGATGGCGCCCTGCACCGTCGTCGGACGCGACGCGCTGAAGAAGGCGAGGGCGGCGTCGGCGCCCATGCCGGCGCGTTCCAGCGCCTGTTCGCCGGCAGCGATCCGGGCCTCGGCGCGGGGCCAGGCGCGCATCGACTGAACGTCGTTGGACAGCTCGGTCCAGGACAGTTGCGGGGCGGCGGTGTCGACCAGGGCCCATTCGACCAGCTTGCGGGCGGTCGGGTCGGCAATGCCGGAGATGGCGTTCTGGGTGCCGATGACGTCGCGGGCGCGGGCGGCGGCCAGACCCTGGCGGAACAGGGCGGTGTCGGCGTCGCCGAGGATGCGCGCCTGATAGTCGCCACTCTGTCCGGTGACGTAGGGCGTCGGCTGACGGTTCAGGTCGGCGGTCTGCGGAATCGGCGCGAGAACGGCCAATACGGCCGCGAGGCTGGTCGCGAGCATGATGTGTCCGATCCTCATTCATCCCGGTTGCGGGTTCGAGCCCGGCAACCTACCCTCTTGCGTCTCGTATCAGGCGCCCGTCGCCCATCCCCCACGCAAGGTATTCTTGTTTCAATGACCGCCCCCTTGTTCAAGGGCGTGATCACCGCCCTGATCACACCACTTCGTGACGGAAACGTGGACGAAGCCGCCTTCGAGGCCCTGCTGGAACGCCAGATCGCCGCCGGGGTTCACGGCGTCGTCCCCATGGGCACGACCGGGGAGAGCGCCTCCCTGACATCTGACGAGCATCGTCAGGTGGTCGAGTTGTGCGTGCGGCTGGCTGCGGGTCGGGTCCGGGTCATCGCGGGCTGCGGCTCGACCGCGACCGACAGGGCCATGGGTTACACGCGGCATGCCAAGACCGTCGGCGCCGACGCCGCCCTGATCGTGACGCCTTATTACAACAAGCCTTCGCAGGCGGGCTTGCGGGCCCATTTCGAAGCCATCGCGAACGCGGTCGAACTGCCGCTGGTGCTCTACAACGTGCCCAGCCGGACGGGTGTGGACATGGCCGATACGACCGTGGCGGCGCTTGCGACGCATCCGAACATCGTCGGCATCAAGGACGCGACCGGCGACATGGGGCGGGTGAGCTGGATGCGGGTCAACATCGGCGGATCCTTCGCCCTGATCACCGGCGATGATGCGAGCTTCCCCGGCTATCTGGCCCACGGCGGCGGCGGAATCATCTCCGTGGTGTCGAACGTCGCTCCCGAAGGCATGGTCGCCCTGTGGAACGCCATCCAGGCCGGCGACCGAGCCCTGGCCCTGTCATGGCAGGACCGGCTGAGCGGACTGGCAAGAGCGCTGTTCCTGGACAGTTCGCCGTCACCGGCGAAATACGCCCTGGCCCGGCTGGGGCTTTGCACCGAGGAAATGCGGTTGCCGCTGGTGCCGATGCGCGATGACGTGAAGCCGGCCGTCGATTCGGCCATGACAGCGGCGGGTCTGTGATGGCCACCACCAAGGAAAAGGCGGCCGCGACCGTCAAGGCCCCGATCACCAAGGCCAAGCTGATCGCCGAGAACCGCCGGGCGCGGTTCGACTATTTCCTCGAGGATAATCTCGAGGCCGGGATCATGCTGCTGGGGACGGAGATCAAGGCCCTGCGCATGGGTCGGGCCAATATCGCCGAGAGTTATGCGGCGGTGGAAGGGCGTGAGATCGTGCTGATCAACGCCGACATCCCGCCGTATGCCCAGGCCAACCGGTTCAACCACGAGCCGCGCCGGCCGCGGAAATTGCTGCTGCATCGCAAGCAGATCGACCGGCTGATCGGGGCGGTCCAGAAGGACGGTCAGACCATCATCCCGCTGCGGCTCTATCTGAACGACGACGGCAAGGCGAAGCTTGAGATCGCCCTGGCTAAGGGCAAGAAACTGCACGACAAGCGCGAGGCCTCGGCCGACCGCGACTGGCAGAGGGACAAGGCCCGGCTCATGCGCGACAAGGGCTAGAAGCCCGCGGAGCGGCTCAAGGGGCTGGCCTCGATTACATTCGGGATCGAGGCGACGGCGGCCGGATTGGCGTCGTAGAGGCCGAGCGACGGGCGGATCATCGCTTGCAGAACCTGACCCGACAGCGTCAGAACAATCGCCGCGAGGATCGCGAGCCCCGCGACCTTCCGCTCGCCTGCTGTGAACAGCGGAGGTTTGTTGTTGGTCTGTTTGCGCATCTGAACCTTCCTCTCCACCCCGCAACGGAAGCTGCGCCGCAGTGTTCCGCCCGGTTACGGCGTCAGGAAGACTCGCCGATTCGGTGTGTCCGGCGAACAACAGTCGCCTAAACGGGGGCGGCCTCGATGGCGGCGCGGGCGCGGGCGAAGATGGCCTCGAACATCTCGGGCGTCAGACGACCGGTGTTCGTGTTGAGCCGGGAGCAGTGATAGCTGTTGATCAGGGTGTAGGGGCCGACCTTTGCCTCGACGCCGTGACCGGCGGCCATGGCGGAGGCCGGGACGCCGAGCGCCTTCAGCACGCTCTTGCGCGACACGTCGCCCAGGGTGACGATGACTTTCAGCCGGGGCAGGGCGGTCAGACGGTCGATCAGGAAAGGGCGGCAGGTCTTTTCCTCGATCGGCAGGGGCTTGTTCAGCGGCGGGGCGCAGCGGACGGCGTTGGTAATCATGCAATCGAACAGTTGCAGGCCGTCGTCGGGGCGCGCGTCGTAGACGCCGGTCGCGAAGCCCGTCTTCGTCAGGGTCTGGTAGAGGATCCAGCCCGCGCCGTCCCCGGTGAAGGGGCGGCCGGTCCGGTTGGCGCCGGTGCGTCCGGGGGCGAGGCCCGCGACCAGAAGCCGGGCGTTCGGATCGCCGAACGAGGGCGCGGGGCCGTTGAACCAGTCGGGGTTCTGGCGCCGGTTCTCCTCACGATAGGCGACGAGGCGGGGGCAGAGTGGGCAATCGCGGGGCGGTTCCGGGGTCATGCGCGGTCGTCCCGGTCGAAGGTGCGCACCGTCGGCGTGGTCGCTGGCGTGCGGGGGCGGCCGTAGTCCTGGAGCAGGTCGACCAGTTCGACGAAGTCATCAGCCTGACGCCGCAGTTCGTCGGCGATCATCGGCGGCTGGCTCTTCAGGGTCGAGACGACGGTGACGCGGACGCCCTTCGACTGTACCGCCTGGACCAGCCGGCGGAAGTCGCCGTCGCCGGAGAAGAGGATGGCGTGGTCGATGCGCGGGGCCAGCTCCAGCATGTCCACGGCGATCTCGATGTCCATATTGCCCTTGGTGCGGGTATGGCCCTGAGCGTCGGTGAATCGCTTCACCGGCTTGGTCACCAACGAGAAGCCGTTGTAGCCCAGCCAGTCGATCAGGGGCCGGATCGGAGAGAACTCTTCGCCCTCGGTCACCGCCGTGTAATAATAGGCGCGAACCAGGACGGCTTTCTCCCGGAACGCATCGACCATCCTCTTGAAGTCGATGTCCGCGTTCAGGGCCTTGGTCGCCGAATACAGATTGGCCCCGTCGATAAACAGCGCCAGACGGTCGGTCGGATAGAGTCTCATGGCAATCGCGTCCCCGGAATCGGTCACAGCCCCTCAGGCGGTCAGCGTCAATATCGACGTCGACCTGGATCTGGACGCCGCCGTCATCGTCGCGCTGGGCTGCAATGACAAGGGGGTCTGGCCCTCGTGCCGCGAGGCGCTGGAAGCGGCGCTGCACCGGTTTCGCTTCGAAGGGATCGATGTGATCGCCAGTTCGAGCTGGTGGACGTCGCAGGCCTGGCCCGACCCGAGCGACCCGCCCTTCGTGAACGGTGTCGTCATCGTGCGCACGGACCATGATCCCCACGCCCTGATGGCGGCCCTGGGCCGGATCGAGGAGGCGTTCGGACGACGGCGCACGGCCGCCAATGCGCCGCGCACCCTGGACCTGGACCTGATCGCCTATGGCCGGGAGAAGGGGGACTGCAACGGACTGATCCTGCCGCATCCGAGAGCGGCCGATCGGCTGTTCGTGATGGGGCCGCTGGCGGAGATCGCACCGGGGTGGGTTCATCCGGAGACCACCGCCGTCGCCTCTGCGATGGCCGCCGTCGCGACGGTCGGACGCGACGCCTGTCCCTTGCGCTGACCGGATCAGCATGGGCTCATCGGTCATCGCCTGTCCGACGGGCCGGCGATTCCTCTGAACAAGCCGGCGCCGCAAAACCGCCGCCCTGGGAGTGCAGATGTGGCGTTGCACAAAGGCATGCCTATCTGTATGCAACGCGGTTCTCCCCCCGCCCGAGGTAATTCATGGCTCGCGTCACTGTCGAAGACTGCATCGAGAAGGTGCCGAACCGGTTCGGCCTGGTCCTGCTGGCGGGTAACCGCGCCCGCGCGATCGCCAACGGCGCCGCCCTGACGCTCGATCGCGACAACGACAAGAACCCCGTCGTCGCCCTGCGCGAAATCGCCGACGACACAGTCGTTCCGGCCGAACTGCTTGAGACCGTCATCGTCGCCCTGCAACGCGTCGACGAGCGCACGGAAGCCGAGGACGAGGCGGAAATCGTCGGTCTGCTGGCCGAGCCGCAACATATGAACATGGCCGAGGCCGAGCTGATCCGCGCGCTGCAGAGCGACCGGGACGGCGGCCAGGAGGAACGCTACTGACGGCGGAACCCGCCAACGGTATCACCATCCTCCCGGCGCGGTCCGGTACGACCCCGCCGCCAAAGATCATTGCCAATGACACCGCTTCGCCGTCTGTGGAAACGCAGGCGGCGAAACGCATTCCGGTCCTGCGCCAGTTCGAACTGATCGAGGCGGTCAAGGCCTATGACCCCACCGCCGACGAGGCCCTGCTGAACCGGGCCTATGTCTATGCGATGAAGATGCACGGCTCGCAGCTGCGGGCCTCGGGCGACCCCTATTTCGCCCATCCGATCCAGGTCGCGGGCATCCTGACCGACTACAAGCTCGACACCGCCACCATCGTCACCGCCCTGCTGCATGACGTGGTCGAGGACACCTCGGCGACGCGCGACGACATCGCCGCCATGTTCGGCGAGGAGGTGGCGGGGCTGGTCGAGGGGGTGACCAAGCTGAGCCGGCTGGAACTTCAGGCCGAGCATACCCGCCAGGCCGAGAACCTGCGCAAATTCATCCTCGCCATCTCCAAGGATGTGCGTGTCCTGCTGGTGAAGCTGGCGGACCGTCTGCACAACATGCGGACGCTCAAATACGTCAAGCCGGAGAAACGTGAGCGGATTTCCAGAGAGACGCTGGAAGTCTATGCGCCGCTGGGCCGCTCGATCGGCATCCACTCGATCGCGTCCGAGCTTGAAGAGCTGGCGTTCGAGCATCTGAACCCCACGGCCAGGACCGCCATCGAGCGGCGCCTGGAGGCGCTGAAGCTCGAACACGGCCACGCCACCGAAGGTGTCGCCGCCGAGATCCAGCAGGTGCTCAGCGAGGCGGGCATCGCGGCGCGCGTCTATGGTCGCCAGAAGACGCCTTATTCGATCTGGCGGAAACTTCAGCGCAAGTCGGTGGGCTTTTCGTCCCTGTCGGACATCTACGGCTTCCGCGTCCTGGTCGCGTTCGAGGACGACTGTTACCGCGCCCTGGGCGTCATCCACCGCGCCTGGCCGATGGTGCCGGAGCGGTTCAAGGACTTCATCTCCACGCCCAAGTCGAACAACTACCGCTCCCTGCACACGACTGTCGTCGGTCCGGGCGGGCTGCGCATCGAGATGCAGATCCGCACCGAGGCCATGGACCGGGTCGCCGAGGACGGGGTCGCGGCGCACTGGGCCTACAAGAACCACTCCTACGGCTTTGACCCCGAGGCGATGGAGAAGGACGGCGGGCGCGACCCGCTGCAGAACCTGCGGCACCTTGTGCAGGTCATCGAGCACGGGGAGGGGGCCGAGGACTGGGTCGAGCACGCCAAGCTTGAGATGTACCTGGATCAGGTCTTCGTCTTCACGCCCAAGGGCGCCCTGATCACCCTGCCGCGCGGCGGGATGGCGCTGGACTTCGCCTATGCGGTCCACACCGAGGTCGGGGACACGGCCGTTGGGGTCAAGATCAACGGCGAGCTGAAGCCCATGCGTACGGCGCTACAGAACGGCGACGTGGTCGAAATCATCCGCGGCAAGAAGCGCGAGGCGCCCGCCGACTGGCGCAGCCTGACCGTGACTGGACGCGCGCGGTCTGCGATCCGTCGCCATATCCGTTCGTCGGAGCGGGACGAATTCTACAAGCTGGGCAAGACGACGCTGGAGCAGGCGTTGACGCGCGCGGGCAAGTCGCTGGCCGATGTGTCGCTGAAGGTCGTGGTCGAGACCTTGGCTACGGGGACGCAGGAAGACCTGTTCGACGCCATCGGCCGGGGACGGATCCAGGCCAACCGGGTCGTCGAGATCCTGTTCCCGTCGCTGAAGGGGACGCTGACGACGGGCGCGGATCGCAAGAAGATCGGCGACGCCCACGCACGGCTGTTCGTGCGCGGCGGAGGTCTGACGCCGGGCATCAGCATCCATTTCGGCCCCTGTTGCACCCCGGTGCCGGGCGACCGGATCGTCGGCATCCTCGAGCCCGAAAAGGGGCTGACCGTCCACGTCATCGACTGCCAGAAGCTGGCCGAGTTCGCCGACGACGACAGCGTCTGGCAGGACCTGCAGTGGACGCCGCAGGCCGAACAGGGGGTGGTCGGCACCGCCCGGCTGCGCGCCACGATCCAGAACGCGCCGGGCGTGCTCGGTCAGGTCGCGACCGTGATCGGCGAGGCCGGCGGCAACATCCTGAACCTGAAGATGGCCCACCGGCAGTCCGACTTCTTCGACGTCGATCTGGACGTCGAGGTCGCCGACGCCAAACACGCCACGAGCATTATCGCCGCTCTGAGGGCCAACCCCAGCGTGGATACGGTCGAACGCTCGCGCGGCTGACGGCTACTTCTTGCCGGGAGGCTGGGTGAAGGGCGAGGTTCCGACCGACACCGCCGGCTTGGGCTTCTCGGCCTTGGGTTTGCGGACTTCCTTGTTCGACTTCACTTGACCCTTGGCCATGACCGATACTCCTGACGCGCGCCGCCGGGAGGGCGGATGACTGTCCTCCTCCAACGCGAGATTTTCCACAATAGCCGCCGCCCAAGCTTCACGCCCTGTTGACGAGAACAAACAGCCAACATAGAACAATACCAGAACGATACATCTGGGGATAAGGCGATGACAAGAGTGGTTCGGGAAGCGCTGTCGCTTGCATCGTGCGGCGGCTTTGTCTGGATGGTCTGGCAGGTCGCCCTGTTGGCGAGATGAGTCGCCTCCGGCCTGCGCTCGAGGTTCAGGCCATCACCGATATGCCCCCAGAGACCGGTTTCGTCCATCTGAGGGTGCGCTCGGCCTACTCACTGCTGGAAGGCGCGATCAAGGCGGGCAAGGTCGGCAGGCTGGCGGCGGATATCGGCATGCCGGCGGTGGCCGTGGTGGACCGGGTCAATCTGTTCGGGGCGCTGGAGTTCTCCGAGGCTTCGAAGAGCGTTGGTGTTCAACCATTGATCGCCTGTGCGCTCCCGGTCACCGGCATCGGCGGAAAGCGCGGCGAGCGCTGGGCCAAGGTCCCGACCGTGGTCCTGATCTGCCAGAGCGAGATCGGCTGGCGAAACCTGTGCGCCCTGTCGTCCTCGGCCTATCTCGATGCGGGCGACGAGGAGCCGCACGTGCCCTGGGCCAGGGTCGTCGCCCATTCGGAAGGGCTGATCCTGCTGTCCGGCGGCCCCGACGGTCCCGTCGACCCGCTGTTCGTGCAGAACAGGCCGGGCGAGGCCGCCACGACCCTGGCCGCCATGGCCGGGGTGTTCGGCGACCGCTTCTATGTGGAGCTGCAGCGGCACGGCCTGCGGGACGAGGCCGCCGCGGAGCGCGGTCTGGTCGAATGGGCTTATGGCAACGACGTCCCCCTGACGGCCACCAACGACGTCCACTACGCCAAACAGAACCAGGCGAAGTCGCACGACGCCCTGCTGTGTATCGCTGACGGCGCCTTCACCGGCCAGGAAGACCGGCGCCGGATCACCGACCAGCATTTCTTCAAGACGGCGGCGGAGATGCGGACCCTGTTCGCCGACCTGCCCGAGGCCTGCGACACCACGATCGAGATCGCGCGCCGCTGCGCCTTCCTGGTCAAGACCCACCCGCCGATCCTGCCGCGCTTCGACGCCGGCGACGGGCGCACCGAGCCTGACGAACTGATGCACCAGGCCCGCGAGGGTCTGAAGGCGCGGCTGAAGCTGGTCACGCCGTCGGCGCCCGAGGCCGACTACTGGACGCGGCTGGAGTGGGAGGTCGGGATCATCACCCAGATGGGCTTCCCCGGCTATTTCCTGATCGTGGCGGACTTCATCAAATGGGCCAAGTCGCACGGGATTCCGGTCGGGCCGGGGCGGGGATCCGGGGCCGGGTCGCTGGTCGCCTGGGCCCTGACCATCACCGATCTGGACCCCTTGCGGTTCGGTCTGCTGTTCGAGCGGTTCCTGAACCCCGAACGGGTCTCCATGCCCGACTTCGACATCGACTTCTGCCAGGAGCGGCGGGAGGAGGTGATCACCTATGTCCAGGAGCGCTACGGCAAGGACAGGGTCGCCCAGATCATCACCTTCGGTACGCTGCAGGCCCGGGCCGTGCTGCGCGATGTCGGCCGTGTGCTGCAGATGCCGCTGGGCCAGGTCGACCGGCTCTGCAAGATGGTGCCGAACAACCCGGCCAATCCGACGACCCTGGCGCAGGCCATCGAGATCGAGCCGCGCCTGAAGGAGGCCCGCGACGCCGAGCCGGCGGTGGCCAACCTGCTGGCGACGGCGCTGGAGCTCGAGGGGCTTTACCGCAACGCCTCGACCCACGCCGCCGGCATTGTCATCGGCGACCGGCCGCTGGTCGAGCTGACGCCCCTGTATCAGGACCCCCGCTCGGACATTCCGGCCACCCAGTTCAACATGAAATGGGTCGAGCCGGCCGGTCTGGTGAAGTTCGACTTCCTCGGCCTGAAGACCCTGACCGTGCTGGACCGGGCGCACGGCTATCTGAGCCGCAGGGGCGCCGCGCAGGACTTCAACCTGCTGCCTCTGGATGACGGCAAGACCTATGAGCTGATGGCCTCGGGCCAGACGGTCGGGGTGTTCCAGCTGGAATCCCAGGGCATGCGCGACACCCTGCGCAAGATGCGCTGCGGCTCCATCGAGGAGATCACGGCCCTGATCTCGCTGTACCGGCCGGGGCCGATGGAGATGATCGACACCTATATCGACCGCAAGTTCGGGCGACAGGACGTCGACTACCTGCATCCGTCTCTGCAGGAGACGCTGTCGGAGACCTACGGCGTCATCATCTACCAGGAACAGGTGATGAAGATCGCCCAGATCCTGGCCGGCTATTCTCTGGGCGAGGCCGACCTTCTTCGACGCGCCATGGGCAAGAAGAAGAAGGAGGAGATGGACATCCAGAAGGCGCGCTTCATCGCGGGCGCCTCCGAGAAGTCCGTGCCGGAACAGCAGTCTGACACCATCTTCGAACTGGTGGCCAAGTTCGCTGGCTACGGCTTCAACAAGTCGCATGCCGCCGCCTATGCGCTGATCAGCTACCAGACGGGCTGGCTGAAGGCGAACCACCCGGTCGAGTTCTTCGCCGCCTCGATGTCGCTCGACCTGTCGAACACCGACAAGCTGGCGGTCTTTTATCAGGACGCGCGCAAGTTCGAGGTGCCGGTGCGGGCGCCCGACGTGAACGCCTCCTCGGCCGACTTCGACGTCAGCTGGGATGAGGGCAAGGGCGCGGTCCTTTATGCGCTCGGCGCCATCCGCAACGTGGGCCTGGAGGCGATGAAACATGTCGTCGAGGTGCGCGAGACCGGCGGGCGGTTCGCCGACATCTTCGACTTCCTGGAGCGGGTCGATCCGCGCGCGGTCAACAAGCGGGCGCTGGAAGGCCTGGCCAAGGCCGGCGCGTTCGATTCGATCCACCCGAACCGACGCCAGCTGTTCGAACAGGCCGACACCCTGATGGCCTATTGCCAGAGCGTGGCGGCCGACCGGACCTCGTCACAGGTGTCGCTGTTCGGCGCCGACCAGGCCGGGGCGTCGCGCCCCCGGCTGAAGAGCCTGGAGCCCTGGGTCGGGCCCGAACGGCTGGATCAGGAACTGTCGGCGGTCGGCTTCTACCTGTCCGGCCACCCGCTGGAGGACATGGAGGGCGCGCTGCGACGCAAGCGCGTGACCTTCGTCGCCGAGGCGGTGCAGCGCGCGGAGCAGGGCCACGACGCCTTTCTGATGGCCGGCGTTGTGCGCCGCCGGCAGGAAAGGGCCAGCCAGAAATCCGGCGAGAAGTTCGCCTTCGTCACCTTCTCGGACCCGACCGGCGAGTTCGAATGTCTGTTCCCGCCGGAACAGTTGAGGAAATGCCGTGAACTGCTGGAGGTGGGCGCCGCCCTGATGCTGCGGGTCCGGGCCAAGTCGTCGGACGGCGAGGTGCGATTCTTTGGCGACGACTGTTCCAGGCTGGAGACGCTGGTGGACGACGCGTCGGTGGGACTGCGGGTCCACGTCTCGGCGCGCTCCACCGATCCGGCGGCGATCCAGGTCCGGCTGGCGCGGGCCCTGGCGCAAGGAAAGGGCGGCGAGGTCACCCTGATCGCCTCCCTGGACGGCCGACGCGAGGTGGAGGTGCGGTTGCCGGGCCGCTATCGGCTGGACGGGGCGCTGCGGGGGGCGCTGAAGTCGGCGCCGGGGGTGCTGATGCTAGAGGATGCCTGAGGTCGGCCCGGATATCTTGCCAGTGAATTCCTCACGCCTGCAAGCAAGTATGATCGATCCGCCCTTGTGCGCTCGAAACCTCTTCCGCCGGGGGAGGGTTGCTTTCTCGGTCGTCCAGGACTAGAAGGCCGCCCACTTCACACGCAGGCGTGGCGCGTTTCGGGGAGACATCCTGAAGCGCTCCGTTCCGAGGGGCCATCCGGTCCTTTCACCGTCTGCGGCGGAATAATCGGAAAAAGGACTTCCAAAGATGGCTCTGCCTGACTTCTCCATGCGCACCCTGCTCGAAGCAGGCGCCCACTTCGGCCACCAGACGCACCGGTGGAACCCGAAGATGGAGCGCTACATCTTCGGCTCGCGCTCCAACATCCACATCATCGACCTGTCGCAGACGATGCCGCTGTTCCACCAGGCTCTGGTGGCCGTGCGCGAAGTCGCCGCCAAAGGCGGTCGCGTCCTGTTCGTCGGCACCAAGCGCCAGGCCGCCGAGCCCGTCGCCGAGGCCGCCAAGCGTTGCGCCCAGTATTACATGAACAACCGCTGGCTCGGCGGCACCCTGACCAACTGGCGCACCGTGTCGGGCTCGATCGCCCGCCTGCGCGAGCTGGAAGGCCTGCTGGAGCGCGGCGGCGAAGGTCGGGTTAAGAAGGAACTGCTGACCCTCGAGCGCGAAATGGAAAAGCTGGAGCTTTCCCTGGGCGGCATCAAGGACATGGGTTCCATCCCCGACATCATGTTCGTGATCGACACGAACAAGGAAGCGATCGCGATCCTCGAAGCCCGCAAGCTGAACATCCCGATCATCGCGATCCTGGACACCAACTCGGACCCCGACGGCATCACCTATCCGATCCCGGGCAACGATGACGCCGCGCGCGCCATCCAGACCTATTGCGACCTGATCGCCGACGCCATCCTGGACGGCCTGGCCGCCGGCGCCGCGAACTCCGGCGTCGACCTGGGCGCGATGGAAAACCCCGTCGAGCCTATGCTGGCCGAGGCCTCGGCCCCGGTCGAAGCCGATGTCGCCCCCGAGGGCGCCGAGGCTGTGGCCGAGGAAATGCTGGCCGCGTCGGGCGAAGAGACGCCTGCCGAAGAGCCTGCAGCCGCAGAACCGGCAGCCGAAGCCGAGAAGACCGAAGCCTGATCGGATCGGTCCGGCGATCCGGACCGTCCGCAAAACTGACATGCGGCCGGGGTAATCCCCCGGCCGCTCATGCATTCGATACAGACCTCAGGAGACCAGAAATGGCCGAGATCACCGCCGCCCTCGTCATGGAACTGCGCGCCAAATCCGGCGTCGGCATGATGGACTGCAAGAAGGCGCTTCAGGAAACCGACGGCAATATCAGCGCCGCGATCGACTGGCTGCGCGCTAAGGGCCTGTCCAAGGCCGCCAAGAAGGCCGACCGCGTCGCCGCCGAGGGCCTGGTGGCCGTCGCCAGCCGCGAAGACGGCAAGGGCGAAATCGGCGCCGCCATCGAGTTCAACTCTGAAACCGACTTCGTCGCCCGTAACGAGTTGTTCCAGAACGCCGCCAAGGCCTTCGCCCAGAAGGGCCTGGAGCACCACTCTGTCGAGGCCCTGCACGGCGCCGAGCTGGAAAACGGCAACACCATCCAGGCCGAGGTCACCAACATGATCGCGACCATCGGCGAGAACATGCAGCTGCGCCGCGCCGCCCGTCTGTCGGTCGATGAAGGCGTCGTCGCCTCCTACGTCCACAACGCCGTGGCTCCGGGCCTCGGCCGCATCGGCGTGCTGGTCGCCCTGCACGGCGGCGGCGACAAGGTCGCCCTGCGCGAACTGGGCCGCAAGATCGCAATGCATGTGGCCGCGACGGCTCCGCTGTCACTGAACACGGACGATCTGGACCCGGCCGCCGTCGAGAAGGAACGCTCGGTCCTGACCGAAAAGGCCAAGGAAGAAGGCAAGCCGGAAAACATGATCGCCAAGATCGTGGAAGGCCAGATCAACAAGTTCCAGAAGGACGTGGTGCTGACCAAGCAGCCGTTCGTGATGAACCCGGACGTGACCATCGAACAGCTGGTCGCCGACACGGGCAAGGAACTGGGCGCTCCTGGCCTGCACCTGGCCGGCTTTGTCCGTCTGGCTTTGGGCGAGGGCGTGGAGAAGATCGAGGGCCCGGACTTCGCTTCGGAAGTGGCCTCGATGATGGCTCCGAAAGCCTAAACATACATACTGCGTGACTATCGGGGCGCGTTCGGCTTTGGAGCCGGACGCGCCCTTCGTCTATAAAGGCCCGCCCGATTCCCGTGAAACGAGACCCCCATGCCCGCTGACAGCGCCCCCCCGCGATACAAGAAGGTGCTGCTGAAGGTCTCGGGCGAGGTCCTGATGGGTGAGCAGGGCTATGGCATCGACATGCACACGGTCGATACCGTGGCCGCGGCCATCGCCCGGGTAGTCAAGGGCGGGACCCAGGTCTGCCTGGTGATCGGCGGCGGCAACATCTTCCGTGGGCTGTCGACGGCGGCCGCGGACATGGAACGCGCCAGCGCTGACTACATGGGCATGCTGGCCACCGTCATGAACGCCCTGGCCATGCAGAACGCCCTGGAGAAGATCGGCGTCGATACCCGGGTGCAGAGCGCCATCCCGATGGCCGCGATCGCCGAGCCCTACATCCGTCGTCGCGCCGTGCGCCACATGGAAAAGGGACGCGTGGTGATCTTCGCCGCCGGCACCGGCAACCCCTATTTCACGACCGACACGGCCGCCGCCCTGCGCGCCGCCGAAATGGGCTGCGACGCGCTGCTGAAGGGAACTTCCGTGGACGGCGTGTATTCCGCTGACCCGAAGAAGGACAAGACCGCGACCCGCTACGACCACCTGACCTATCAGGACGTGCTGTCGCAGAACCTGAAGGTCATGGACGCCGCCGCCATCGCCCTGATGCGCGAGTCCAAGATTCCGATTGTGGTGTTCTCGATCCGCGAGGAAGATTCACTGCGCAAGGTGCTGAAAGGCAAGGGAACGTTCACGGTGATCAGTGACGCTCCGCCCAAAGCCGCCTGAGACAAGACCAAGAATGAGGAGACCCCGATGGCCAAGCCCGATCTGAAGACCTATCGCGACCGTATGGACAAGGCTGTGTCCTCGCTGAAGGAAGAATTCCAGGGCCTGCGCACCGGACGCGCCAATGCTGGTCTGCTCGATCCCGTTCAGGTGCAGGCCTATGGGTCCTCGTCGCCGCTGAACGCTGTGGCGGCGATCAGCGTGCCCGAGCCGCGCATGATCTCGGTCAGCGTCTGGGACAAGACGATGGTCGGACCGGTCGAGAAGGCCATCCGCGCCGCCGGTCTGGGCCTGAATCCCATCGTCGATGGCCAGACCCTGCGTATCCCCGTGCCGCCCCTGACCGAAGAGCGTCGCAAGGACCTGGCCAAGCTGGCCGGCAAATACGCCGAAACGCAGAAGATCTCCGTGCGCAATGTGCGTCGGGACGCCAACGACGACCTCAAGAAGGCCGAGAAGGCGGGCGACATCAGCCAGGATGAGCACAAGAAGATGGAAACCGAGGTCCAGAAGGACACGGACGCGGCCATCAAGCGCATCGACGAGACCTTGAAGACCAAGGAAGTTGAGATCATGCAGGTTTGAGGCCTCCCTCAAGCCTCGACAGAACGGATATCGGATGACGGCCCCCTCCGGCGGCGCGCCAGCCCCTGAAGCGGGGCCCCGGCATGTCGCACTGATCATGGACGGCAACGGTCGCTGGGCCCAGGCTCGCGGTCTGCCCCGGGCCATGGGTCATCGCGAGGGTGTGCAGGCGCTGAAACGCACCGTCCAGGCGGCGCCGGCCTTCGGCATCGAATGCCTGACAGTGTTCGGGTTCTCGACCGAGAACTGGCGGCGTCCGGCCGAAGAGGTCTCCGACCTGATGGGACTGGTGCGGTCCTATGTGGCCAGCGATCTGGCCCGGCTGGAGCGGGAGGGCGTACGCGTGCGCGTCCTGGGCCGCCGGACCGGACTGCCCGCCGATATCGCGGCCATCGTCGAACGCGCCGAGCGGTCGACGGCGCACAACAGCCGCTTCCTGTTGCAGGTCGCGTTCAACTATGGCGGCCGGGCGGACATCGTCGATGCGGCCCAGACCTATGTGGATCGGCTGCTGGCCGGCCAGGCGACCGGGCCGCTGGATGAAGCGACCCTGGGTCTGGGCCTGTCCACCGCGGACGGACCACCAGTGGACCTGATCGTGCGCACCTCGGGCGAGCAGAGGCTGTCCAACTTCCTCCTGTGGGAGGCGGCCTATGCCGAGCTGGTTTATCAGGACGTGCTGTGGCCCGACTACGGGGCCGAGGCCCTGGCCGATGCGGTGGACCAGTACCTGCAGCGCGACCGACGGTTCGGCGTGATCGCGGTAGAGCCGGCGCTCGCGGTCAGCTGATGGCGTTCAAGGTTCGCGACATGGGCCTGCGCGCCGCTTCGGCCATCGTTCTGGCGCCGCTGGCCATGCTGGCCGTCTGGTTTGGCGGACCCTGGATTCTCGGCGTCCTGCTGATCGCCTGTGTCGTCCTGTCCATGGAATGGGCCAGGATGAGCGCGCCGTCCGACTGGAAGGCCGTCGCCGCCGCCGTCGCCCTGGCGCTGGTGGCCACACTGCTGTCCAATCCGAACGAGGCCCTGTCCTTCAGCCTGGTGCTGCTGGTTTTCGGCGCCGCTGCGGCAGGCCTGTTCGCGAGGGCGCGCGGGCAGTCCGGAATCGATGCGGCCTACGGCGTGCTGTACCTCGGTTGGCCGGCACTGCTGCTGATCTGGTTGCGGGACGGGAACACGGCGATCGGCTTCTACTGGGTGACGTTGGCCTTCGTGGTCGCTTGGGCGTCGGATATCGTGGCCTTCCTGGTTGGCAGCGCTGTCGGAGGCCCGAAGCTGTGGCCGCGGTTCTCGCCCAACAAGACCTGGTCCGGCTTCATAGGCGGCTTGCTGGCGGGCACTGTGGCCGGCGCCGCCATGTCGGCCCTGCCCGAGGCGGGCGTGCGCTCGATGCAGTGGAGCGCGCTGCTCGGCTTCGCCGCCGCCCTGGCGACCATGGCCGGCGACCTGTGGGAATCTGCTCTGAAGCGGCGGTTCGGGGTCAAGGACGCGGGAAACCTGATTCCGGGACACGGCGGTCTGATGGATCGGGTGGACGGGCTGATGTTCGCCATCGTGGTCGTCGCCGTCGGACGGGTCCTGGCCAACTATTTCGGCGCGGGCACGTGATCCGGCGTCGCGTGACTGTGCTGGGGTCCACGGGCTCCGTCGGCGCCTCGACGCTGGACCTGATGAATCAGGCGGAGGCGGCCGGGACAGGGGCCTTTGAGGTCGTCGCCCTGACCGGCGGAAACAATATCGAGCGGCTGGCCGAACAGGCGCGCCGCTGGCGTCCCGCCGTGGCCGTCACGGCCGATCCAGACAGGCTGGAAGCATTGCGCGCGGCGTTGACCGGGACCGGCATCGCGGTGGCGGCGGGAGAGGCGGCCGTAGTCGAGGCGGCGACGCGACCGGCGGACCTTGTCATGGCCGCGATCGTCGGCGCTGCGGGGCTGAAGTCCGCCTGGGCCGCCGCCGCGACGGGAGCGACCCTGGCCTTGGCCAACAAGGAAAGTCTCGTCTGCTGCGGCTCGGCCCTGATCGAGCGGGTCAAGGCGAGCGGAGGCCGGTTGCTTCCGGTCGATTCAGAGCATTCCGCCATCTTCCAGGTCTTCCCGTCCGAGGCGCCCGAACGGGTCTCCAGGCTGATCCTGACGGCGTCGGGCGGACCGTTCCGCCAGGCCTCGCGCGCTGACATGGCCTCAATGACCCCGGAACAGGCCGTCGCTCACCCGAACTGGAGCATGGGGGCCAAGATTTCGGTCGACAGCGCCACCATGGCCAACAAGGGCCTGGAGATGATCGAGGCGGCCTATCTGTTCGACATGCCGGCCGATCGCATCGATGTGGTCGTCCACCCCGAATCGATCATTCATAGCTTGGTCGAGTTCATCGACGGCTCGACCCTGGCCCAGATGGGGCCACCGGACATGAAGACCCCCATCGCCTACGCCCTAGCCTGGCCCGACCGGATGGGCTGGCCGGCGCCGAAGCTGGACCTCGCCGCCTTGGGTCGGCTGTCCTTTGAGGCGCCCGATCCGGAGCGGTTTCCGTCCCTGCGACTGGCGCGCGAGGCGCTCGAGGCGGGCAGGGGAGCGCCGACGATCTTCAACGCCGCCAACGAGGTCGCCGCCCTGGCCTTCCTTGACCGCCGTCTGGCCTTTCTCAATATTGCCGCAGTCGTCGCCGAAACCCTTGATCGGATGACGAAGACGGGGGCGGATGCCGATTTCGACGATGCCTGCGCAGGCGCTCTTGCGCTCGATGCTCGCGCCCGCCGGGTCGCGATCGAAATCGTCGGGGATCTGGCGCTCGCCGCCTGATCCCTTCGGCTCGGCGGAAATGGAGACGGCATGCTGAACGCGCTGGGACAGGCCCTGATCTACATCGTGCCGTTCCTGCTGGTGCTGACGGTCATCGTCACCATCCACGAACTGGGCCACTTCCTGGTCGCGCGCGCCTTCGGCGTGAAGGTCGATCGATTCGCGATCGGCTTCGGCAAGGCCATTTTCAGCCGCACCGACCGGAACGGTATCGAGTGGCGCGTCGGCTGGATGCCGCTGGGCGGCTATGTGAAATTCTCCGGCGACATGGACGCGTCCAGCGTACCCGACAGCCGGGGCCTCGATACGCTGAAGTCCGAGATCGTGGCGCAGGACGGTGTCGGCGCCGAGCGCGACTATTTCCACTTCAAGCCGGTCTGGCAGCGGATGCTGATCGTCGTCGCCGGTCCCGTGGCGAATTTCATCCTCGCGATTTTCATCTTCACGCTTCTGTTCTCGCTGCTCGGGGTGGACCTGCGCCCCGCCCGGGTGGCCGAGGTGACGGCAGGGTCGCCCGCCGCCGCCGCCGGATTTCAGGCTGGTGACCTGATCACGGCCATCGACGGCCGCGTGATCGCCGACGCCGGTGAGGTAACGCGCAAGGTCAGCCTGTCGGCCGGCGACACCGTCCAGTTCACCGTCGAGCGCGCCGGATCGGAAATACAACTGGTCGCGACGCCCATCCGGCGGGTCGAAACGGATCCGATTGCAGGCCATGTCAGCGTGGGCCGGATCGGCCTGGCCCTGTCCTCCACGGCGGCCGAGTCCCGTCACGTCCGCTACAACCCTGTCGAGGCCGTCGGCCGCGGCGTCCAGGAGACCGGCGACATCCTGGGAACCACCCTGACCTATCTGGGCCGGATATTCACGGGCCGTGAATCGGGGGATCAGTTGAGCGGGCCGCTGGGCATCGCCAAGGCGTCCGGGGCCCTGACCAACGCGGCGGTGGCCGCCAATCCCGATCCCGTGGCGACCGTGTTGAACCTGCTTCTGACGCTGACGAGCTTCGCCGCCATACTTTCGATCGGAATCGGCTTTCTAAACCTCTTGCCCATCCCGGTTCTGGATGGCGGACATCTGGTCTTCTACGCCTATGAGGCTGTGGCGAAGAAACCCGTTGCCGCCGTCGTTCAGGAGGCGGGGTACCGGGTCGGTCTTGCTTTGCTGGCGGGTTTGATGTTGTTCGCGACCTGGAACGACCTGCAGAAGTTGAACCTGTTCAAATTCCTCGGCGGGCTCGTCAGTTGAGCCGACGCCAGCCCCCGATGGTTTCCCGCATGATCCTGAACGACCTCCGCGCCGCATCGAATACGGGTGACCGCAACCTGCGCAGGACCTGCGTGGCCACGGCCAGCCTTCTGGCGCTCGTCGCGGGGACGCCGGCCTTGGCGCAGACCGCGCCGGCGCCCGCCATCCTGCCCGGCCAGATTGCCGCGCCGGCCGCCCAGACGGCCCCGTCCGAGACCGGAGTGGTCAACCGCATCCTGGTTCAGGGCAACCAGCGCATCGACCAGACCACGGTCCTGTCCTACCTGCCGATCCAGCCGGGCGACACCATCGACGCGGTGATCCTGGACGTCGCGATCCGCACCTTGGACCGAACCCAGTTGTTCGCCGATATCCAGATCGGCCTGCAGCCGAACGGCGACCTGGTCGTCCGCATCGTCGAGAACCCGATCATCAACCAGGTCGTGTTCGAGGGGAATGGCGCGATCAGCGAGGACAAGCTGCGCGAGGAAGTGACCATCGCGCCGCGCGGCATCTACACCCGCGCCCGGGTCCAGGAGGATGTGGGCAAGATCATTGAGCTGTATCGTCTGTCGGGCCGTATCTCGGCGAACGTGACGCCCAAGCTGGTCCAGCTGGAACAGAACCGCATCGACCTGATCTTCGAGATCGACGAGGGCCCCGAGACGGGCGTCCAGTCGATCACCTTCCTGGGCAATGACGCCTTCTCCGACAGCGAGCTGCGCGAGGTCATGGTGACCAAGCAGACTCAGTGGTGGCGGCTGTTTACCAAGAACGACAACTACGACCCCGGCCGCCTTGATTATGACCGCGAGCAGCTGCGGAAATTCTATACGAACCGGGGCTATTACGACTTCCGCATCACCTCGGCCGTGGCCGAACTGGCGCCGGACGACAGCGCCTTCGCCATGACCCTGACGGTCGAGGAGGGTGACAAGTACAACTTCGGCGACATCCGGGTCGTCACCGAGAACGACCGCCTGAACGCGGACTTCCTGGAACTGCTGCTGCCGATCCGGACCGGCGACCTGTACGAGAGTGACAAGATCGAGAGCTCGGTCGACGCCCTGACCTTTGCGGCGGGCTCGGCGGGCTACGCCTTCGTCGACATCAACCCGACCTATCGTCCGAATCCCGAGACCGACGCCATCGACGTCACGTTCAACGTGTCGGAAGGCCAGCGTGTCTACGTCGATCGCATCAACGTCATCGGCAACACCCGCACCATCGACCCGGTCATCCGGCGCGAGCTGATGCTGACCGAAGGCGACGCCTTCAACCGCACCCTGCTGGAGCGGTCGCGCAACAATCTGCGGGCGCTTGGCTTCTTCAAGGAAGTCACGGTCGATGAGACCCGCGGCGCCGCGCCGGACCGTTCGATCGTCAATGTCACCGTCGAGGAGCAGCCGACAGGCGAACTGTCCGTCGGCGCGGGCTTCAGCTCCGTCGACAGCTTCGTGGTCAACCTGGGCATTTCGGAACGCAACTTCCGCGGGCGGGGCCAGAACGTGGTCGCCCGCGTCGAATGGGGCTCGCTGCGCCAGCAGATCGATTTCCGCTTCACCGAGCCCCGGTTCCTGGGCCGTGACGTCGGCGCGGGCTTTGACCTGTTCCACTCGCGCTACGATTTCCAGCAGGAATCGTCGTTCGACTATCGCTCGACCGGCGCAGGCGTGCGTCTGACCTACCCGCTGAACGGCTACAGCCGTTTGTCGACGCGCTACTTCATCAAGGACGACGAGATCCTGGTGCCGATCGGCTACTGCGACGCCAACGGTGTCGGCTCGTCGGCCCTGTGCGAACAGGTCGGCGCCTCGCTGAACTCGTCGGTCGGCTACACGCTGCTGGTCGATCGCCGAAATGACCCGGTGCGGGCCACGCGCGGCTGGACCGGCTCGATCCGCCAGGACTTCGCGGGTCTCGGCGGCGACGTGAACTATGTGAAGACAGAGGTTGATGCGACCCTCTACTACGGCATTACCCCGAGCTGGATTGTCACTGTGGCGGGTTCGTCCGGCTATGTGTCCGGCTGGAGCGGCGACGCCGTGCGGATCAACGACCGCTTCTTCAAGGGCGGCAACAGCTTCCGCGGCTTCGAGAACGCCGGCATGGGGCCGCGCGATCTGGCCACGAATGATGCGCTGGGCGGCAATTTCTACGCCGTGGGCAGCGTCGAACTGACCCTGCCGAACGGTCTGCCCGCGCAGTACGGTATCAAGACCTCGCTGTTTGCCGACGTCGGCACCCTGGGGGTACTGGACAACCGTTATACTCTCGGAACCAACGGCCTGCCGGACCCCTCCATCGCGGATGACCTGTCGCTGCGCGCCTCCGCCGGTCTCAGCGTCCACTGGAAGTCGCCGATGGGCCCGATCCGGTTCGATTTCAGCCAGATTTTGAGCAATGAAGACTACGACCGGACCGAAACCTTCCGCTTCTCAACCTCAACCCAGTTCTAAGCCCGGGCCCTTCGGCCCTAAAAGGTTACCCATGAAAATCTTCGCTATCGGCGCTTTCGCCCTGGCTTCGCTCGTCGCCTCGACCGCTGTCGCCCAGACCCAGGGCCCGCAAAACCCTGGTCCGAACATCCCGGGCGTCTGCGTCTATTTCAACCAGCGCCTGCTGGCGACCTCGACCGCCGGTCAGGCCGTTCAGGCCCGCATGGAACAGCTGGCGACCGAAGTTCAGGGCGAACTGTCGCCCTACGCCACCACAATCCAGACCGAGATCACTTCCCTGCAACAGGGCGGTCAGGCCGCTGACGCCGACGGTACGCGCCGCACGGCCCTGCAGGCCCGCATCCAGGAAGCCCAGACACTGGAACAGACCCGCCAGGACGAACTGCGCTACACCCTGTCGGAACAGCGCCGCCTGATTTCGGCCGTTGTCGAGCCGATCCTGGTCGCCGTCTATCAGGAACGTGGCTGCGGCATCCTGATCGACCGCGAGAGCGTGTTCATCCTGAACCCGGCGATGGATGTGACCGACGTGGTCATCGAGCGGTTGAACACCCAGCTGCCGACCCTGAGCTTCAACCGCCTGCCGGTCCCGGCTCAAGCGGCTCAATAAGGCGAAGGGCATGACGCCCGACGCCCGCTTTTTCGATACGCTGGGTCCGCTCGGCGTCGACGACCTCGCGGCCCTGACGGGCGGCGAGGTCGTTCGCACTTCGGATGTGCGCATCGCGCGGGTCGCACCGCTCGCCACGGCGGAAGGTCGGGCCGTGGCCTTCCTCGGCGACCGAAATTTCCTCGGAGCGCTGCAGGCGACCTCGGCCGGTTGCGTGATTCTGCCCAGGGAAGCCGTGGACGCTGCTCCGGCCGGGGCGGCGATCATCGTCTCCCGCACGCCCCAGGCGGCCTGGGCCGCTTCAGCCGTCGCACTGCATCGCCCCGTCGGCCTGACTGCGACATCGGCTGCCGATGTTTGCGAGGACGACAGCGTGGTGGTCGAGTCGGGCGCGATCCTGGGTCAGGGCGCGCGCATCGGGCGAGGCAGCCGTATCGGCGCCAACAGCGTCATCGGCCCCGGAGTTCAGATCGGCCGCGACTGCGACGTCGGCCCCAACGTCACCGTCCGATTCGCCCTGATCGGCGATCGGGTGAAGATCTATGCCGGCGCACGGCTGGGCGAGGCCGGCTTCGGCGCGGCCGGCGGCGCGACCGGCCCGGTGGACGTGCCCCAGCTGGGGCGCGTCATCATTCAGGACGGTGTCACGATCGGCGCCAACACCTGTATCGACCGGGGCGCGTTCGATGACACGGTGATCGGCGAGAACACCAAGATCGATAATCTGGTGATGATCGCCCACAATTGCGTCATCGGTCGCAACTGCCTGATCGCGGGCCAGACGGGGATCTCGGGATCCGTGACGATCGGCGACGGCGTCATGTTCGGCGGCCAGGCGGGCGTGGGCGACCACTTCAGGATCGGCGTCGGCGCGCGGGTCGCTGCGGGCGCGGGAGTGCTGGCCGACATTCCGGCGGGCGAAACCTGGTCCGGCTATCCGGCCAAGCCGATCCGTCAGTTCTTGCGTGAAACTGTCTGGGTGTCCAAACAGGCGGGGCGAAAGAGAGAGCGGACGGATGACTGAGCCTGGGGTGAAGATCGACTACGCCGAGGTCATGCGCCGGCTGCCCCACCGTTATCCGTTCCTGCTGGTGGACAAGGCCGAGGCCTTCGTGGCGAGCACCTCGATCACGGGCATCAAGAACGTCACGCACAACGAGCCGTTCTTCCAAGGCCACTTCCCCATCGATCCGGTCATGCCGGGCGTTCTGATCGTCGAGGCCATGGCTCAGACGGGCGCACTGCTGATGTCCAAGAGCCTGGACGTCGCCGTCGAGGGCAAGGTCATCATGTTCATGTCCATCGACGGCGTTCGCTTCCGCAAGCCCGCGCGGCCGGGCGATCAGTTACGCATGGACGTGGTCGTGACCCGACAGCGCGGCGACATCTTCAAGTTCCGGGGCGAGACCTTCATCGATGGCAAGCTGGCGGCCGAAGCCGACTTCGCGGCCATGGTCGTCACGGTCAATCAGCCCGTCACGCCATGAGCCATATCCACCCCACCGCCATCGTCGATGGCTCGGTCGACCTGGGTGCGGACGTGGCGATCGGGCCGTGGTGCATCGTGGGGCCGGGCGTGACGCTGGCGGATGGGGTCCATCTCGTCAGTCATGTGGTGGTCCAGCAGGACACGACAGTGGGGGCGCGCACCGTCATCCATCCCTTTGCCGTCATCGGCGGCGACCCCCAGCACAACGGATACAAGGGCGAGACCGTCCGGCTGGAGATCGGATCGGACAACGCGATCCGCGAGCACGCCACCTTCAACCGGGGCACGCCGCAGGGATCGGGCGTGACGCGCGTCGGCTCCAACGGCCTGTTCATGACGGGCGCCCACGTCGGCCACGATGCGGTCGTGGGCGATAATGTGGTGATGGCCAACAGCGCGACCCTGGGCGGCCATGCGCGGATCGGCGACAAGGTCTTTCTCGGCGGCCTCTGCGCGGTGCACCAGAACGGCCGGGTGGGGCAGGGCGCCATCGTCGGCGGTCTGGCGGCCGTGACGCGCGACGTGATCCCCTATGGCTCGGCCTGGGGCAACCATGCGCAGCTGCATGGCCTGAACCTGATCGGGCTGAAGCGGAAGGGCTACGACAAGACCGCGATCCGACGTTTGCTCGCCGCCTATCGCGACCTGTTCGAGGGCGACGGCGTGTTCGCCGACCGGCTCGATGCGGTCAAGGCAGCTTACGCGGACCTGCCTGAGATCATGGAGATCGTCGCCTTCATCCGCGAGGACGGCAAACGGCCTTTGTGCCTGCCGGGCGAATGATCAAAGCCCCACGCCAAACTGACCAGGAATCGGGACCAACCCGATCAGTCGGGACGTCAAATTCGTCAGACTCGCCAATCTCGCGTTCGACCATCGACGGCGCGGCATGAGCGCCGGCAAGCTCGGCCTCATCGCGGGCGGAGGTGCCCTGCCGCTGGCGATTGCGGCGCGGTGCGAGGCCGAGGGGCGGCCTGTGTTCGTGGTTCGGTTGACCAGTTTCGCCGACCCGCATCTGATCCGTTATCCGGGACTGGAAGCGGGCATGGCCGAGATCGGGCGGGTGCTGGCGGCGTTGAAGGCGGCGGACTGTGTCGCCGTCTGTTTCGCCGGGACCGTGAATCGTCCGGATTTCAAGGCTCTGAAGCCCGATCTCAAGGGCGCGTTGGTGCTCCCGGGCATCATCGCGGCGGCGACGAAGGGCGATGACGCCCTGTTGCGCAAGATCCTGTCGGTGTTCGAGAACGAGGGCTATGCCATCGAAGGAGCCGACGACATTCTGGGCGGAGAGACCCTGACGGTCGGCGCCTTGGGCCGCGTCACGCCGGACGAAGCGCAGCTTTCAGACCTCAGGAAGGCGCTGCATGTCGCGGAAAAGGCAGGCGAACTGGATATCGGACAGGGCGCGGTCGTGTGCGACGGTCTGGTCCTCGCGGTCGAAGCCCAGGAGGGCACCGATGCCATGTTGGCCCGGGTTGCGGGGCTGCCCGGCGATCTGCGCGGCGCCACCGGCAACCCGAAAGGGTCGTTGGGAAAGGCGCCAAAGCCGATCCAGGACCTGCGCATCGACATGCCGGTCATAGGCGCACAGACGATCGAGATGGCCGCCGCCGCCGGGCTGGCGGGCGTCGGCGGGGTCGCGGGCAAGCTGATCCTGATCGACCGGGCCGCGATCATCGAGGCTGCGGATCGGCTGGGCCTGTTCGTCTGGGGCGAGGACCGGTCGTGAAAGTCATGCTGGTCGCCGCCGAGGCCTCGGGCGATTCGTTGGGCGCGGGGTTGGCGCAGGCCCTGCGAGCCCGGCTCTCGAACATCGCCTTTGTTGGCGTCGGCGGACCCAAGATGGCGGCCGCGGGCGTCGAGAGCCCGTTCGACATCGCCCAGTTGTCCATCCTCGGCTGGCTGGAGGGGTTGCGGGCCTATGGCCGGGTCAAGGCGAGGGTCGCCGATACCGTCGCCCTGGCGCTGCGCGAGCGGCCCGACGCGGTCGTCCTGATCGACAGCTGGGGGTTCACCATCAGGGTCGCCAAGGCGCTGCGGCTGGTGTTGCCCGGCGTGCCGCTGATCAAATACGTCGGCCCCCAGGTCTGGGCCTCGCGACCGGGCCGGGCGAAGACTCTGGCGGGCGCGGTCGATCATCTGCTGGCCCTCTACGCCTTCGACGCGCCGTGGTTCGAGCGCCAAGGGCTGGCGACGACCGTGGTGGGATCGCAGGCGCTGCACATCGACATGGGCACGGCTGATCCGGCGGCCTTCCGCGCCGCGCGGGAGATCGCCGCCGATGCGCCCCTTCTGCTGGTCATGCCCGGCAGCCGCCCGAGCGAAATCCGCCTGATGACGCCCGTCTATGAGGCGGCGATCCAGCAACTGAAGGCGGAGCGTCCCGGCCTGGAGGTCGCGGTCGTCGTTGCGGGCACGGTCGCGGACGACGTGACGGCGCGTATCGCCGCCTGGCCGTTCCGGACCCACGTGGTCACTGAAACCGATAAATACGCGGCGATGAAGGCGGCCGCCGTGGCCCTCGCCACCAGCGGCACGGTCTCGACCGAATTGGCGCTCGCTGGCGCGCCCATGGTGATCGCCTACCGGTTCGCGCCGCTCAGCTACGCGATCATGAAGCCCTTCTTCACAGGCAGATACGCGACCCTGTTCAACCACGCGGCGGACGAGGAAATCGCGCGCGAGCTGATCCAGGCCGACGCGACGCCTGAGAAGGTCGCGGCCGAGGTCGGTCGGTTGCTTCGCAATCCCGACGCACGGGCGGCCCAGACCCGGCGCCAGACGGAGGCGCTGGACTATATGGGCCGGGGAGGCGACGACCCGTCGGCCCTGGCCGCCGAAGCGGTTCTGACGGTCATCGCGCACGCCTCTGGATCAAACGGCGCATCCGACCTAGATTTCGGCCGCTGATCCTGCTGGATGACCGTCGAATGACTTCTCCTCGCCTGCCAAAGAAAAGCGAGACGCTGGAAATCCGGCTACCGCACGCCGCGAAGCTCGCCTTCATGGAGCGTTGCCGCGCGGCCGGCCTGACCGCCAGCGAGGTCGTGCGCCGCCAGATCGAGGGCGAGGTTCCGACGGTGCCGAAGGCGCACCGGACGATGACGGCCTGGCAGGTGCTGGCCGCGGCCGTCGCGGGCGTCATCATCGGCGCGGCGGCGGCGCCGTCGATAGCCCAGGCCCTGCCTGGATCCCGAGCCGCCTTCGACCAGATGGACGCCAACCATGACGGCGTCGTCTCCTTCGCGGAGTTTCAGGCCCGCTAGAGCCTGATCGTTTGAGACGGAAGCGCTTCGCGCTTCTGTCGAAACCGTGAATCGGGCTCTCGCTAATACCTGGAGCAGGAGTCACGGCATCAGCGGAATCGCGAAGCGATTCCTGCTCAGCCGATCCTGCTCTAGCGGATACGGTGGGCGATCCGGCCCGGCCTCAGGTTGAACCATGTCCAGGGCCTCCAGAGGGACGCGCCCGGCTTCCACGAGGCGACCACGAGTTCGGCGCGTCCCACGACATTCGTGACCGGCAGCAGGCCCACGCCGACGTCTGCAGACCAGCGGCTGTCCAGCGAGTTGTCGCGGTGATCGCCCATGACGAATAACTGACCGTCGGGCACGATCCGGGCGGGGCGATCGTCGCCCTCAAGCCCGTGGCCCGCGTCGAAGGTGATGTAGGTGCGCCCATCCGCCTGACGCTCCTCGACCTGCTCCACGGGCCGTGTGGGCGCGTCCAGATCAAGCCCCGGGCCGAGCGCCCGCTGGGACAGGGCCTGACCGTTGACCGTCACCACGCCGCCCGAGACCGACACCGTGTCGCCGGGCAGGCCGATGACCCGCTTTATCCAGGTCTCCTGCGGATTGCCCGGCCGGCGGAACACGACGACGTCGCCGCGTCTGGGCAGGCGCTCGAACAGTCGCCCCGACGGCAGGGGCGGATTGAAGGGCAGGGAGGCGCGGCTCCAGCCATAGGCGAACTTGGACACCACCAGATAGTCGCCAACCACAAGCCCCGGCTCCATCGAGGCCGAGGGGATGGTGAAGGGCTGGAAGGCGACGGTCTGGATCGCGACCGCAGCGGCCAGGGCGACGGCGATGGTGCGGACCGTGTCGATGATCCCGGCCATGGCTGACGGCGCCGCGTCTGTCGTGGTCGGCGTTTCTGGAGGACGGGTGTCGGGGGTCTGGGTCATGCCGGCACCTGGGCGCCCGACCGCTCTGTGCGCCAGCGAAGTCGTGTCCGGACAGCGCCCGATCGTGTCCGGACAAAGAAAACGCCGGGGCGCGGGCCCCGGCGTCTTGTCTGAGCGACTGGATCAGCCCCGGTTCTGGATCGGCACGTAATCGCGCTCGGTCGGACCGGTGTAGAGCTGGCGCGGACGGCCGATCTTCTGCGCCGGATCGGCCAGCATCTCTTCCCACTGGGCGATCCAGCCGACGGTGCGGGCCAGGGCGAACAGGACGGTGAACATCGAGGTCGGGAAGCCCATCGCCGACAGGGTGATGCCCGAATAGAAGTCGACGTTCGGGAACAGCTTGCGCTCGATGAAATACTCGTCCGACAGGGCGACGCGCTCCAGCTCCTTGGCGACCTGAAACAGCGGGTCGTTGTCGGCGCCGACCAGTTCGAGAATCTCGTCCGCGGACTCCTTCATCACCGTCGCCCGGGGATCGTAGTTCTTGTACACGCGGTGGCCGAAGCCCATCAGCTTGTATTTCTTGTCCTTAACGCCCTGGATGAACTCCGGAATCTTGTCGGGCGTGCCGATTTCCTTGAGCATCATCAGCGCCTCTTCGTTGGCGCCGCCGTGCGACGGGCCCCACAGGCAGGCGATGCCGGCGGCAATACAGGCGAATGGGTTGGCGCCCGACGAACCGGCCAGGCGAACGGTCGACGTCGAGGCGTTCTGCTCGTGGTCGGCGTGCAGGGTGAAGATGCGATCCATGGCCTTGGCCATCTTCGGATCGACGACATAGTCCTCGGCCGGAACGGCGAAGCACATGCGCAGGAAGTTCTCGGCGTAGCTGAGGTCGTTGCGCGGCGAAACGAACGGCTGGCCGATATGGTATTTGTAGGCGCGGGCCGCCAGGGTCGGCATCTTGGCGATCAGGCGGATGGCCGAGATATTGCGCTGGACCGGATCGTGGATGTCCAGGCTGTCGTGGTAGAAGGCCGACAGGGCGCCGACCGTGCCCACCATGATCGCCATCGGATGGGCGTCGCGGCGGAAGCCTTCGAAGAAGCGGTCGAACTGCGAATGCAGCATGGTGTGACGGGTGATCGTCTCCTCGAACGCCGCGTACTCGGCGGCGGTTGGGAGCTCGCCGTGCAACAGCAGATGGCAGACCTCGATGAAGTTCGACTTCGAGGCCAGCTGGCCGATCGGATAGCCGCGGTGCAGCAGGATGCCGGCGTCACCGTCGATATAGGTGATGGCGCTTTCACAGGCCGCCGTAGAGGTGAAACCCGGGTCGAAGGTGAAGGCGTCGGTCGCGCCGTAAAGTTTGCGGATATCGATAACGTCAGGTCCGGTCGTGCCGGACAGGACCGGCAGTTCGACGGACTTGTCGCCGTAGGTCAGGGTCGCCGATCCGGCGAGTTTGGAGGCTTCGGTCATCAGGCGCCCTTGCGATTGCGTTCGGTCCGGACGCGATAACCCGGACCCCGATTGTTATGGACGTTCACATAGGGCGTGACGCCGAAAAGTGTGAGCGGTTTTACGGCCGCGTCACGCCCCATGAATCAAGCTGGACCTTGATTCACGGCTTCAGCGGAACTGCGAAGCAGTTCCCCCTCAGCCGATCAAGGTCTAGTGTGTTGCAGCGCATCATCCAAGCGCCCGAGCGCGTCTTCGCGTCCGAGGGCCGAAAGGGTGCGCGCGATGTCGGGCGAAGCGATCCCGCCAGTCAGGGCTGCGCGCATCGGCGGGCCGATCTTGCCAAAGCCGACGCCCTCTTCCTCGGCGAAGGCCTTCAGCTCGGCCTCCAGGGCGAACACGTCCCAGCTCTCGAACAGGGCGAGACGCGCCCGGACCCGGGCGATGCGTTCGACCGTCTCTCCGGACAGCAGGGCGCGGGCCTTTTCGTCGAGTTCGAGCGGACGGGTCTTGAGAACGAATGCCGTCTGATCCGCCAGTTCCAGCAGGGTCTTTGCGCGATCCTTGACGAACGGCATGGCGCGCTGGAGGCGGGCCTCGTCGCCCTCGTTGAGGGGCGCGCCCCTGGCGAGATGGGTGTCCAGCGTCAGGCCGGCCAGCCGCTCGTCGGCCGCCAGACGCAGCCAGTGCGAATTGACGTGGGCCAGCTTGTCGAAATCCAGTCGGGCCGGCGCCTTGCCGACGCCGTCCAGATCGAACCAGTCCCGCGCCTGTTCGTCGCCGAACAGTTCGTCGTCGCCATGGGCCCAGCCCAGACGAGCCAGATAGTTGCGCATCGCCTCGGGCAGATAGCCGATGTCGGCATACTCATGGACCGCCTGGGCGCCGTGGCGCTTCGACAGTTTGGCGCCGTCGGGGCCGTGGATCAGCGGGATGTGGGCGAAGACGGGCCGGTTCCAGCCCAGGGCGTCATAGATCAGCGACTGGCGCGCGGCATTGTTCAGATGGTCGTCGCCGCGAATGACATGAGTCACCCCCATGTCGTGGTCGTCGACCACGACGGCGAGATTGTAGGTCGGGGCGCCGTCGGAGCGCAGCAGGACCAGATCGTCCAGATCGTTCGCGTCCCAACTGACCTCGCCCTGGACGGCGTCCGGCACAATGACCCGGCCCGGCAGGGGGCGTCGGAAGCGCACGACGTGCGGCTGGGACAGGTCGTCGACGGTCGGCTGGCGGTCGCGCCATGGCGATTCGAAGGTCCGGCGTTCGGCCTTGGCCTCGTCGCGCAGGCGGCCGGTCTCGTCCGCGGTCGTGAAGTCGCGATAGGCGGCGCCGAGCTCAAGCAACTGGTCCACGACGTCGCGGTGCCGGTCGGCCCGGGCGTGCTGGAAAACCGGCTCCTCGTCGGCGAACAGCTCAAGCCAGCTCAGGCCGTCGAAGATCGCCTTGACGGCGTCGTCGGTCGAACGCTCCCGGTCGGTGTCCTCGATCCGGACGAGGAACTTGCCGCCCCGCCCTTTCGCGTAAAGGTAGTTGAACAACGCCGTTCTCGCGCCTCCTATGTGGAGGTAGCCGGTGGGCGAGGGGGCGAAGCGGGTGACGACCTGGGGAGACGAGGCTGTGGGCATGGGGGAGGGGTCCGAACGGGCCGCCCTTATACCCCCCGACGCGGCAAAGCCCAGCCTGTCGGCGCGTCTTCGTGCCTGGGCCTGGGACGAGGTGCTGGCCCAGTCGATGCGCTGGCGGCTGTGGGCGCCGGTGGCCTTCGGCGGCGGGGCGGCGATCTATTTCGCGCTGAGGCAGGAGCCGCCGTTGTGGCCACTGGCGGTCGCGGCGGTGTCGGCGACGGGGGTGTGGCTGGGCGCGAGGCTGCTGGGGCGGGGCCGCGCGGTGACCCTGCCGCTGATGCTGGTCGCCTGCCTGTTCCTGGGGCTCGCGGGAGCCAGGTTGCGGGCGGAGGCGGTAGCGGCGCCGATCGCACCGGCGCTGGCGGAGCCGACCGTCTTCGAGGGCTGGGTGGTCGACGTCGACAGCCCGGGCGACCGGGGTCACCGGATCGTCCTCGCGCCGGTGCGGATCCGCGGGCTGGAGCCCGAGGCGACGCCGATCCGGCTGCGGGCGACGGTGCGGGGAGAGCCGCCGACCCCGGGCTCGGCGATCCGGCTGTTCGCCATCCTCAATCCGCCGCCGCCCCCGGCCAGTCCCGGCGCCTATGATTTCGGCCGCAACGCCTGGTTTCAGGGGCTCGGCGGCACGGCTTTCGCACTGGGCGAGACGCGGGAGACTTATCTGGCGCCGGCGCCATGGCGATTGCGGCTGGCGATGGCGGTCAACGGCGCGCGGTTCGCCCTGGCGCAGCGGATCGTCGACCGGTTGGGCGAGCGGACGGGCGGGATCGCGGCGGCCATGACTACGGGCCATGAGACCTGGATCGCGCGCGAAGACCTCGATGCCATGCGGGATTCCGGCCTGGCGCACATCCTGTCGATCTCGGGTCTGCACATGGCCATCGTCGGCGGGTTCGCCTTCTTCCTTGTCCGGCTTGGCGTCGCCGCCTGGCCGTGGCTAGCGCTGAGGGTGTCGGGCAAGAAGGTGGCGGCGGTCGCGGGGCTGGTCGCCGTGTGGAGCTATCTGGTGCTGTCCGGCGCGCCCCCGCCGGCGCAGCGGGCTGCGATTACGGCGTCGGTGGCGTTCGCGGCGATCCTGCTCGATCGGCCCGCGATCACCATGCATCCGCTGGCGCTGGCGGCGATGGTTGTCCTGATCCTTCAGCCTGAGGCCATCGTGACGCCGGGGTTCCAGATGTCGTTCGCGGCGACGGCGGCCCTGGTGGCCTTGTCGGAGGGCTGGCCGCCGAGGACGCGGGAGCAGTCCGTGCCCTGGCCGATCGCGGCGTTCCAGTCGGCGCGGCACTGGCTGTTGATCGCCGTGACGGCCAGTCTGGTGGCCGGCGCGGCGACCGGGCCGTTCGCGGTCCAGCATTTCAACCGCGCGGCCATGTACGGGCTGCTCGCCAACCTGACGACCTCGCCGATCGCGGACTTCGTGATGATGCCGGCGCTGGCGCTGGGAGTCTTGCTGGAGCCTATCGGGCTGGGCGGGCCGTTCCTGTGGGTGGCCGGCAAGGGTGTCGATCTGATGCTGGCCATCGGTCACTGGACGGCGGGGCTGCCGGGGGCGGTGAAGACCATCGCCAGCGCGCCGGACCATGTGCTGCCGATCTCCTTCCTCGGCGTCCTGTTCCTATGCCTGTGGCAGGGGCGGCTGCGGTGGCTGGGCCTGCCCTTCGCCTGCGCTGTCCTGCTGTGGCCTCGCGCGCCGACGCCGACGGTCTGGATCGGGGACGGCGGGACGAACGCGGCCTTCAGTGTCGTGCGCACGGCTATCGTGGTGCGGCCGGGCGTGCGGCAGTTCGCGGCGGACCTGTGGTCGCGGCGGCGCGGGCTGACTCTGGAGCCCCGACCCGAAGACGGATGGGTGTGCGCGCGATCAAGCTGCGCTCCGGCCAAGGCCGATAGCGCGCCCATCGCCCTGTGGTGGGGGAAGGCCGCGCCGGACGCCGGCGAGCTCGCCGCCTTGTGCGCCTCAGCGCCGCTGGTCAGCGTCCGGGCCGTTGTCCAAGACCTGCCGCCGGGCTGTGATGGAAAACTGGTTCTCGACGGACTGGATTATGCGCAGGGCGGCTCAGTCGAGCTGTGGCGCACCGCTCAGGGCTGGCGCGCGGTCTGGGCCACTGATGTGCGGGGCGACAGGCCTTGGAGCCGCATCGGGGGTCCCGATGCGGCGGATGCGGGCCTCGGTGACGGCGTCTAGTGGTATTGGCGGATCAGGCCGACCAGCTTGCCCTGGACCTCGACCTGGTCGGGACCGAAGATGCGGGTCTCGTAGTTGCGGTTGGCGGGTTCGAGGGCGATGGAATTGCCCTTCTTGCGCAGGCGTTTGAGGGTTGCCTCTTCCCCTTCAACCAAAGCCACGACGATCTCGCCGGACGCGGCCGTGTCGACGCGTTTGATGACCACCAGGTCGCCGTTGAGGATGCCGGCCTCGATCATCGAATCGCCCTCGATCTCGAGCATATAGTGTTCGCCGGCGCCCAGCATGGATTCGGGCACCTGATAGCGGCCGTGGTCCTGTTGCAGGGCGGCGATGGGCACGCCAGCGGCGATCTTGCCGACCAGAACCAGTTCGCGGGTGTCGTTGGCGGGCTCGGCGGCAGCGCTGCGGCCCCCGCCCTCAATGACCGCCGGGGTGAAGCCCGCGCGGCCACGCACGGCCCCCGCCGTCGCCTGTTCCGGCAGCTTGGTCACCTCAAGGGCGCGGGCGCGGTGGGCGAGGCGGCGGATGAAGCCGCGTTCCTCCAGCGCCGTGATCAGCCGGTGGATGCCCGACTTGGACGCCAGATCCAGCGCCTCCTTCATCTCGTCGAACGACGGGGAAACACCGGTCTCCTTGAGCCGTTCATGGATGAACATCAGGAGTTCGTGCTGCTTGCGCGTCAGCATGGTGGGAATCGCCTCCAGAACAAGTCATGAACCGTTGTCGATGTTCTGTAAGTGTTCTTGCCTAATGTCAACTTGACGGCGGATCGACCCACCGACTGCAAATTGACCGCCGTTCTGAGCGCGTCAGATTGTGGTCAATGCACACTGACGAATTCGGCTCTCCATAAAAGCCCGACTGCAAAAATTTCGAGAGGTGAACTGCCGACACCGCGAAAAGCTCGGCGGTCAAACCGCCAAGGACGCTGATCCCGCGAAATCAGGAGTGGGTTCGTCATTCGAAGTTTGTGGCGAACATCCAGACGAACCACAGAATGATAAGCGCCCAGACGAAGTAGATTGCCCAGCGTTCGCGACGCTTCACGAGAGCAGAGTGAGCGTCGCGGCCGTCACGTCCGCCTGACGCATCAAGCTTTCACCGACGAGGATGGCCGAGGCGCCCGCCGCCGACACTTCCACCACATCGGCCGGGCTGAAGATCCCGCTTTCAGCCACCAGAAGCGAGCCCGCTGGCGACAGCGGGGCCAGGCGGGCCGTGGCGCCCAGATCGACGTCGAACGTCCGCAGGGAACGGTTGTTGATGCCGACCAGATCACCGCGCAGCGCCGCAGCGCGCTCCATCTCGGCCTCGTCGTGGGTCTCGATCAGGGCGTCCATACCGAAGCGTTTCGCCTCGGATAGCAGCTCGCCGGCCAGAACGTCGTCGATCATGGCCAGGATGACGAGGATACAGTCGGCGCCGAAGGCCCGGCTCTCGGCCACCTGCCAGGGGTCGACGAGGAAGTCCTTGCGCAGACAGGGCAGGGCGACGGCGGCGCGGGCCTGGACCAGATAGTCGTCGGCGCCCTCGAAGCTGGGACCGTCGGTCAGGATGGACAGACAGGCCGCGCCGCCCGCTTCATAGGCCTGCGCCAGGGCCGGCGGGTCGAAGTCCGCACGGATCAGGCCCTTCGATGGACTGGCCTTCTTGATTTCGGCGATCAGGGCGGGGCGGCCGGGCGCAGTGCGGCGCTCCAGCGCGCAGCGGAAGCCGCGCGGCATGCCGGCGATCAGCGCCAGGGATTCGATCTCCGCCTGCGGCTGGGCGGCCTTGCGGGCGGCCACGTCCTCGCGCTTGTAGGCGGCGATACGGTCGAGGATGTCGGTCATGCGGGGTCTTCGGCAACGGGCGGCGGCGCCGAGGTGATGCGGGCCAGATCGGCGAGCGCCCGGGCCGCCTTGCCCTCGTCGATGGCAACGGCGGCCAGGGCCACGCCGGCTTTGAGGTCCGGCGCCTTGTCGGCGACGACAAGGGCGGCGGCGGCGTTCAGCAGGACGATGTCGCGATAGGGACCGGTCTCCCCGGCCAGCAGGGCGGTCAGGGCGACCGCATTGGTCTCCGCGTCGCCGCCGCGCAGGGCTTCGATGTCGGCGCGGGGCAGGCCGGCGTCCTCGGGCGTGACGGTGAAGCGGCGGACGACGCCGTCCTTCCACTCCGCCACCTCGGTCGGTCCCGTGGTGGTCAGTTCGTCGAGGCCCTGACCGTGGACGGTCCAGGCGCGGGTTGCGCCGAGCCGGCCCAGCACCTCGGCCAGCGGCTCGACAAGGCGCGGATCATAGACGCCCATGACCTGACGTCTGGCGCCCGCTGGATTGGAGAGCGGTCCCAGAAGGTTGAAGACGGTGCGGAAACCGATCTCGGCGCGGACCGGCCCGACGTGGCGCATGGCGCCGTGGTAGGCGGGGGCGAACAGGAAGGCGATGCCGGCCTCGTCGAGCGCGTGCCGCTGCTGCGCCAGTCCGGCGGTCAGGTCGACGCCGAGGACGCCGAGCACGTCCGATGACCCGGATTTCGAGCTCATGGCGCGGTTGCCATGTTTGGCGACCTTCAGGCCCGCGCCGGCCAGCACCAGGGCGGCGGCGGTCGAGATGTTGAAGGTGTGGGCCCCGTCTCCGCCGGTGCCGCAGGTATCGATGACGTCATAGGGATGGTCCAGCGTCACGGCCGCATCGCGCATCGCCTGGGCGAAGGCGGCGATCTCCTCGACCGTCTCGCCGCGGATCCGCAGGGCGGTCACGGCGGCGGCGACCTGGGCCGGGGTCGGTTCGCCGCGCAGACAGGCGGCGAAGAAGTCGCCGGCCTCGGCCGTGGTCAGGGTCTGGCCGTCGACCAGCTTGGCCAGCAGCGGCTTGAAACCACCCTCAGCCATGGGATCAGACCATCGCCAGACGCTTGACGCCCGCCTGGTCGAGGAAGTTCGCGAGCATCTCGTGACCGTGTTCGGTGGCGATGGACTCGGGATGGAACTGGACTCCGTAGATCGGCCGCTCGTGATGCTGGAAGCCCATGATCTCGCCGTCCTCGGTCCAGGCCGTGACGTTGAGGCTGTTGGGCAGGGTTTCGCGCTGGACCGCGAGCGAATGATACCGGGTCGCGGTGAAGGGCGACGGCAGCCCGGCGAACATTCCCTTGCCTTCATGGATGATGGGCGAGGTCTTGCCGTGCATCAGGGCCTTGGCGCGGATGACGTGGCCGCCCATGGCCTGGCCGATCGCCTGGTGACCCAGGCAGACGCCGAGGATCGGCATGTCCAGCGGCGCGGTGTCGATCAGGGGCAGGCAGATGCCCGCCTGATCGGGGGCGCAGGGGCCGGGCGACAGCAGGATCGCTTCGGGCTTCAGGGCCCAGGCCTGCTCCGTCGTCAGGTCGTCGTTGCGAACGACATGCGTCGTCGCGCCCAGCTCCGCGAGGTAGTGGACGAGGTTGTAGGTAAAGCTGTCGTAGTTATCGACGACGAGGATCATGCGGCGCTTCTAGAGCGGGACCGCGCCGACGCCAAGCCGACGCGTGCGCAACGGATCGTTAACGATCACGGCCTGAAATCGGGTCTTCCATCGGAGCCTTCGATTCCATGCGCGAGACCCAGGTCCGGATTGACACCGCCCGCGTGGCGCTGAGCGAGCCCGAGGCCCGCAATGGCGTGATGGCAACGCTGGCCGCCGCCAGTCTGGCGGCCTGTGCGGCGGTGCTGCTGGCCGGGGTGATGGTTCTGGGGCCCGGCGTCGCGCTGGAAGAGCCGGCCTTCGCCAGTGCGTCCGCCGACTGAGCCGGAAACACCGTCCACAGCCTGGGCACGGACGGTCGAAGGCGGAGTCTTCAACCAGGCGTCTGAATTCAGGCCGGCGGGAATGCGGCCGGGAGTTTACCCGAACTGGCGACGCCGATGAACCGTCAGAGCCGCTCCACCCGCAAGGGCCGCGCTCATCAGGATCAACGCCCATTCGGACAGGGTAGGAACGGCGACAACACGGCTGATGGTCGCCACAGTGGCTGACGTGTTTGCGCCGTTACGGAAGGAGTAGCTGTAGCGCTGCGCGCCACTCGAGGACGTTACCGTACCCAGCCCGAAATCAGTGTTGACGCCGTCAATCCTGATGTTTGGCTGGAGTGTTCTATCGACCGGTCCAAAGTTATATTCCAGGTCGAAGTCACCGCCTGCAAGATCGCTCCGATCAATAAGAACAATTTAAAAGGTCGATCGTTGAAGCCCCGAGCAACAGTTTCCCACGCTGGTCCACGTTAAAATGAACGCGGGTCGTCCATTTACAGGAGTATTACCGTAGGAGACCTTGCCCGTATCGACCCTGGTATTAAGGTCTGTAACGTATGCATTAAAACTATCGTTCGATCCGAAGATGTAGCCGTTCGTGTTCATCGTTAACGGAGTATAGGCCGCTTCCGCCCCGAGCTTTAACGGGAATGTTCCGGTAATTGGAAAGTTGCTGTCATCGTCATCAGGCAGTGTCGTGACGACGGGAGGCAAGGGCCGCACGGCTTGTGCGTTGGCGTTGGCGGCGCCAGAAAAAACAACGACGCCCGCAACCACCGCTGCGCACACAATCTTGAACATGAAAACGCCCCGAACGCGAACTTTACTCTAAAAATCAATGGTAAGCGCAAGTAGTGCGAAGTCAATAACGATCCATTAATGCGCAGAATCTGCAGGAAAGCGGCCTGCCATGGTCAGGGAACCCCGTTTTGAGGGTATGGGCGGAGGGCTTTAGAGCGTCAGACCTCGCCTGCCGTGTTCAACGGCGCGCCCAGTTCGAAGCGCCAGGCGTCCTCGGCGGCGCGCATGGGGGCGCGGGCCTTGGCCTCGGTCTCGGCGTATTCGGCGGCGGGATCGCTGTCATTGACGACGCCGGCCCCGGCCTGAACGAAGACCTGGCCGTCGGCGAACATGGCGGTGCGCAGGACGATGCAGATGTCCGCCTCTCCGCCCGCCGAGATATAGCCCACGCCGCCGCCGTAGCCGACGCCGCGCTTCTCGGTCTCCAGCTCGTCAATGATCTCCATGGCCCTGACCTTGGGCGCGCCGGACAGGGTGCCGGCGGGCAGGGCCGCAAGGAGGGCGTCGACCGCGTCGATGTCGGGATGGGCCCGGCCCTCGACGTTGGAGACGATGTGCATCACCTGGCTGTAGCGTTCGACCACGAAGCTCTCGGTCACCTTGACCGTGCCCGGCGCGGCGACGCGGCCCACGTCATTGCGGCCCAGGTCCAGCAGCATCAGATGTTCGGCGCGCTCCTTGGGATCGGCCAGCAGTTCGGCCTCCAGCGCCCGGTCGGCCTCCGGAGTCGCGCCGCGCGGGCGGGTGCCGGCGAGCGGCCGGATGGTGATGCCGCCGTCCTTCAGCCGGACCAGGATCTCCGGGCTGGAACCGGCCAGCTGGAAGTCGTCGAAGTTGAGGAAATACAGATAGGGTGACGGGTTCTGGCGGCGCAGCGAGCGGTAGAAGGCGAACGGATCGCCCGACCACGGCGCGCGGAACCGGTGGCTGAGGACCACCTGGAAGATGTCGCCGGCGACGATATAGGCCTTGGCCGCCGCGACCAGGTCGCCATAGGCGGCGGCGTCGACCGGGGACTCGAAGGCGAGGGTTGCGGCGGGCTCGGCGGCGCCCCGGGCGACCAGGGGACGGCGCAGGCGAACCTCGAAATCGTTCAGCCGGGCTTCGGCCGCATCGACCGCGGCGGCGGGGTCCGACGCGCCGGGCCAGATCGGGGCCATGACGACGATCTCGTGCTTCACCGAATCGAACACGGCCACGACCGACGGGCGGGTCAGCACGGCGTCGGGCAGTTCGAGCGGATCGGGATTGGGCGCGCCGAGCGGCTCCAGCAGCCGGACCATGTCGTAGCCGAAGACGCCGAACAGACCGGCGGCCATGGGCGGCAGGCCGTCGGGCAGGGCGAACCGGGTCTCGGCAATCAGGGCGCGCAGGCTGTCGAGCGCGCCGCCGTCCTGGGTCGCATAGCGTTTGGCGGCGACATCGGGACCGCGCGCGATCGAGGCGACGCCGTCGCGGCAGCGCCAGACCACGTCCGGCTCCAGGGTGATGATCGAATAGCGGCCGTTCAAGGCGCCGCCCTCGACCGATTCCAGCAGGAAGGCGTGCGGACGGCCCCAGCCGACCTTCAGATAGGCCGAGACCGGGGTCTCCAGATCATCGACGATCCGGCGCACGACAACCTGGGGTCGGCCCTGCGTCAGTCCCGCGAGAATGTCCGCCCGGTCGGGATCCGCGCCGCCTTGGCTCATTGAGCTGGGGCGGCGGGGGTCGCAGGCGTGGTCGCGCCGGCGACCGGAGGAGTCACGCCCAGGGCCTCGATGGCGCGGGCGGGATCGTTCTCGGCCTTGGCGGCGCGGGCGGCGGCGGCGACCAGAGCCTCGCCGGCGCCGTTGATCAGCTCCTGGGCCAGGCGGGGGCGGATCTGGTCGGCGATCGGCGCGGCGAGGGCGGCCGTGGGCGCGCGAACCGCATCCACGCGGCCGACGACGAAGGCGGTCTCCGAGGCCGGGCCGGTGAAGACCTGGCCGCGTCCCTGTCCGAACAGGCCGCCCAGCACGCCGTCGCCGAGCGAGGCCTGCGATGCGGCGTTCTGCTGGACGCCGGCGCGGGTGGTCAGGGTGGCGCCGGCTGAAGTCGCAACGGCCGCGATGTCCTCGCCGCCGCGCACGCGGGCGGCCAGTTCCTCGGCCTTGCTGGTCAGGCGACGGGCGTTCTCGCGCATGATCCACTGCTGGGCCAGCGGCTCGCGCACGTCGGCGAGCGCCGGCAGGGCGGCGGGCTGGATGTCGTCGAGCCGCAGGACGAAATACTGTCCCTGGCCGGCGTCGATCACGTCCGACTCTGCGCCTTCGGTCAGGGTGTAGGCGTTCTGGGTGATCTGTGGCGGGGCGTTCATAGGCTGGCCGTCGGGCAGGCGGCCGTCCTGGGTGAAGGGCGGCAGCTGGACGATCCGGGCACCGACTTCGCGCACGGCGTCCAACAGCGGCTTGCCGTCGGTCCGGGCCTTCTCATAGGCCTCCACGCGGCTGAAGATCCGGGCCTTGGCGTCCTCTTCCTGCAGTTCGGCGACGATGGCTTCGCGGACGCCTTCCAGCGTCGCGGGCGCACCGGGCGTGACCGAAACAAGCCTGGCGACCGTGAAGCCGACCCGTCCCTGGATCGGGGCCGAGACCTGACCGGTCGTCAGACCGAAGACGGCGGTTCCGACGGCGGGGTCCGGCACGGCGCTCTGCGGCTGGGCGGCGTATTCGGCGGGCTGGATGCGGTTGGCCTCGGCTACGGCCGTCGGCGACTGACCGGCGCGAAGGGCGGCGGCGATGCGGTCGGCGGCGGCGCGGTCGGGCGCGGTCAGGGTGGTGAAGGTGCGGCGTTCCGGGGTCGACAGCCCGTCCTTGCGGAAGTTGAAACGCTCGACGATGCGGGCCTCGGGAAGGGCCGGAGCGGCGGCGCCGGCGGCGTCGTTGAACAGGACGACCGAGGCGATGCGGAATTCGGGGCGACGCAGCTGGGCGGCGTTCTCGCTCATGAAGGCCGTCAGCTGGGCGTCGGTGGGGGCGCCGGCCGTCCCGGCCATCGCCTGGGTCACGTTAAACCAGCGGCCGTCACGCAGCTCCAGCGCGCGACCGGCGATCAGGGCGCCGAAGATGCGGGGCGAACGGATGCCGGCCTGGATGGCGCTGCCGAAATGCTCTGTCACGGCGGTGTCGCGGAACTCCTCCTCCAGCTGGACGGGCGTGAAGTTCTGCTGGGCCAGGGTCTGTTCGTACTGGGCCTGATCGAACTGGCCGGTGACCTGATTGAAGAAGGCGGGGATCTCGCGGATGCGCTTGATGATCAGCGACTCGTCCGGGCGGATGCCGACCCGGCGCGCCCATTCCAGGAAGCCGAGGCGCTGGGTCTGGCCTTCCAGATAGCGGACGTGAACGTTGGCTGTGACCAGGTCCTCAAGCGTCAGGGGGCGTCCCTCCTGTTCGGAGGCATTGGTGCGAATCCGCTCGAAGTCAGCCCGGAACTGCGCAGCGTCCACCGAGCGCTCGCCGGCGGAAATGACATGCTGGGCGCCCAGGCCCCTGAACACGTCGGTCTGCGATCCGCCGACGACGGCGAAGCTGATGATGAGCAGGGCGAACAGGGCGACGGCCCATTTGGACTTGGCGAAGTCGCGGAACACGGAAATCATCGAAGGGGCCTGACGGTCGGACGGCGAAGAGCGCCACCGCGCCGTATAGGGGAGGGGGCCGTCACCCCGCAAGCGCTCGACGCGCCCGAGACTTGGCAGCAGGCGAGACGGCGCCTAGACAGGGGCGCATGAAACAATCCGTGAAGATGATCGTCGGCAATTGGAAGATGAACGGCCTCGGCGCCGATCTGGCGACGACGGTTGCTGACCTGCTGCATGACTTCCACCTGGAGCCGCAGCAATGCCGCGTCGGCATCTGCCCCCCGGCCACCCTGATCGATCGGCTGGCTCGCGATGTTCGCACCAGCCACATTGATGTCGGCGGCCAGGATTGCCGGGTCGAAGCCAAAGGCGCTTTCACTGGCGGGGTGTCGGCCGAGATGCTGGTCGACGCCGGAGCCACGCTGGTCATACTCGGCCACTCGGAGCGTCGTCAGGAGTTCGGCGAGAGCGACGCCCTGGTCTCCGACAAGGTCGGCGCCGCCCTGCGGGCCGGGCTGACGCCGATCATCTGCGTCGGCGAGACCCTGGCGCAGCGGGAGGCCGGTGAGGCGGCGTCGGTCGTGCGCGGCCAGATTCTCGGCTCGCTCAATGACGGTCTGGCCGGTCAGGACTGGGCCCTGGCCTATGAGCCGGTCTGGGCCATCGGCACCGGTCTGACGCCGACGCTGGAACAGATCGCCGAAATTCACGCCGCCGCGCGGGCCGCGATGGTCGAACGGCTGGGCGGTGGCGGACGCGCCGCGCCGATTCTCTATGGCGGGTCGGTCAATCCGGGGAACGCCCGCGACATCCTGGCGGTGGACGAGGTCGGCGGCGCCCTGGTCGGCGGCGCCTCGCTGAAGGCGGCCGATTTCCTAGCGATCATTCGAGCCGCCGAACCGGCCGTCGTTGCCGCCGACGGACAAGGATGATAGACGCCGCCGCTTGATCGGCGGTCGTCCGCCACACATGTAAGCCGCCATGCTCCAGACCATTCTCCTCGCCGCCATGATCATCATCTCGATCGCCCTGTCCGGGGTGATCCTGCTGCAGCGCTCCGAAGGCGGCGCGCTGGGCATGGGCGGGGGGCCTTCGGGCTTCATGACCGCGCGTGGCGCGGGCAACCTCCTGACCACCACGACCTGGTGGCTGGGCGCTCTCTTCGTGATCTGCGCCATCAGCCTGACCATCGTCGGCAACATGGAACGGGCCAGCCGTTCGGTCGTCGACGCCGACGCCGTCGGTTCAATCGCACTGGACACGGCTCCGGCCGCCGGACAGCAGACCGCTCCGGCCGAAACGGCGCCCGCCGCCCCGGCCGCGCCGTCCCTCGACGATCTGGAAGCCAGCCTGCCGACGGCCGGCAGCGCCCCGGCCCCCGCGCCGGCTCAATAAGGTGACGGCGGGGACATCCTCCGCCGCTTCTCCCGCCACCAACACCTCCGCTCCGGCCCTGCGCCGGGGCGGAGTTTTGTTTTCAACAGGTGGATCGCATGCCGATCCGCGACTTTTCAGCAAGACGGATCGCGGAGCGGTCCTTCGGCGCCCGAATCAGGGCTAAGGTGATCCCCCGTGGCTAGATATGTATTCATCACGGGCGGCGTGGTTTCCTCGCTGGGCAAGGGGCTGGCGTCGGCGGCTCTCGGCGCATTGCTTCAGGCGCGCGGCTACAAGGTCCGCCTGCGCAAGCTCGACCCCTATCTGAACGTCGATCCGGGGACGATGAGCCCCTATCAGCACGGCGAGGTCTTCGTGACCGACGACGGGGCCGAGACCGACCTCGACCTCGGCCACTACGAGCGGTTCACCGGCGTTTCGGCGGCGCGGTCCGACAACGTCACGACCGGCCGCATCTATTCGACCATCCTGGAGAAGGAGCGGCGCGGCGACTACCTCGGCGCGACCGTGCAGGTGATCCCGCACGTCACTGACCAGATCAAATCCTTCTGCCTGACGCCGGCCTTCACGGACGAGGGCGAGGACGTCGACTTCGTCCTGGTGGAGATTGGCGGCACCGTCGGCGACATCGAGGGCCTGCCCTTCTTCGAGGCGATCCGCCAGCTGGGCCAGGACCTGCCGCGCGGCCAGTCCTGCTTCGTTCACCTGACCCTGCTGCCCTTCATCAAGACCGCCGGCGAGATGAAGACCAAGCCGACCCAGCACTCGGTCAAGGAACTGCGCTCGATCGGCATCCAGCCCGACATCCTGCTGTGCCGCTGTGAATTTCCGATCCCCGAGGAAGAGACGCGCAAGATCGGCCTGTTCTGCAACGTGCGGCCCTCCGGCGTCATCCAGGCGATGGATTCCGAGGACATCTATGCGGTGCCGCTCGACTATCACCGCGAAGGCCTGGACGCCGAGGTTCTGGCGCATTTCGGCATCACGGACGCGCCCGAGCCGGACATGTCGAGCTGGAACGAGATCGTGCGCCGGCGTCTGCAGCCCGACGGGGAGGTCACAGTGGCCGTGGTCGGCAAATACACGGTCCTGAAGGACGCCTACAAATCCCTGATCGAGGCCCTGCATCACGGCGGCGTCGCCAATCAGGTCAAGGTCAACATCGACTGGGTCGAGGCGGACACCTTCGAGGGCGACCGCGAACTGTGCGAACAGCGGCTCCAGGGCGCGCACGCGGTGCTGGTGCCCGGCGGCTTCGGCGAGCGCGGGGCCGAGGGCAAGATCGAGGCGGCCCGCTTCGCCCGCGAGCGCAACATTCCCTATTTCGGCATCTGTTTCGGCATGCAGATGGCCGTGATCGAGGCGGCCCGGAACCAGGCCGGCTATCCCAGGGCCTCCTCGACCGAGTTCGGCCCGACCGAGGAGCCGGTCATCGGCCTGATGACCGAATGGACCCAGGGCAATCAGCGGGTGCTGCGAACCCAGGGCGGCGACCTGGGCGGCACCATGCGGCTGGGCGCCTATGATTCGACCCTCGCCCCCGGATCGAGGATCGCGGAAATCTACGGCACGACCTCGATCAGCGAGCGACACCGCCACCGCTACGAGGTCAACATCAACTATCGCGAGGCCATCGAGGCCAAGGGCCTGATCTTCGCCGGCCTGTCGCCCGACGGCATCCTGCCCGAGACGGTCGAGCGGACCGACCACCCGTGGTTCATCGGCGTCCAGTATCACCCGGAACTGAAGAGCCGGCCGTTCAAGCCGCATCCGCTGTTCGCCAGCTTTATCGAGGCGGCCATGGTGCAGAGCCGGCTGGTCTAGCCCGTTTGGCGGCCGGCTTGACGCCGCCACGACCCGGCTCGGCGACAACCTCGCGCGCGGCGTGGCGGAAGCGGTGGCCGCCTATGGGTCATTCGAAGACATTCCATGAGGCACAAAGAACGTGCCCCAGAATACTGAAAATAAAGACACAATATGGAGCGATCGCTCCATGGAGGTCATTTTCATTCTTGGCAAATCACCGTGAAAGTGGTGGGAACGGTGGTGGGATAGACGCGTCAGGGGCGGTGGGATGGGGTTGTCGACGCTAGAGATCAAGCATGCCAAGTCGGGCATGCATGCGGACGGTGGTGGGCTCTATTTGTCGGTTAACAAGGCCGGCGCGAAGAGCTGGATCTTCCGCTACCAGGTCGCCGGCCGACGACGGGAGATGGGGCTAGGCTCACTGTCAGCGCTAAGCGTCACCCAGGTCCGCGCCAGGGCGGAAGAACTCCGAGACCTGACCCGCTCGGGCGCAGACCCGCTCGAGCAACGCAAGCAGGCTGCGATCGAGCGTGCTCGAGCGGCTGCCGAACAAGTCCGACAACTGGTCGGGGACGCCAAGACGTTCGACGTCGTCGCGACAGAGTACATCAGGGCCCATAGCCCCGGGTGGCGCAATGCCAAGCATGCAAAGCAGTGGGGTAGCACGCTCCAAACCTACGCCTACCCCTTGATCGGCCAGCTGCCGGTCCAGCAAGTGACCACCGGACATCTCCTAGGCATCCTCCAACCGATCTGGTCCAAAAAGCCCGAGACCGCGTCGCGCGTCAGGGCTCGTGTGGAACTCGTGATCAGCTACGCCAAGGCGCGCGGCTGGTTCCAGGGCGAGAACCCGGCGATCTGGCGTGGCCATCTGGATGCGCTGCTGCCGCTCAAATCCCGCGTGAAGGCCGTACGCCATCACCCCGCACTCGAATGGCGGCTCATGGCGGACTTCATGGCCAGGCTCTCAGCCATGCCGGGCATCAGCGCTCGAGCTCTTGCCTTCACCGTGCTGACGGCCGCTCGTTCCGGCGAAGTGCGCAACGCCCGCTGGCGGGAGATCGATCTGTCGCAAAAGATTTGGACGGTGCCGGCCGCGCGGATGAAGGCGAAAAAAGAACATCGGGTGGCGTTGAGCAACGATGCACTGACACTCCTATCAAGTTTGCCGCGGATCCAGGACGCTAAGGATGGAGAGGACACGCTTCTTTTCCCGAGCGCGCAGGCCGGCCGTGCTCTGTCGGATATGAGCCTCTTGGCCGTCATCCGACGTATGGACCGAGGTGAGGGGACCCCACCGATTACCGTACACGGCTTCCGGTCGTCATTCAGGGACTGGGCGTCCGAGGCGACCTTTCATCACCCGGACCTTGTCGAACTCGCCTTGGCCCACACCATCGGCAACAAGGTCGAGGCGGCTTACCGTCGGGGCGACATGTTCGAAAAGCGCAGAGCCCTGATGGAGGATTGGGCTGCGTGGTGCAGGGGGGAGGGAAAGGCAGATGTCCAGCCCGAATGACGATGAGGAGACCAAGCCTTTCGAACTGGATCCCAAGCTGAAGGACGATCTCGAGGCGGCCCTTCGCGTGGAGCTCGAAACAAGCCTTGAACTCGAGCAGGCGCTACGCGGCGATATGGGCGCTGTGGAGTTTATCTGGCGCTCCATCGCAGACGGAACGGCCAACTTGGCGGAGCGGGACACCTGGATGCTGCACTTGGCGCAGAAGGTCGTCGATGATGTCATCCCGGCGGAAGCAGGCGATCGGCCTGATCGTGCACTCCGGGCCCTCGGCTTCACCGCCGTATTCGACAAACACTGGCTGGTGAAGCGCGATCTGGATGCGCTGTTGAGCTTCGAAGATTTGAGTGGGGGCGGTTCCTTGACCCACCGCCAACTGGCTGAGCGGATGCAAGGTCTCGGCCATTTTCCAGGTAAGTCGCCCGCAGCTGCAATGAGTGCGCTAAACCGGGTGTTGCGAAAAATAGGGAGGATTCGGAAGGTCTGATTGCGAGAGATAGGAGGCTTCCCGTTCTTCTGGAGCACTCACATGAGCACACCCAACCGCTTCCTTCGCCGCCGGGCTGTACTTTCAAAAGTCGGCATTTCAAGCACCCACCTATTCAACCTCGAAAAGGCGGGTCGGTTTCCTCAACATATCATGCTCACCCCTCGTTGCGCCGTCTGGTCGGAGGCTGAGATCGACGCCTGGATGCAAGAGCGTCTCGCGTCGGGCCAACGCCCGGCCTTGACCGCTCTGTCCTCCCGTCAGGACGTCTGCGGGGCGGCCGGCGGCCGGGGAGCGTAACTCTCTTGACCATCAGCAACCTACGCGCGGCCCTCGAGCCGCTGGTCAGTCGCGTCCGCACGGACGTGACGGCGACCAAGACCGAACGCGGCATGATCTGGACGCGCGAGGCCCTGACCGAGGTGCGCCTGAAGCGCCACCTCGACGGCGGCCAGCCTCGTGGCGTCTGCCCGATCAAGGCGGGTGAGAGCACGACGCGCGTGGCCCTGTTCGATCTGGACAGCCACAAGGGCGAGACGTCCTGGAAGAGCATGACCATGGTCGCCGACGATCTGTGCGAGGTGCTGTTGAAGTCAGGTCTGGTCGGCACGCAGTTCAGCTCGTCGGGCGGCAAGGGTATCCACGTCTACCTGCTCTGGGACGAGGACCAGGACGCATACAGCGTGCGCCAGGAGCTGAAGCGCATCCTCCTGACCGCGGGCATGAAGGACGGGGCCAAGGGCGTCGCCGCTGGCGAGATCGAGGTCTTCCCCAAGCAGGACAGCGTCCCGCTCGACGGCTTCGGCAACCAGTTCATCCTCCCGCTCGCCGGGCTGTCGGCCCCCATCTACGAGGGCGAGATCATGCCTCGGGACTTCGACCCCGGCTGGAAGGTGTCGGCCCCGGTGCCGGTACTCGAGCACCCGGTGCGCGAGGTCGTGCCCTACGCTGGCGGCGACCTCGACGAGCTCCGCTCGGCCCTCGCCGCCGTCCCCAACGACGGGGAGGGCCTGGGCTACGACGAGTGGCGCGACATCATCATCGCCATCCACTACGAGACCGGCGGGTCGGATGACGGTTGGGCCCTGGCGGTCGAGTTCAGTTCTCGGAGCCACAAGTTCGACGAGGACGAGCTCCAGTTCAAAGTCTGGGACTGGCTCTCGGGCAGGCCGCCCTCGGCCAACCCGATCACCGGGGCGACGATCCTCTTCCACGCACGCGAGGCCGGTTGGAACGAGGTCACGGCCGATAGCTTCGTGGCTGTCGTCGACGACAAGCCCGAGGAGCTGCCGCTCCCTGCCTACAAGCGCGACGGCAACGGGCGGATCGAGGCCGTTATCGGCAACCTGCGCGCCGCCCTCGCCCGCCCTGACGTCTGCCTGATGGACATCAGGTACGACGAGTTCCGCGACGAGCTGGTCTTCGCCGACACCGACGCGAAGGGCATCTGGCGGCCCTTCCGCGACAGCCACTACGTCGAGCTGCGGCTGCGCCTCGAGGCCCAGGGCTTCAAGCCCATCGGCAAGGAGACGATGCGCGACATCGTCCACTACATCGCCGACAGGAACCGCATCGACACCGCCATGGTCTGGCTCGACAGCCTGGCCTGGGACGGCGTCAGCCGCATCGACGGCTTCCTGGCCCGCTACTTCTCGGTGCCCGCCACGCCCTACGCCGCCGCCGTCTCCCGCTACTGGTGGACGGCCATGGCTGGGCGGGTGTTCAAGCCCGGGTGCCAGGCCGACATGGTGCCTATCCTGATCTCTCCCGAGCAGGGCTTCCGCAAGTCCTCCTCGGTCGCAGCCATGGTGCCTCCCGACACCCACCGTCAGCTGTCCTTCACCCAGGCCGAGGTCGAGCGCGCCCGCCTGATGCGCGGTTGCCTCGCGGCCGAGCTCGCCGAGCTGCAGGGCCTGCGCACCAAGGAGCTTGAGGAGATCAAGGCCTGGGTCACCCGGCGACACGAGGAGTGGGTGCCCAAGTACAAGGAGTTCGCCGTCACCATGCCGCGCCGCGCCATCTTCGTCGGCACGTCCAATGCGATGGAGCTGTTCGACGACCCCACCGGCGAGCGGCGGTGGTTGCCGGTGCGCGTCGGGGTCGTCGACGTCGAGGGCATCGCCCGAGATCGTGACCAGCTGTGGGCCGAGGCGGCGGCGATCTGGAAGCGTGACGGGGTGGCATGGCAGGAGGCCGAGAGGCTGGGGCGGGTCGAGCACGGGGCCTACCGGGTGCTCGACACCTGGGAAGACGACTTTGTCGCGTGGGCCGCGACCAAGACGCTCGAGGACATTGTGCCGGCAGAGAGAGGCTTCACTACACGTGAGGCTTTGGTCGAAGGACTAGAGTTTGCTTCTAAACACGTAAGGAAAAACGAAATCGACCGGGCAGTGAAGGCGTTGCGAAAAGCGGGTTTCGACCAGAAGGAGTATCGTCGAGACGGCAAAAAGGGGAGGTACTGGCGTCTTGTCTCACAGGTGCCCCATACCGAAACATGTGAGGAACGCCAAAAGTGACAATGATTTCAATGCTGTCCCACTGTCTTACACCTTTCTTATTAAAAGAGTGATGGAAGGAGCCCTGTGTGGCCGTCCAGAAAGTGTCGGGAATATTCATGCGACGTGGGACACCGCCCCGGAAAGTCAGTCCTGGGCTGACCGGCACCGTCCCGCGTGGGGTGTGAGTCGGGGTGGATCGAGGCAGTAATGGCAGACAGCTCGCCGCCTTTCAGCCGAAACGCGCAATGCCAAAAGACTGCCGCTAGCGTTAGCTCGAGGGCGTTGAGGGCCAAAGCTATGACCAAGCGGACCACCAGAGGGCAATCCAGCCATGAAACCCTGATCTAATCCCTACGACCGTTAGCAGTGCCCCCCGGCACCCCTTGACGGACTGAATCTTCGGCTGCACCTTGCAGCCAACATCAAGAGAGCGGTCATCGTGGCCGTCGCCAACCTGCCCATCCCGGGCGAAGGTGGCTCCCGAAAGGGGATGTGTGCCAGACCGGCAAAAAGTGCGGGCTCTTATGGTCACATCCCCGTTCGTGGTTCTCGCTGATGCGAAGGAGAGCCACCCCATGTCTCGTATTTCCGTCGGTTGTTTACCACGCATAGAGGGGCTGTTTACGTCCGAGAGCGTCGCAGACGGCCATCCGGACAAGATCGCCGATCAGCTGTCCGATGCCGTTCTGGATGCCGCCCTGGCCCAGGATCCTAACGCCCGGGTTGCCGTCGAGGCCGCGATCAAGGGATCGTCGGTCTGGCTGTTCGGAGAGCTCACCGGACACGACCTTAAGCTCGACTTTGACCAGATCGTTCGCGATGTCCTGTCGTCCATCGGCCATGTCGACGGCCGGTGGGGATTGGAGCTGGGCCGGCTAAATGTCCGGACCTCTATCACCCTGCAGTCGACCGAGATCGGCGACGGCGTAGGCAGTGGAGCGAACACCGGTGCCGGCGATCAGGGCATGATGTTTGGCTATGCCTGCCGCGAGACGCCTGAGCACCTTCCTAGGCCCATCGCCTTGGCCCATCGGCTAATCCGCCGCCAGCGGGAGGTACGCGATCGGCTGGGCATTCTCGGTCCGGACGCCAAGGCCCAGGTCAGTGTTCGCTACGAGGACGGCAAGCCCAAAGGCCTGCAAAACGTTGTAATTAGCAGCCAGCATCTCGCCGAGGTCTCCCTGTCCGAGGTCCGAGAGATCCTCCGCGACGAGATCATTCGCCCGGTCCTGGGCGCAGAAGCCGATACGGCCGAGCTCCTGCTGAACCCGGCCGGAACCTTCATCCAGGGCGGCCCGGTCGCCGACGCCGGCCTCACAGGTCGTAAGATCATCGCCGACACCTACGGTGGCTTCGCTCGCCATGGGGGAGGAGCTTTCTCTGGCAAGGACGGCACCAAGGTCGATCGCTCCGCCGCCTACGCCGCACGGCAGTTGGCCCTTACGGTCGTGGACGCCGGGCTCGCTACCGCCTGCGAGGTTCGTCTGGCCTACGCCATCGGCGTCGCAGAGCCCGTGGCGGTCCATCTGGATCTGGAAGGAGGGAGAACTCTGTCCCTCGACCCCGAGGCCGCTGCCAGCCTGCTGGAGGCCTTGCGTCCGCGCGCCATCATCGATCGGCTGGGTTTGACCCGTCCAGGCTTCTTGCCGACCGCTGCCTTCGGTCATTTCGGTCGGCCGCAGTTTTCGTGGGAGCAGCCGGCTGGCGACGCCCTCTTGGGCGCACCGGGTGCGGCGGACGGATACATGTTTGTCGCCGATGCCGAAGCCATCGCTGCATCGGTCGGGTGAGCGAAAATGGAGAACCAGACGCCCCCCGCTCAGCGACAGGGCCTCATCTGCCGTTATTTCGTGTTTCTTTATTGCGGATCTCGACGCGCTTTTCCCGCGGAGCACCCGACCGGGTCAGCGGTCCGTAGACCTGTCTTTGCCCCATTCGCGGGCGAATGGCCATGAAACATCCAGGCGAACCCCCGCAGGTCACCAAGCTTGGCAAGTTGGCAGGGGCTCGAGCGACACCTGCCGGGTCTCTCGAACCTCCGGTCCCAGACCAGATCGCCGGTGATCCCAAGGAGACAGATGCCGAAGATGGGCAGATCGACCTCGGCTTTCGTCCATCGAGCTATTTCAGGCCGACTGCCTTGGCGATGCACGTCCTTCGCTCTGTGAAGGGCGCAGAACGACGGCGCATGCTGGCGTCCATTCTGTCTGAAGGTGACGCCCCTTTGCCGCTGGCTTTAGCCGAGCCGGCCCTGCCTGCAAGCCTGCTTCGCAGTTGGGGCACCTCGCATCCTGCGATGTTGGGCGGCGAGTATCTGCCTGAGCGCAGGGCGACCGAGATGGAGATCGCGCGGATCACCCTGCAGTCGGTGACCCAAGACGTCATCTGCCTCTACGCGGCTCAGGGACGTGGCCGGATCCGCTACCGTGTTGTGGACGAGTATGGCGGCGACACTCTGAGTGGGAGGGCCGGGCGGACGTCCTCGCAGCCACTGACGCTAGGCGGTCTGGCGGAGTTCTTCCTCGGGGCCTGGAACCCGGAACCGGTCCTCGGGGTCAACTTCTCGCTGCCGGAGAGCTCGCTCGATGAGGCTTTGGAATTCATGCGCGGCGAGTCGGCCTTCTACCTGGCGTTCGACGACCTGCTGCGCCTGCGGATACGGTCCTGGTGGGCACAACGACCGGACGGGGCGGGCTAATGAAACCTGCTACTCTTGATGACGCAGCCGAGGTCATCATTCCGGCCGAGCTGCTGCTGGCCTATGAAGCCGCCTCCTACTGGATCGAACTTCCATCTGGGACGATCACGCTGAAGATTGGCGAGCAGTTCGATCCTCCGCCGGGCAACGAGCCGTATTCCCGGCTGGCGGTGGTGACGGCCTTCAACCCGTTCAGCAGGCTCATGAGTCAGGTCGAGAACGAAGCGCACCAGGCGGATCTGATCGAGGCCGTCGAAGCGGCCGGCCTGGAATGGTTCCCGGCCGCAGGCGTCGATCCGACCGGGGACTGGGAGCCGGAGCCAAGCCTTGGTGTTCTCGACCCCTCGGACGAACAGCTCGACGCTTGGATGGAGCGGTTTGGTCAGAACGCGGTGGTGGTCGCTAACGCCGGCGAGGCGACCAGGCTGGGTTTCCACCCGCGACATGCAGCCCGGCTAGCGATGTCCGGCTGAACTTCCGCAGTCCCATCATCGCGCTCAGCTCCAAAAACACCTTATGATGGTGTCCACGAAACCGGGTTCAGGCCACGTCGGCGTCACTGACGACGCGGAGTCCAACAACCAGATCTTCCGTAATCGCATCCTGGTCGCTGTGGTCGTGGCCCTGATCGTCGCGGTCGGGACCGTGAAACGGGAAAGGGAGGGATTTTCCGGTTCAGCCGACTTAAGTTGTCAGGTCCATATCTGGATTGTGATATCCCACTATATGGATTATTGTCTTAATATGCGCAAATCACAACCCGTGAGCACCCCAGGAGCGCCTTGCCGATGATCCTCGCCGACGTGATGGACTATCGCGAGGCCGCGCGACGCAGGATTCCAAGATTTCTGTTCGACTATGTGGACGGCGGCGCCTTCGCAGAGACCACGCTGCGCGACAACAGCGACCGGTTGAATGATGTGCGTCTTCGCCAGAGAGTGCTCACCGGTGCCGATCACGTCTCGCTTGCAGGTACATTGCTGGGACGCGAGACCGCTATGCCGCTGGCACTCGGTCCCGTCGGCATGGCCGGGCTGAATGCGCGTCGCGGCGAGGTGCAGGCCGCGCGTGCAGCCGAAGCGGCGGGCGTACCGTTCTGCCTCTCGACCGTTGGTGCTTGCTCGATCGAGGAGGTCCGGAAGGGCGTCCAGACCCCGCCATGGTTCCAGCTTTACGTCACGCGCGATCGCGGCTTTATGCGCGACATGATCGCCCGCGCCGGTGGAGCGGGGTCCGATACGCTGTTTCTGACCGTCGACATGCCCGCGCCTGGGCCCCGTTATCGCGACAAGCGCTCGGGTCTGTCGGGCGGCTCGGCGATGCAGCGCCAGCTCGGCCGGATTGCGCAGGTCATGACGCGCCCGGCCTGGGCTCTGGATGTCGGGCTTCTGGGTGGGCCGCACACCATCGGCCATGTCTCGTCGGCGCTGGGATCTGGCGCAGGCATCGACGACTACTGGTCCTGGATGTCGAACAATTTCGATGCCTCGGTGACATGGGACGACGCTGAGGAGATTCGCAGCCTGTGGCCCGGTCGCATGGTCATCAAGGGCATCCTGGATCCCTCCGATGCCCTAGAGGCCGCCGCGCGCGGATTTGACGGGGTCGTCGTCTCCAATCACGGCGGGCGTCAGCTGGACGGGACCCTGGCGTCGATCGACGCGCTGGGGCCGATCGCGCAGGCCGTGGGCGATCGCATGACGGTGCTGATGGATGGCGGTGTCCGTTCGGGCCTGGATGTCCTGCGGGCCATGGCCAGCGGCGCCGACGGCGTCTTGCTGGGCCGTGCCTGGGTCTATGGTCTGGCGGCCAGGGGGCAGCGCGGGGTGGAGGCGGTCCTGTCGCTGATCGCCGCCGAGATGCGTGTGGCGATGACGCTGGTCGGTGTCAGCCGGCTGGACCAGATCGGGCCGCAACTGCTGGTGTCCGGCGACGCCACGCAAGTGCCTGCGGATCACTTGACCGACCGGCCTTTGCCACATTATGAGATGGGGTAACAAAGAATGAGATAGAGGCTTCGAGGCGGATGGGGGGATCCGCCGCTGCCGAGGCAGTTTCAATGCCTGCGGCGGTCGCGCATTTCGGTGCGCGCCCCGCGTCGAATCCCCGAAACCCGGATCATCTTCATGCCCAATCTCGTCCACGACATCGCCAGAACCGACATCGATGAGACCCTGTCGCGTCTGATCGACAACCTGGTGAACATCAAGGACGACACGGGCGCGTTCCTGCTGAAGCTCGACGACGGCCGGGTCATCGACACCAAGGGCTGGAACGACTGGGAGTGGACCCACGGCATCGGGCTCTATGGCCTGTATCGCCTGTTCGAACAGACCGGTGACGATGCCATCCTGAAGATCATGCTGGACTGGTTCGCCAACCGGTTCGAGGCGGGAACGCCGACGAAGAACATCAACACCGTCTCGCCCTTCCTGACCCTCGCCAACCTCTATGAGCACACGGGCGACGAGACCTATATTCCCTATCTGGACGTCTGGGCGGAATGGCTCATGGATGGCCTGCCCCGGACCGAGGAGGGCGGCTTCCAGCACATCGTCTTCAACGACGAGAACCCGCAGGAACTGTGGGACGACACGCTGATGATGAGCGTCCTGCCGCTGGCCCGTATCGGGCTGCTGCTGGATCGCCCGCACTATGTCGAGGAAGCTCGAAAGCAGTTTCTCATCCACATCAAATACCTGTTCGACAAGAAGACCGGGCTTTGGTTCCACGGCTGGAATTTCCTGGGACGCCATAACTTCGCCGATGCCCTTTGGGCGCGCGGCAACTGCTGGGTCACCATGGCCATTCCCGAGTTCATCGAGATGCTGGACCTGCCGGCCGAGGACGCCCTGCGCCGCTTCCTGATCGAGACGCTGGAGGCCCAGGTGAAGGCCCTGGCGGCGCATCAGGACGACAGCGGCCTGTGGCACACACTGATCGACGATTCCACGAGCTATCTGGAGGCCTCGGCGACGGCCGGCTTCGCCTACGGCATCCTTAAGGCGGTTCGAAAGCGCTACTTGCCCGTCGAATATGAGGACATGGCGATCCGGGCGCTGAAGGGGGTCATCGCCAACATCGGAGAGGACGGGGAGCTACAGCAGGTCTCGTTCGGCACCCCGGTGTTCGACACCCTGCAGGGCTATCGCGACATTCCGCTGACCTCCATGCCCTATGGCCAGGCAATGGCCATCATGGCTCTGGGCGAGTTCCGCCTGCGGTTCATCTAGAGTTTCAGGAGATCGATCGGATGGCCGCGGTGGAGATGCGAAAGCCGAGCTGGATCAACTACTGGGGCTGGGGTTCGGGCGACATGCTCGGTGCCGGTGCCCAGGCGGTCATTACCGGCTGGCTGTTCTACTTCTTCACCACCTTCTGCGACCTGACGCCGGTCGAGGCGGGCCTGATCCTCGGTCTTCCCAGACTTCTGGAGGCGATCACCTGTCCGCTGATCGGCTATATTTCGGACAATCTTCGCCACACCTGGATCGGACGAAAGGTCGGACGGCGCAAGATTTTCCTGCTGCTGACCATTCCCCTGCTGCCCAGCTTCGCCCTGATTTTCGTCACGGGCCAGACCTTCACCTACTACCTGCTGACCTTCATCTTCTTCGAGTTCCTCTACACGATGTTCCTCATCCCGTGGGAAACGCTCGCGGCAGAGATGACCAAGGATTACAAGGAGAAGGCGAAGTTCGCAGGTGCGCGGATGCTGGTGGCGCAGACGTCGGCCATCCTCGCCTCCTATCTGCCGACGCTCATCATCGCCAACTTCGGCGGCAAGGATTCGCCCTCGACCTTTCTGATCATGGCGGCGATCTTTGGCGTCATATTCAGTCTGGTCGTGACCCTGGTGGTCGTCTTCAGCTGGGAGCGGCCCTATACGGAGGCGGAGAAGGCGTTTCAGCCGCCGCCCTTCAACGTGAAGCGCGCCGCCCTTATCCCGGTCACGATGTTCCGGGACCTGTTCTCGACCCTGAAGATCCGCGCCTTTCGCCAGCATCTGTCGATCTACCTGGGCGGATACATCGCCCAGGACATCTTCAATACGGCCTTTCCCATCTTCGTCGTCACGGTGCTGCTGGGTGGGACTCTGATCATCTCGCAACTGATGACGGCGATGTATGTCGCCCAGCTGATCTCGGTGATGATTGCCATCAACATCGTGATCCGCACCGGGCCAGTCCTGGCCTATCGGGTCGCCATCAGTTTCTTCAGCCTGGCCCTGATGCTGTATCTGATCTTCTACTTCGTCCGGCCCGCCGGGTTCGGCGAAGGGCTGGCAGCGCTGGACGGCAACGTGTTGAGCGCGCTGAACCCGATGGGCGCGGCGTTCAGTCCGACGCTGGTCTTCTGGCTGTTCGCCCCCATCATCCTTGCGGGTCTGGGCCGCGGCACGCTGAACTTCGTGCCCTGGAGCGTCTACAACTACCTGCCCGACGTGGATGAAGCGGTCACGGGCCAGAGACGCGAAGGCATCTTCGCCGGGGTCATGACCCTGGTCCGAAAGGTGGCCCAGTCGGGCGCGATTATCGCTACGGGATGGATCATCGGTGCCGGCGGCTATATCTCGCCGACGGACGGCGTGGCGGTCGAGCAGACGCCGCAAGCCGTCAACACCATCGTCTGGCTGCTGATCGCGGGACCGATCGCCATGATGCTGTTCGGCCTGATCATCTCGTGGCGGTTCCGGCTGAACGCCCGGACCCACGGTGTGCTGATGGCCGAGATCGACCGGTTCCATGCCGGTGAGCGCAGCCCGTCGAGCCCGGCCGCAAAAGAGGTCGTCGAGGACCTGACCGGTTGGCCCTATGAGCGCCTGTGGGGTGCCAGCAAGGCGACCGCCGCCCCGCCTCAAACCCGTACCGGCCCGGACATCGACCCGGGCGTTGGACCCAGCTGAACGGAGAACAGCCATGCTGAACCTAACCCGCCGCACAGCCGCAGGCGCGCTCGTTCTGGGGGGGCTGGCGGCCACCTCCCGCGCCGTGGCCCAGTCCACGCCCACCCAGCCGGTGCCGGCACCGGCCAGCCTGGCCGAGCCGCCCCGCGAATGGATCGATGCCGACACAGGTCACCGCGTGGTTCGCCTGTCTGACGCCCCGGGAAGCTCAAGCCTGTATTTCCATCAGAACAGCTATCTGCCGGACGGCCGGACCATGGTGTTTTCGACACCCGGGACGATTTCGGCACTGGATCTGCAGACCCGCGCGATCCGACCGATCGTCACGGGCGAGGGGCTGCAACTGCTGTTCGCTGGTCGCAAGACGGGCGATATCTACTTCACGCGCACAGCGCCCGGGGACGGCTCGTCCCAGCCCCGTGCGACGACCGTCTTCGCCGCCAATGCCACCACCGGTGCCGAGCGAGAGATCGGAACCATCGCCTCGGGCAGCATCGGGTCCATCAATGCCGACGAGACATTGCTGCTCGGTCAGTATGCCGAGCGCGACATGCCCTTGCAGCCCCGGACCCGGGGGCGGGACGGGCGATACGACCAGGCCGCCTATTCCGCCAACTGGCCCGACGGCACGCCGATGACGTTCGCCGACGCCAAGGAGGTGCGGCTGAACGACCGGCTGGAAGCCAGAATTCCGATGGAGATCTTCACCCTTGATGTCCGCACCGGCGAACGTCGTGTGGTGCACCGGGCGACGGACTGGCTGAACCATCTGCAGTTCTCGCCGACCGATCCGGGCCTGATCATGTTCTGCCACGAGGGGCCGTGGCACAAGGTCGATCGCATCTGGACCATCCGCACCAACGGCACCGGGATGACCAGGGTTCACACCCGGACGATGAACATGGAGATCGCCGGCCACGAGTGGTTCGCCGACGACGGCAAGACCATCTGGTACGACCTTCAGACGCCGCGCGGCCAGAAGTTCACGGTCGCGGGCTATGATCTGGAGACCGGCGTCAGGACCCATTACCATCTCGAACGCGATGAGTGGTCGGTCCATTTCAACAGCTCGCACGACGGCGCGCTTTTCGCTGGCGACGGCGGCGATCCGGAAATGGTCGCCCGGGCGCCGAACGGAAAATGGATCTACCTGTTCCGGCCCGAGGCCATTCCCGACGTGGCGGGCCTGAGCGCCCCCAACGCGGGCGATCTGATCCGGCCGGGCATCTTTCGCTCCGAGCGCCTGGTGAACATGGGCGCGCACGACTATCGGCTGGAGCCCAACATCACCTTCACGCCTGACAACCGCTGGCTGGTGTTCCGCTCGAACATGCACGGGGCCAACCACGTCTATGCGGTTGAGGTGACCAAGGCGGCCTGATCGGGGAGCAGGGATGAGCGCGGACGCGGGGGCGGCACCATCAAGCCGCGAGGACTGGCGGAACACCATCCTCGCCGGACTGGCCAACTATATCGACGCCGGCTCCATCGTGGCAGGGTCGGCGGCCCTGGCGCTCCGGGTCGCGGCCTATGATCTTGCTCCGTCCTTTGTTGGTCTGATCGGTGCGTTCAGCGCAAACGCCATCTCGGCCGGCGTCGGGGCGCTGATCGGCGGGAGGCTGTGCGACCTTTACGGGCGCAAGCGCATCTATCAGTACGACATGCTGTTCTACGCCTTCGGCATGCTGTTTCTGGTCTTTGCGGTTTCGCCGTGGATGATCGTGGTCGGGTTCGTGCTGGTCGGCCTGGCGGTCGGGGCGGACATTCCCGCCTCCTGGTCGTTGATCGCCGAAATGGCGCCCAATGGCGCGCGCGGGAAGCACAGCGGCCTGGCCCAGGTCCTCTGGTATGCCGGGCCGGTTGTCGTGCTGCTGCTCTCGTTGGCGTTGGCTCCGCTCGGCATCCTGGGGATGCGCATCGTATTCGCCCATCTGGCAGTCATGGCCCTGGCGCTGACCTTCCTCAGGTCACGCATGAAGGAGTCCCCTCTGTGGGAAGAGGCCCGTGCAAGGCCCAGGGCGAAAGGGGAAGCCAGCGCGTGGCGCACGCTGCTGCGTCCCCGGCATCTGAAGGCCTTGATCTTTCTTATCGGAATGTACGGGCTGTGGAACCTGTGGGCCGGGACCTATGGCTTCTTCTTTCCCTACATTCTCTCGACGGTCGGCGATCAGAGCCAGGCCACCAGCGTGGCGGTTCAGGCGGCCAGTTTCGCGATCGGCATGGTCTCCATCGCCCTGGTGTTCATGCGGCTGTCGGACCGGGTCAATCAGCGCTGGCTGTTTGGCGTTTCAGCCCTGTTACAGGTCGCGGGCATGGCCATGCTGGCCGTCGCCCCGCTGACCCTGCCGCTGGCCATGGTGCATGTGTTTCTGATGTGGTTCGCCGCCGGGTTCGGGCAGCAGTCCTTCTTCCAGCTGTGGAGCGCCGAGCTGTTTCCGACGATGATCCGGGCGACGGCCCAGGGGCTTGCCTTCGCGGTCGTGCGGATCATGCTTGGGGTGTGGAGCTTTTTCGTTCCGGTGCTGACCCTGGCAGGGTTCCAGACCCTCGCGTGGATCCTGACGGGCTTTCTGGCGGCGAGCGGACTGATCGGCTGGATCTGGGCGCCGCGTCACGAGGGCAAGTCCCTGGAGGATATCCAGCGGGACCGGGACCGGGACCGCGACGACGCCATCGTGGATCAGAGGCGGTAGATCGCGGTCGCCGTCTGCCCGAACAACTTCCGGCGGTCCGTGTCGCTGAAGTCGGTGGTGATAGCGTCATAGGCGCTGAAGTGTTCGCTGAACGACCCGTACAGCTTGTCGACCGGAAAGTTGCTGGCGAACATGGCGCGGTCCGGACCGAACAGGTCGATCGTTTCCAGAACAAGGGGGCGGATGGACGCCGTCGTCCAGGTCCGGTCCACCATGGCCAGGCCGGATATCTTGACCGCGACATTGGGCTGGGCCGCCAGCAGGGCCATGCCATCGCTCCAGGCCTTCAGACCCCCGGCGTCGCGGTCGGTGGGCATGCCCGCGTGGTTCAGGATCAGTTGCGTGTCGGGATTCTCCGCCGCCAGCCGGGCCGCCTCGGCCATCTGGGACGGATAGATCTGCAGGTCGAACGACAGATCGTGCTTACGCAACAGGGCGAAGCCGGCGCGCCACGCCTCGTCCTGCAGCAGGTCGCGCGGGCTATAGGTCCTGGCCGGATCGGCATGCCAGCTCACGATCTGGCGGATGCCCCGCACATTCGCGAACGCCCGATGGGCCTCCAGTAAGGCATCGAGCTCGGCCAATGGCTGGTCCAGCGCGGCATAGGCCACGATGCCGTTGGGGATACTCCGCGCGTCCGCGATGCCCTGCAGCCAGCGGGTCTCGTCCAGCGCCTCGTCCGCGTCGGCCCCCGCATCGACATGGACTGTGCCCACCACATTCCACCCCGCGACGTCGGCCAGATAGTCGTCGAGCCCATAGGGTCGGGCGATGGGCGTGCAGTCTCCCGCCGGGTTGTTCGGCAGCGGATGGTCCATCAGCCAGCCGTAGTGGTGGCGATCGAAATCCCAGAGGTGCTGATGCGGATCGACGATCGGCAGGTCGTGCGCCACCTTGGTCGCTCCCTCTAGTAGGTCGTGCGGCCGCCCGAGATGTCGAAGGTGGCGGCGGTGGAGAAGCTGCACTCCTCGCTGGCCAGCCAGCAGATCAGAGAGGCCACCTCGGCCATCTCGCCCAGGCGCCCCATCGGGATCTTGGACTGCATGTAGTCGATCTGGCTTTGCGGCAGCTGATCCAGGATCGGGCTCTTGAAGGTCGCTGGAGTGATGGCGTTCACGCGCACGCCGGTCTGGGCCAGTTCCTTGCCGAGGGACTTGGTGAAGCCCAGCAGCCCGGCCTTGGACGCCGAATAGGCCGAGGCGTTCGGATTGCCCTCCTTGCCCGCCACCGACGACACATTGACGATCCGGCCGTAGTCGTTCTTCAACATGTGCGGCACCACAGCGCGGCAGCAGTAGAAAGCACCGTTCAGGTTGATGTCCATGACCCGGCGCCAACTGTCGACGGGAAATTCCCACACCGGCCCCGTGGCACCCGTGATGCCGGCCCCTACGACCAGGATGTCGATCCGACCCATGGCTTCGACGCTCGCGTTGGCGGCGCGGGTGACGGCTTCGTGGTCCGATACGTCGACGGCCTGAAAGTTGCTGGCTCCGATGGCCCGGGCAACTTCCGACAATGCCCCGGCGTCCAGATCCCACAGAGAGACCTTTCCTCCTTCGGCCACGATCCGTGCCGCCGTCTCTCGACCGACGCCGGACGCACCACCGGTGACGATGGCGCAGCGGCCCTCGAAGCGGTTGCCATAGATACTCACGCGGCTTCTCCCGATACGGTGGCGTGCCAGGCCACGGCCGTCTGCTGCTGTTCGCCCAGACCCTGGATCCCCAATCGCATGACGTCGCCCGGCTTCAGATAAAAGGGTTCCGGCTTCTGGCCCAGGCCGACGCCTGGCGGCGTGCCTGTCGTGATCAGGTCGCCCGGTTCCAGCGTCATGAATTGGCTGACATAGGCCACGATCTCGGCCACGCCGAAGATCATGGTCCGGGTGTTTCCGGTTTGCATGCGCGTCCCGTTCAGATCCAGCCACATGTCCAGGTTCTGGACATCGGCGACCTCGTCGGAGGTCACCAGCCAGGGGCCGACGGGACCGAAGGTGTCACAGCCCTTGCCCTTGTCCCAGGTGCCGCCGCGTTCGATCTGAAAGGCGCGCTCGGAGACGTCGTTGATCAGGACATAGCCCGCGACATGATCCAGCGCGTCCGCCTCTTCGACGTAGGAGGCGGGTTTACCGATGACGATGCCCAGTTCGACCTCCCAGTCGGTCTTGAGGGAACCGCGAGGGATCATGACCTCGTCGTTCGGCCCGGTCAGGCAGCTGATGGCCTTCATGAAGATGACCGGCTCGGCAGGGATGGGCAGGTTTGATTCGGCCGCGTGGTCGGCGAAGTTCAGACCGATGGCGATGAATTTGCGGCTGCCCGCCACCGGAACGCCGTGGCGCGGCGCCCCCTCGACCACTGGCAGGGAGGCCGGATCGATCGCGCGCAACCGAGCCAGGCCCTCGCCGTGGATCAGGTCCGGCGTGATGTCGGCGACGTGGCCGGACAGGTCGCGGATGACCCCGTCCCCGTCCAGCATTCCGGGCTTCTCATGGCCGCTCGGGCCGTATCGCAACAGTTTCATGGACGGGGTCCGGGCGTTCTAGTGGGTGTAGGGGCGGTGGAGCGGGATGTCGGAATTCAGGGCGACGCCGAAGCCGGGCGTGTCCGGAACCTTCAGCCTGCCGTTCACCGGAACCGGCTCTCCGGTCAGCAGGGGCTGGAACATCGGCACCACCTCGTCCGCCTTGGGCGCCATCATCAGGAACTCCGCGAACGGGCTGTTATGGCGCGTGACGACGAAATGGTAGCTGTAGACGCTCGACCCGTGCGGAATGACCATGACGCCGCGCGCATCGGCCAGAGCCGAGATCTTGATCAGTTCGGTCATGCCGCCGCACCAGCCGACGTCGGGCTGGATGATGTCGCAGCAGTCCATCTCCAGCAGCATGCGGAAGCCCCAGCGCGTGGCCTCGTGCTCGCCGGTCGTGACCAGCATACCCTTGGGCGCATTGGCCTTCAGGTCGCGATAGCCCCAGTAGTCGTCCGGGCTCAGTGCTTCCTCGATCCACTTCAGGCCATATTCGTGCGCCTTGTGCGCCAGGCGGGTGGCATAGTTCAGGTCCAGCGACATCCAGCAGTCGAACATCAACCAGAAATCCTCGCCGACGCGCTCGCGCATCGTGGCCAGTTCCTCGATGTTCTTGCGCAGGCCTTCCTCACCCTCGGCCGGGCCGTGGTGAAGAGGCATCTTGCCGCCGATGAATCCCAGTTGCTTCGCAAGGTCTGGGCGCGCACCGGTGGCGTAAAACGTCAGTTCGTCGCGAACCGCCCCGCCGAGCATGTGATAAACGGGCTCGCCCCGCAGCTTGCCCATCAGATCCCAAAGCGCCAGGTCAACACCGGACAGCGCGTTCACCACCAGGCCCTTGCGACCATAGTACTGGGTCGAGAAGTACATCTGATCCCAGATCTTCTCGATCTCATTGGGTGCACGCCCTTCGAGGAAGCGCGCCAGATGCTTCTCGACGATATAGGCCGCCGGCTCGCCGCCTGTGGTCACCGCGAACCCGATCGTTCCGTCGGCAGCTTCGATCTCGACGACAAGCGTGCCCAGCACATTGATGCCGAAGCTCTGACGGCTCTGGCGATACTCGGGATAGCGGGACATCGGCGTGGCGATGTGGTCGTCGATCCAGTGGCCTTCGCCCTGGTCATGATAATCGGCCCCCCCGCCGCGAACGACGAAGGCCCGCACCTGGCGGATGACGGGAAATCCCATTGCGGCGTGAACTCCGGGTGTCAATATATGAGATAGTAGAGAGAAGTTCGCAGGCGGGCGTCCACGATTCGTGCGATCCGAAGCCTTGATTTTCCCCGCTGTCTCACAGGCCGATCGCTTGTGTATCGTTTCAGCATATGAAATAGGACGTTACGAGATGAGAATATCGGCGTCAACACGAACAGCGACCGCAGAGGGGTCGGAGGGCGGCAAATCGTCGAGCAGCCAGACCCTTCTTCGCGGGCTGGATGTAGTCGAGGCCGTGTCGGACGGCACGATCGGCCTTGCAGAACTGGCGACGCGTCTGGGCCTGACGCGCAGCACCACCCACCGGCTCGCGGCAGCGCTGGTCGAGAGGCAGTACCTGAACTTTCTTCCGCGGGAAGGATATGTGCTCGGGCCCAAGCTTCTGGAACTGGGCTTCAAGGCGCAGCAGCAGAAGGATCTTCCCCGCGTCGCCCGGCCTCATCTCGAGACGCTCGCCGCCGAAACAGAGGACACGGTCCATCTGGGCGTCCTGGACAAGGGCCGCGCGCTCTACCTGGACAAAATCCCTGGCCGTCGTCGCATCGAGATCAGCTCACGCGTCGGCGAGCGACAGCCCTTGCGTTCAACGGGTCTGGGCAAGGCCCTGCTTCTGGACGAAACCGAAGTCCGGCGGGCCGAGATGTTCGACATGGAAGAGGCTTCCAGTCGAAGCACTCTGGATCGGGAGACTTGGCTGAGCCGCATGCGCGAGTACGCGCGCGACGGCCACGCCTTCGACCTCGAGGAGAACGAGGATCGCATCCGCTGCGTGGCTGCCCCGATCAGAGATGTTGCCGGACGCATCGTCGGTGCCATCAGTCTGTCGAGCGCGGCGCAGTACATGGACGACCACCGCATGGCCTCGCTGCCCCAGCAGGTTCGGGCGACGGCCGAGGCCATAAGCCGTGAACTGGGCTGGCGCGAAGACGCCGTCGCCGGGATCGCGGCCAAGCCCAGACGCTCCCCACGACCCTGACATCCGGAGGCTCCATGTTGCTGGAAGGCAAGACCGTTCTGATCACCGGGGCGTCGGGCGGCATTGGCCGCGCCGCCGCCCTGGGATGTGCCCGACACGGGGCCGACGTCGCGATCAACTATCTCAATGACCAGAACGGTGCCGAGCGCGCGGTGGCCGAGATCGAGGCCATGGGGCGACGCGCCATCGCGGTGAAGGGCGACGTCTCCGACCCGGACCAGGCCCCGATCTTCGTCCAGGCGGCGGTCAAGGCGTTCGGGAAGGTGGATGTCTTCGTCAGCAATGCCGGCATCTGCCCATTCCACAGCTTTCTGGACATGCCGCCCGAGGTGCTGGAACGGACGATGCGGGTCAATCTGCACGGGGCCTACTATATGTCCCAGGCGGCCGCAAAACAGATGGTGGATCAGGGGCGCGGCGGTGCCCTGATCGCTGTCAGCTCGATCAGCGCTTTGGTCGGCGGCGGCATGCAGACCCATTACACCCCGACCAAGGCAGGGGTGCATTCGCTGATGCAGTCCTGCGCCATTGCTTTGGGGCCGCATGGGATCCGCTGCAACTCGGTCCTGCCCGGCACGATAGAGACCGACATCAACCGTGAAGATCTGGCCGATCCCGCGAAGCGCGAATACATGGCGGGACGGATTCCGCTGGGACGTCTTGGCGAACCGGATGACCTGGCCGGCCCCATCGTCTTCCTGGCCTCCGACATGGCGCGTTACGTCACCGGCGCGGCCTTGCTGGTCGATGGCGGTGCCTTCGTGAACCTGCAATGAGCGCGCCCGTCACCGAGACCGTCGCATTCCGCATGAATATGAACCCGGGCCAGGCCGAGACGTATCGCCGTCGCCATGACGACATCTGGCCAGAGCTCTCGCAGGCGCTGCTCACGGCGGGCGTGATTGACTACCGGATCTTCCTGGACCCGGAGAGTGATCACCTGTTCGCCGTCATGACGCGACGGGTCGATCACACCCTGGCCGATCTTCCCGGCACGGACGTCATGCAGCGCTGGTGGGCGATGATGGCCGACATCATGCAGGCCGGCCCGGACAATGTGCCGGTCCAGGTCAACCTGGCCCCGGTCTTCCATCTTCGGGCCCCGGGACCCTAGTCGACGTCGTCGAGCATGATGTCGGGGCGCGCGTCCGGCGTTTCCGTCGCGAAGACCACGTTCTCCAGCGTGAGCCCACGGACGTGGCGGGCGAACAGGCCATGCGCGGGGCTGACGCCGAACATGCTGGGCTCGGGATAGGCGTGCGGCAGTTCCGGGACCGTCCTCCCTGCGTCCGTCGCCGTTCCACCACCGCCATAGGTCAGGTGGATGTCGCTCAGCCCGACATCCTCGATCGGATGAGCCGGCAAGCCTGCCAGTGTCGCTGCGTAGCGGGGGTCAATGCCGGTCGCGACCAGGTTGCGGATCGTGATGCGGCGCATGGCCCCCACGGTCGTGCCTTCCGGACCCCGACGACGGTCGCCGAGGCGCAGGAAGATCGGTGCCGTGGTCACCTCGCGCATGACGATGTCGCGCACGATGATGTCCTCGATCACGCCGCCATCGACCGTCTCTATCGCTACGCCGCGCGAACGTTCGAACAGGCAGTCGGCGATCTCGATGTCGCGGAAGTCGCCGTTCGACTCGGTTCCCAGCTTTATGCGCCCGGTGACGCGATCGAGGTCCGGCGACAGGTCCTGGGTCCGACCGCATGTCCCATCCAGCATGGTCCCCATGTCGAACCCGGACACGCGGCAGCCCGTGATCCGGATCCGCTCCGTCGATCGTCTTTCGCCCAGGGCGAAGGACGTCTTGAGCACGATGGCGTCGTCATTGGGCGTATTTACCCGGAGGTTCGACAGTCGCGCGTCCCGCACGCAATCGAGGTCGATGCCATCCCTGTCAGTGTCTATCCGCAGGCCGTCCATCAACAGCCCGTCGACCCCGGTGAGGAGGAATGCGAAATGGCCACCCTTCAGGACGGTGAGATCTCGAATCACGACATTGCGCGCATTCTTCAGGGCGACAGCCTTGTTGCCCTGACCGCTCATGGCCGCTTGTTCGGCCGTCAGCGCAGCGGCCGACAATACCTCGGCAGGCCCCATGCTCAGCGGTCGATCTCCGACATGATCGCGTGACCAGGGGGCCCCCGGACCTTCCCGCGTGAGGCCCAGACCCTGGATCATGCCCGGACCGATCAGGGCGACGTCGTGCACGCCTTCGCCCCAGATCAGGCTGTTGTGCCAGTGGCTGTGGCCAAAGTCCTGGTAGGCGTCATGGGCGTTGGGCTCGGGCGCATCGTATTGGCCGTCGTGCCGTGCGGGGTCGGCCGCCTCGAGAACCGCGCCCTCGCCAAGTTCCAGCGTGATCCGACTTCTGAGCCTGATCGAAAAGCTGAGATAGCGCCCGGCCGGCAGCACGACGCGGCCGCCTCCGGCTCTCTCAGCCGCCTCGATCGCCGCGTTGATCGCAGCTGTATCCAGGGCTAGGCCATCTCCGATGGCCCCGAAATCGCGGACGCAGAAAATTCTGGCAGCGGTCATCGTGCCGCCAGGTCGAACACACGAAAGTTCCGGATTCGCAAATGACTCTGTGTTGTGCGCACCGCGAACCAGCCGCGTCGATAGGGAGGGTATCGTCCATCTCGAAAATCAGGATGCCGTCTCGCCAATACTGGACGATCGAACCGGCCGCGATGAATCGAAGGGTCTGGATCTGGCTGGGTTGAAGCAGGCTCGCAAGGTCGGAGCGATCATGTTCCGGCAGAAGGAATCGGTTGCCCGCCTCGCCCAAGTAGCGCCGCATGCGCGTAGTCGTGTTCCCATTTCCGCCCTGGCCCACGTAATAGGTCAGCAGCGTATCGTAGTCGACCAGAGCTCCACTGCGAGCGTAGGGCCTGCCGTCCGGCCGGTGGGGGTCGGACGCCATCCAGAAGGCGTTGAGATCGCTGACGCGATCGTGCGGACCACCCCGATCGACCAATTCGGCCTGGTATTCGATCATGACCGGACCCCGCAATTCGGTGCGAAACCAGATGGTCGCTCCGGCGGGCACATCGATGTCCAGGGTACCGTCTTCGGCCTCGACGCGTCCGCCGCGTTCGAGTTCGACGGCCCATTGCGACAGGCCGGCGCGGAAGTCGTCGCTGTGCAACAGGGTCCCGGGGACCAATCGGAGCCCTGCCGTTCGCACCGTATTGACGTCAGGAGTCGCGCAGCTGGTCATCGCCATCGCCGTCATCGCGCTTAGCAGGCCGAACAATGTCGGAAACCGCCTCATGGCGATATCGGAGACGGCTGCTGCTGCAGGACCGTGAAGTGACGCACCACCCCCGACAGCCCGGCCAGTTCGGTGCGCGGCGTCCAATGGATCAGGTCGTCGCTGTCGCTGTGCCAGTAGCGTTTCTCGACATACTGATCGAAATAGATCCGCCACCCGCCGTCCAGTCGACGGACGAGGGCCGGGCCCTCGTTCCACGATCCCCAGCCCGCCCAGTCGCCGCTGCCGACGATGGTCCAGGGGCCTTCGAGCGCAGGGGCGGCGGCTCGTTCGATGAACTTCGTCGTCTCGTTCTTGACGAAGGCCTGATAGCTGTCGCCCTGCCTCACCACGAAGGTGTAAATGGCGTTTGGACCCAGGCCCGGCATGGGCCGCGGGGCGCTCCATTGAGTCAGGGCCTGATCCGTAGCCGTCATCAGATGCGGCTGAAACGGTCCCTCCGTGCCGTTGTGCGACAGGGACACTATGATGAGCGTGCTGCCGTCCTCGTCAACGAACCACTCGGGTGCCCAGGCATTGGTGAGGCCGACGATCGGCAGCCTCAGATTCCGCTCGAACTCCCAATGTGTCAGATCACGACTGCGCGCGAAGCCGATCTCGGTGCTGCTCCAGTCGGTGGTGTAGACCACGCGGTACCAGCCGTCGGATGTCTGGATAATGCTGGGATCGCGGATCAGCCCGCCGGGTGGGCTATAGGCCGCCAGCGCGAGCGGCATGAAGGACGCGGCGTCGTCTGATCCGTAGACGCTCATCGTCCGGGCGTCGCCGTTCCGGAAGGCCGTCAGGACATAGGCCGGTGATGCGGTTTCGACCTGGCGAGCAGCGACCGGGAACCCGCAGGCCGCGACAAGAACGGCCAGGACCAGACGGCGGCCGATGGCTCGGACGGGCGAGGACGGCTCGAGCGGAGGACGGACTCTCATGAACCTGAGGGACTCTCGATCGGACGCGCGGGGATCAGCCTCACATCGAATTGCTCTGGCGGCGGCGGGTTGTCGAGATCCAGGAGGTGCAGGTCCGTCGTCACATGTCCCGCGATCGGATCGTCGAGGTCGCGCAGCCCCTCGGCTATCACGGCCGCCAGGATGTAGGCTCCATAGGCATTGTGATGTGTCGCGTCGTTCCCCTCGTTGGCGAAGGCAAGACGCGCGCGCTCGGCCCCCAAGGCCTCATAAAGGCGGGCGCTGGCCATGGTCAGATCGATCAGCGGCACCGACTGCTCGCGCGCGACGGCCCGGACTGCATCCGGATAGCCCCCGTGGCTGTTCGTGATCCGGCCGTCCGCGCCGAAGGTGCGCCGGTGCGGCGAGGTGACGAGCACTGGACTGCCGCCGCGCCGGCGAACCTCCTCGAGGTACACTCGAAGATAGGCTCGAAAGGTCGTGCCTGCCTCGGCATAGGTCTGTGGCCACTGAGCCTTTGAGTCGTTGTGCCCGAACTGGATCAGGACGACGTCGCCCGGTCTGAGCTGGCTCAGCGCCTTGTCCAGGCGCAGCCCGGTCAGGAAGGACTTTAGCGTCTCTCCGGACTCCGCGTGGTTGGCGACGGAGACGCCGTCGTCGAGAAACCGGGGCAGCATCTGCCCCCAACTGGCGTAGTCGCCGCCAGCCTGATCCGCCACGGTCGAGTCGCCTAGCAGGATCAGACGCGTCGCCGTAACGGGTTCGATTTCGATCCGGGCCACCGGGCCGTGGAACCCCAGGGTCAATCGGTCGTCCCAGGATCTGGAGCCCTGTTCCCGCGCATTCAGGCGCACCGCCGAACCTCCCGGGGCGTTGGCAGGAACGGGTTGCAGACCCGGTTGCCGGACATTGACCGTGAACTGGACGGGAGCGTTCGTCGCCCGGCGCATCAACCGGCGAGTCTCGGCCCAGACGGTCAGCGGCGCCGATGAGGCCGGCCAGACGGTGACGCGATAGTCGCCCTCCGCGATGGCCACGGAGAACAGCGCGCCATCGCCGCCATCTGGCTCAAAGCCGTATCCGATCGCGTCGGCATAAGCCGTATCGGGCGCGACGCGCTGCCACCCGGGCCGATCAACGTCGGTCGCGAAGTCGAATCGTTTCTGAGCCGTCGCGGAGGTCGCGACGAACAATCCGACCATGACAGACAGCCCCAGGCCCAGCCTTTTCACCGCGTCTGCGCCGTCATGCCCTCGCCGAGATAGAAGCCTGTGTGAGGCGGCTGGTTGTAGGCCGTGTTCTGCCACGCGACCGCGAGGCGATAGACCGGATCACTCATGAGCGTGACCATGCGGACGTCCGTCGTATGAGGCGTCACATAGATGCGGAGTTCGGAGTTGTCCTCCGCCCGCAAGATCACCTCCTCGCGCCAGTCGCCCAGGATGTCGGCCGAAAGCACGGGGTTCGACTTGGTCCCGTTATTGGAGGCGGCTCCCGTCGCGGTCAGCAAGGGCGTCGCTTCTTCCGCTTCCCAGTTCCACTTCGAGATGGTCGTGCCGTCCAGCAGTTCACGCAGCAGATCGCCGTCCCACCAGATGCCGAAATTCATCTGCCGCGGGCGTCTGCCGATGGGCTGCCCCTTCACGTCATAAAGGGTGTCGGAGTTGGCGGCCCAGGCTTCCGCCCCGAGGTGGCGCGGATCGATGTCGAAGGAGACGCCGCGGCCGATGTCCGAGTCCGCCGGTGTGCTCCAAAGGACCGCGCCGGTTCGTGCGTCCAGCATGGCCGCGCCGATGCCGCCGTTTCGGCCAGGACTTTCGTGCACCCCGAATCTCTCGAGGCCCGGCCTCGACGGGTCGAGATCCGACAGGTGCAGGGCGTCGCCGTGAAACAGGCGCGCGGTCCACAATCCGGTGCCATTGTCGTCGATGGCCATGGAGCCATAGACGATCTCGTCGCGACCATCCTCGTCGACATCAGCCACGCTCAGCTGGTGGTTGCCCTGGCCCGAGAAGGCGTCGTCGGGCGAGCCGGTATCGAACAGCCAGCGCTGGCTCAACCGACCGTCCCGCCAATCCCAGGCGGCAACCGTCGTGCGGGCATAGTAGCCGCGCGCCATTACGATGCTGGGACGCGCCCCGTCCAGATAGGCCACGCCCGCCAGATACCGGTCCGACCGGTTGCCGTAGCCGTCACCCCAGCGTTCCGCCAGCTGCGCGGCGTCTGGAGTTTCGGTGTCGGGGTGTCGTGACGGGGTAAAGGCCTCGGTGGCGAGGGCTCTGCCCGTCGTGCCCTCGAATACAGTCAGATACTCGGGTCCCCTCAGGATGCGACCCGTCAGGTCGGCATAGCGGGTGCCGTCGGGCCGAAGGGCGGCTCCGGTCCGGTCGGCCTGGGGCGCCTCTCCGCCATGCTCGCGCCAATCCGCGTTACGGTCGCCGACGATGCCGCCCTGTCCGTCTATCGTACCGTCTCCGGTCTTTGCCGCCACTTCGGCGCGTCCGTCTCCGTCGAAATCGAACACCAGGAACTGGGTGTAGTGCGCTCCGGCCCGGATGTTCGGCCCCAGATCGATCCGCCACAACCTCAGTCCGTCAAGCGTGTAGGCATCCAGCAGGACCGGACCGGAATAGCCAGAGAACGCGTTGTCCTTGGAGGTCGTCGGGTCCCATTTCACGACAATCTCGAAGCGCCCGTCGCCGTCCAGGTCGCCGACGCTTCCATCGTTCGCGTTGTAGGTGAAGGCCTCGCCGGTCGGGGTCGAGCCGCCCGCGGGGCGTTGCAGCGGAATGGACAGATATCCTCCTGCTATTGCGGTCGTGTCGGCCCCGCTGACGGAAGGACCCGCGAGCGCGCGAACCTCGTAAAGATCGCCAGCGGTCCCATCGGGATCAGCGAAACTGGTGCTGGCCACCAATGGCTCGCCGTTCACCTTCTGACCGTTCCGGTAGATGTCGAACGCGGTATCCGCTGCGTCTTCCGTTCGCAGGCGCCAGCTGACCAGAATGCCCCTTCCGACGGCCGCAGCCGCCACCGTGCCTCGATCGAGGGCTTCTTGCTGCCGCGGAGCCCGCTCGCTCTGGGCCAACACGGGCATTGCGCTCAACAGGGAGACGGCGATGGCCCCCGCCGCGGGGTGGATAAGCCAGGATCTCATGAGCGTCCTCCTCGACGGGTTTGGATTGCCTAGGCTGCGCTCAGCCTCCTGTCTGCAGATTGTGCCATATACTGCTCTGACATGTCACTATATGATAAGTGTATCTGTCCAAGGACGGGTCGGCGGGCGATCTCCCGACTTCGCTGTTCTGCCAGACGGTCTCGATTGCGGTGTGCCTGCGTCCCACAAGCCTGGCCGGGGTGAATGCGCGACGCGGGGAGTGCCAAGCCGCGCGGGCGAATGTCCCGTTCTGTCTGCCGACGGTCTCGGCCTGTCCGATCGCTGCGGTGAGGGACGCGGTCCAGGGGCTATTCTGGTTCAAGGGCATTCTGCATCCCGACGACGGCAGCCGCCAACTGGGCGTAGCCTAGTCGACGGCTAGTGCATTGCCGGCCATCGTGGACCGAGTGGCCAGCCCAGCGGAGGATATATGCTGGACGGCGGAGTGCGCTCTGGGCTGTAGTTCGTGCGGATGCAGTCGCTCGGACCCTTCTGCGTCCTGCTGGGCCACGCCTCGGCCAGCGCTCTGGCTGGATCTGGTGAGGCGTTTGGCGATCCCTTCCCTTCGGCTGCGGACATGCGGGTCGCCATGGCCCTGTCCCGGCGTGCCGAAAACCAACTAATTCCACAAATAGAGCGCCAAGATCCCACAATACGGGATAGTGTGCTACCATTTGACTTTACCAAAACTTGGTGGAAAGCTCATGACGGTGTCGACGCAGGTCGCATCGGAAATGCGCGCAGACGCATGGGTTGGGAGGAGACATTGGAGCTGCGCGCGAGGTTGTGCGTCCGTGCGAGCCCGCGCCTCCGCCCGACCGAAAAACTCCGATCGTCTGGATCGCACGAGATTTCGCGTCGAGTTCGATGATCCAAGCCTTGGCCGGTTGTCGACGAAAGCAAGAGGAGAGGGTTCCATGCGTATACGGGTACTGGGCATCGTCGCGTTCGGCTTAGCGATGGTCTGCGGGGCGGCGGAGGCATCGGACGTAGGACGTCGTTTCCCCTCCGAGATGCAGATGGTGGTTGACCGCGTCACTGGTCGCTCGCTGACGGTCTTGACCTCAGGTGCGTATAGAGACTCCAAGATTTACCCCACGCACCAGCAGTGGTCGATGGACGGGAACCATATCGTTTTCCGGTCGTCAGATAGGGCTGGTGTCGACTCGCCTCAGGCCTTCGTGGTCAATGAGATCACCGGCGTCATTACCCAGATCACCGACAGCCTTGGCGTCAACACGGGCGGGCTGAACGTCGCGCGACTGAGCAACAAGGTCTATTACATGCGTCGTCCTGGCGACGACGAGGCCGCGCAACTGATCGAGATAGATCTGGCGGCCCTGCTCGCGGATTCGGCGGCGGGTGCCATCAAGCCCCAGGGCTATGATCGGGTCGTCGCGACCATGCCGGACGACGGCAGCATTAGCAGCGGTTTCGGGCTTGATGCCGACGAGAGGACCGCATACGTCAGCTTCGATTCGACCATGCCGCCGCCCCGCGCACCGGGTGCCCTGGTGCCCCAAGTCCCAAGTGGCATCCGGGCGGTCGATATCGCGACCGGCGCAGTCCGTGAAGTGGTCCGCACCCCTTTCCGCATCGGCCATATCCAAGCCAATCCGATCAAGCCCGGCGAGATAATGTACTGCCACGAGACCGGCGGCGACGCGCCCCAGCGGATGTGGATCGTCAACGGCGACGGTTCCAACAACCGCCCGCTCTATGTCGAGCAGCCCGGCGACTGGGTGACCCACGAACAGTTCGCTGACGCGGACCATGTCATCTTCAACCTGATGGGCCACACTCGCGAGCTGCGCCAGCGGCCTTCCGGGATCATGGTGGTGTCGACGATCGACGGCACGGTCGAGAACCTGGGGCAGACCGACAGCGCGACCGTGACCCGCAGCGAACTGCAATACCTCGAAAGCCCCAACATCCCCCAGGATGAGACCAACACCGGCGGGTATTGGCACAATGCGGTCACCTATGACCGCCGGTGGGCTGCGGGCGACGATTTCGACGGCAACGTGCATCTGATCGACCGCCGGACCGGTCAGCGGACTCTGTTGACGGGCGGCCACCGGATGCGGCCTGACCACGCCCATCCGAGCTTCAGCCCCGATGGCAGCCGCGTCCTGCTTCAGTCAGGAATGATGACAGATGGGCAGCGCCTGTCGCTCGTCATCGTGCCTGTGCCGGAGAACGGCGAGTAACAGACGGCCGCACCTGGCCAGAGAAAACAAACAATATCAGATAGCTAAAGTAGAACAATCAAGCCGTGACGGTCGAATAAGGCCGCACTTACTGGGGCGATGCCGCAAGCGGCATCTCGGAGGAAAATATCATGAACAACGCTGTCCGCTCGAGGCTCGTCATGCGCGCTGGGGTTTCCCTGGCCGCTCTAACCGTCGGAATACTGGCCGTTTCTGGCGCGCACGCCCAGACCGCTCCGAGCCCGCAGGACGACGGGACCGTAGTCGACGAGGTCATCGTCACCGGCTTCCGCGGCAGTCTGCAGAACGCGATCGAACGTAAGCGTCAATCGAACGAGATCATCGACGTCATCAGCGCCGAAGATCTGGCGGACTTCCCGGACGCCAACCTGGCGGAATCGCTGCAACGGGTGCCGGGCGTGGCCATCGAACGAGATGGCGGCGAGGGCCGGGGTCTGACGGTCCGCGGCCTGGGCGGTGATTTCTCGCGCACGCGGCTGAACGGTCTGGAGGCGCTGTCCACCACGACCGGTTCGACCTTGGGCTCGAACATCAATCGCGGACGCGGCTTCGACTACAGCATCTTCGCGTCCGAACTGTTCTCGTCCCTAACCGTTCGCAAGACCCAGTCGGCTGAGGTGGACGAGGGGTCCCTGGGTGCCACGATCGACCTGCAGACCGGTCGCCCATTCGACAAGCGGGGCCTTCAGGGCGTGTTCGGCGCGACCGCTGCCTATTACGAGAACGGTGAGACTTTCGCGCCGCGCCTTACGGGCCTGATCAGCAACACCTGGATGGACGACAAGTTCGGGGCGCTGGTTTCGTTTGCCTACAGCACTCGCGACGTGGTGGAAGAAGCCTATTCCAACACCGGCGCCAACGCCGGCGCCGACTTCTCCGACGTCCTTCAGGGCTTCTGCCCCGTCGTGCCCGGGTCCTCGGTTAGACCGGTGAACCCCAGCGTCGGCACCGCGTCGTTCACCCCCCAATGCATGCCCGCGCCCGGCGCTGTCCCCGGTTCCACGCCCGCGGCCTACAACGCGATTAACCAGCCGAACATCTTCCTGCCGCGCCTGCCGGGTTACGGCCGCTTCCTGAATGAGCAGGAACGTCTGGGGGTTACCGCCGCCTTCCAGTTTGAGCCAAACCCCGACACCCTGTTCAATGTCGATCTTGCCTATTCCCGCTTTGACCAGACCAAGCAGGATCAGGCCACTAACCCGATCAGTCTGAACCGGGGCAACGCCGGCGCATCGCTTCCGGGTGTGACCCTGACGCCCTTACAGCGGTCGGGCCGTCCAAACATGAAGATCCGCGAGGTCGAGATTGACGAGAATGGTCTCGTCCGCTTCATGCGGTTCGACGACACCGACTTCCGCACCACCAGCACCTATGACCAGTCGACCACCGAGTTCTGGCAGGCTTCGATCGGCCTGCGCCAGAACCTGGGTGACCGCGGTCAGTTGAACGTGCTGTACGGGCGATCCGATTCCTTCTTCGATAACCCAGACTTCCGGCTGATGTCGCTGGACCGGTTCGACAGCGACGGCTTCACCTATGACTCGCGCGACAGCCGGCAGTCGCCCCGGGTCGACTTCGGCTTTAACGCGGCCGACCCCAACAGTTGGTCCTTCTACAATGGTTATTCAGACATCCGCCTGATCTCGCAGACGGTCGAAAATACGTTCGAGAATCTCAAGGCTGACGTTCGCTACGACCTGACCGACAGCTTTACCCTCAAGTTCGGTGCGGCCATCAAGGAGTTCAAATTCGAATCGGAGAGCCAGCGGCGGATCGTAGCGACGACCCTGGTACCAACGCTTCCCGCCGGCACGACCATTGCGGACATCAGCAACCTGGTCACCGGCTTCGGCGACCGTCTGGACTTGTCGCCCGGGTCCATGACCTCCTTCGTCGTTCCCGACATCATGGCCATCTCCGACCTATTCGACGTCCTGTGCAACTGCGTGAACGCCTTCGGCGACTTCCGAACGGGGCCCGGCGGCGGTTCGGCCGCCGACAACCGGAACGTCAGTGAGCGGAGTATCACCCCCTACATCCAGCTGGACTTCGACTTTCCGGTATTCACCGACATGACGCTGCGTGGCAACGTAGGCGTCCGCTATGCGAAGACGGAACAGGAATCGAGCGGCTTCGTCGGCACGACCCTCGTCAACGCCTCGCGCGAGTACGATGATGTCCTGCCCGCCCTGAACCTGTCGCTCGAGATCACGCCGGACCTGATCGCCCGCTTCGGCGCCGCCAAGGTCATGTCCCGCCCGGCCCTGCCCCAGTTGACGCCGGGTGGCTCAGTCAGCGCCGCCGAGCCGTTCACGGCGACGGTCGGCAACCCTGATCTGGATCCGATCCGCGCGACGAACCTAGACGCCAGCATCGAATGGTATTTCGGCCAAGGTGCCATCCTGTCCGGAGCGGTCTTTTATAAGGACATCGCCAGCTTCACCCAACAGGTGACGGCCCAGACCACCATCGCTGATTCAGGCCTGCCATCTCTTCTGTTCCCGACGGGTCAGAATCCTGGCACCGCGGTGACCCTGACGACGTTCGAGAACACGCCGGGCGGTGAGCTGACCGGCCTGGAGATCTCCTACCAGCAGCCCTTCACCTTCCTGCCAGGCCTCCTGGCCAACACCGGCATGCTGCTGAACTATACGCACATTGAGTCCGAGATCACCTATCTGCTCAGCCCGTCGCCGACGGGCCCCACATTGTCGGCTCCGTTGATCAACGTGTCGCCGGACTCGTTCAACGGGACGATCTACTACGAGGATGAGCGCTTCTCGGCTCGCATCTCGGCCGCGTATCGCAGCGAGTATCTACGGTTCGTGCCCCTGCGGGCGGGACTGGCTGACTCCGGCGGTTCCTACGAAAACCTGAACTTCGACGCCTCGGCGACCTACAACGTCAACGAACGTCTCGCAGTCACCTTCGACGCCCTCAACCTGACGGATCAGGCGACGGACTTCTGGAACGGCCAGGAGCGCCGCGACCAGTCGGTCTTCAGCCGCACCGGACGTCAGTTCTTCATCGGCGCCCGATTCCGCTACTAATCGTCTCCTGAGAGCCTGACCGGCGCGTCACAGCCCTGACGCGCCGGTCATTTTTTTGGCTGTTCGTCGCCGCGACGTCAAAACCCGCGCCCCGGATCGGGACGCGGGTTTTCGATCCCGACGGCGGGCGGCTGCGTCAGGTCCAGCGGCTGTCCAGGCTGGCCGGCGCATGGTCGCCGACGAGGGCGAGGAGCTGGATGTAGTTCAGCGACCACTGGGCACTGTTGTTGGTCTGCAGGCCGCGGATCTCCTCGCGCGGCTCCAGCAACGCGGGTCCGTCGACGCGCGTAGTCCGGGTGACCACTGACGGCCCGGGCAGGGTTCCGCCGCGGCCGCCAAGCAGCTCCATCCACGCCCGCTGCGCAAGCGCGGGATCGTTCTTCTTGTGCGCCGCCCAGGCGGTCATGCGGGCGTACCAGACCGTCGAGGGGATGTTGTCGCTGCCGAACATGGGGTTCAGCGCCTTGGGGCCCACGGCCCTGATGCGCTCGGGCTCCATCATGTTGTAGGCCTCGGCGAAGGCGACGAGGGCGGCATCGAATTCGGGGATATCGAGTAGGCCGTCCAGCTCGAACAGCACCTCGGCGCCTCCGAAGATCATCAACATCAGATAGTAGAAGTCGACGTCGTAGCCGATGTCATACAACTGGCCCGTTGCCGGGTCGTAGCCCATGGGCGGGCCGGTGAAGAGGCCGTGTGGCATACCCGCGATCGAGCGCATGCCCAGTACAATCTTGTCGCGCCATTTGACGTCGCCGGTACGCTCCCACTCCGTCATCCAATTGCCGGCGAAGGCGAACCAGTCGGGGCCCGTCCGCGCCTGTGTCGGATGAGGCGAGGGGGGCAGGATCTGGCGGATCGGATTGGTCGTCAGCAGAGCGTGGTCGGCGTTTACGACCATCCGCATCAGGTCGCCCGTCCGCTCGTCGGCGGTCAAGTAGTGGTAGAAACGCCGCAAGGTCGCCGAACTGATCCGGGCCTCCTTGGCACCGTCGCCCCAGTGGCTGACATTGTGGCGCGTGCCGAGGCCGGCGAACCGGCCGAGGTGGTGCATGTCGACCTCGCTGGTGTGGCGCGACATCGCTTCGGCGAAGCGGAAGGTCTCAGCACTGCCGGTTCGCAGGAACGCGTACCAGAGCCATTTGTCGGGGACCATTTCGCTGTTGTCCCAGGCATAGCCACCGACGTCGTACCGCCACGCATGACGGTCATTGTCGTAGGTGTGCATGATGTCGCCGTAGTCCCAGAAGCCGTACCAGTCCCGCTGGTCGACCTCGTGGCGATAGAAGGCGATCAGGGCGTCATAGTCGTTCTCCAGTCGGGTCTTCACTGGCGTCGATCGGTCAGGCAGAGCCCAGACGCCGAAGGCACCGACCGCGTGATAATGCTCGGGCGAAGCGACCAGCAACGGTGGGCCGCACACAACCCCGGCCAGCTTCACCAGCTCGGCACGCGTCGGCGTCGCGGGCAGAACCCACAGATTGATCTCGCTGGTCCGGGCGATGCCCATCGGCGTGCTGAAGCCGGGCTGGACGTCCTCGTACTGGATGTCGAGGCCATGGGCGCCATCGCTGTAGTGGCGCAGGTCCATCGCGCCAGCGTCGGGCGACCACAGCCACAAGGTGACGGTCGCCGCCTCGCCGGCTGCGCCCGTGATCTCGATCGCCGTTGGGTGCCGCTGCCAGAAGTCGCGCAAGCCGAAGGCGACGCCGCCCGATACGCCTCCGACATAGCCGGTGCCGGAGGCGCGGCCGCCGTGGTCGGCCTTGATCCAGCTCTGCCCGGGCTTGGTGCGCTTCTTCAGTTCGAACTGGTGCGAGCCGTGCTGGAACAGTTTGACGTCGCCGAACGCCGGGACGCTCTCCAGCTGTTCGCGGGTCTTCGCATCCATGTTCGCCAGGTCGGGTGTGCGCCGCCCGTCAAGTTGATCGGCGAAACGGGCGGCGAGGGCGAACTTGCTCGGCTGCCAGCCTGGCAGGTTGCGCACGGCCTCACCCCAGACGCCGTTACCTTCCCCGACCAGACGGAAATGGCGGTTGTGAAGCTCGTCGGTCATAGGCGCGTCGAACTGAACGCCCAGACCCGAGATGAAGTCGCTGGCCGCCTCACCGTCGAAGGTGAAGGTGTGCACCAGCTTGATCCCACCGCCGGCGTCGACCGCCAGCCGGACCGAGAAGGGCAACCAGTTGCGGCCGGAGCCGCTCCGGTGGAAGCCTTCGATTCGGACGACCGCCCGCACCGGCCCGGACTGCTCCACCACCGCGGAGCGCACCTCGCTCTGGAAGGTTTCGGTGCGGATCTCCTCGGCGTCGGCTTCGGGCTGGTCGCGCCGCAGACAGATCAATCTCCCGTTCCGAAGGGTTTCGCGACCCGACAGGGCGATTGAACGAATTAGGGCCCCGCTGCTGCGGCCGAGGACGCAGACGAGGTCGCCGCTTCGAATGGTGACCGCATCCGACGCCTCGTGCACGGTGACACGACCTCGGGGTGGCGGAGCGCGGCCGGGCTCCACGCGAAGCCGCGCAGCACCGGCAAGGCCGCTCGCTGCATGACCCGTCCATTTAAGCGATCCGTCTGGCCAGTACGCGAGTGGCCAAGTTTGAAGCGGCTCCGGTCTTCCGTCCGCAATCAGGCTCAGTTCCGTGGCCGGGGTGAGCGCGCCTCGAGGCCATGGCACGCCCCAGACCACGCCCCCGGCAGTCTGCGCGGTCGCGCCGCCCAGCCAGTTCAGATCGACGCCGGTTGCAGCCAGAGGGGTTGCCAGGACGGGTGTAGCCCCCAAACCGAATATCGCAACTCCCGCTGAAGCTGCGCTGGCACCGATACCAAGCTTCACCGCATCCCGCCGAGAAGGTCGTGTTTTGTCCATCATAGGGCCTCCAGTTGCGAGCGATAAAATCCCAATAATGGGGCATAGTCTCCACATTATGAAATTATACGGAAGAAGCCTAGGCTATGAGCGGCTGCTACGGCTCGCCGGGTGCCCGGATCATTCTGCGTCGGCATGTGCGACGAGTCGGCCGATACAGCGGGAGGGGCTGATCTACCGCGCCGGTCTCCGGGGTCTAGCCGCCTGCGCGATTGTACCCGTAGATCGTCCGCTCGTTGAGTTCGAAATGCCGATCAACGTCGCTGTTGGCCGGTCTCGGTGATCTGCTCCCCTGAAGCTCTGCCAGTTGCAGCTAGACTCCGACGCCGAGTGATCCAGTTTCTGGAGAGCAGATCACGCCGGAAAGCGGACCCTCCCGAGGTCTCTTTCGGGTCGGATTCGGTCATCGAGCCAACGGCGCAAACCGGACATTCCCTACGTCATAACGATCGTTATGTTCGCGCCGGGCGGCTGGGCATGGAAGGTCACCTTGCCAGGACAGCCCATTCGCCGACACTTCGCCGTCTGACCCCAAAGGCAGAACCCGCTACCCTTGGCGTGAGCGATGCGCGGCAGGTCCGCCACCATCCTGAGCTCGCAGATCTCGCACTCCGTATAGACCCGCCAGCGGTTTTCGATGGCGGCCCGGACCGTTGGGGCCGCGCTGCGCCAATCGGCTGGCGTGTAGCGGTCCAAGTTCTTTCGTCCCACGTCAGCACCAGAGGGCCATCGCCGTCGGGGAGGGGTCGAGATGTTTCACCCGATCAATGCTCCGCCATTGGCCGGCAACCCAGGCTGCGAAGCTGGATGCCTGCGGCATACCGCATGACGGTGCCAGGAACTCGAGCCTCGACCTGAGCCAGGATCTCGCCTGCCACGTCTTTGGAATCGCTCTTCCGAGCAAGCACCTCATCCAGCCGGGTGAGCAGATCGGCAAGAGGCTCGTCGTTCATCGTCTCGCTCCAGGTTGCCGACCCGTCGGACGTTGTGCCTCCGAAGCCGATCATCGCGCAAGACGGTGTTCTGGTATTGTTCGCCTTATCCACTGTCCAGGATCTCGCCCTGCGTGCCCCAGTGACCTGCCCACTCTGGTCCCGCGGTCTTGGTGGCGGTCGGCAGGCTTCATCGCTGATCATAAGCTCTGGAAAGGGCGAGCCACGGCCGCCCGCGCAAACGAGGGGAATCACAATCCGTTCAACTCTGGATTTTGTGCGTCCGCCGTTTAAGTCGGCCCAGCTGCCCAAGCTAGGGCCGAAATGGTGGGATTGCTGGTGGGTAGAGCCATAGCTATCGAACAAGTTACTGCAAACACTATAGTTCTGGCGGAAGCGGTGGGATTCGAACCCACGGACGGCTCTCACCGTCGCTGGTTTTCAAGACCAGTGCCTTAAACCACTCGGCCACACTTCCTTATTGGCAGCCTGAATGGCCACCTGTCCGGCTGGAGAGGGGGCATAGCAGCGCATCGCGCGTTAACCAAAACGGAAATCGGTTCGGCGATGATTTCGCCATGTCGATGTCGCCCCTTCTCCTTCGCCGCGCCTCCCGGGTCGCGGTTGTCGTCGCCGCGACGGCCCTGCTGGCCGCCTGTGCGAGTGCGGGGGCGACGTCGGGCGGTCTGTCCGGTCCCGTGCGTGGAGGACCCCGTCTGGCCGAGGCCGCGCCTGTCGTGACCGACCCGGCGCCGATCGTGTCGGGGACCATGCGCCGCTATCAGATCCGCGGGCGCTGGTATCAGCCGGAGGAGCAGCCGGACTATGACGTCGTCGGCCTGGCGTCCTGGTACGGCGACCAGTTCAACGGGCGGCCCACGGCGACCGGCGAGCGGTTCGACATGCATGCCCTGACCGCCGCCCACAAGACGCTGCCGCTGCCCGGCCTGGTCGAGGTCACCAACATGGCCAATGGCCGTCGCGTGGTCCTTCGCGTCAACGATCGCGGGCCTTTCGTCGACGACCGGATCATCGACCTGTCGCGCGGCGCGGCCGAGGCGCTGGACCTGCTGTCGCGCGGCGTCGGCGAGGTGAGGGTCCGCTATCTCGGCCGCGCCCCGCGTCTGGGCGGCGGGACGGTGTTGCAGGTCGCCGCGGCCGCGCCGCCGCCTCCGCTTCCGGCCGGGGCGTCCGTAGACGCCGGTCAGAGATACTGGATCGAGGTCGCCGCCTACCGTGACCAGCCCCGGGCCCAGTCCGTCGCGGAGAGAATCGGTCGCTCCGCCCGCATCCAGGCCGCGAACGACCAGAGCATGTTCCGGGTCCTGATGGGGCCGTGGAACGACGCCGACGCCGCCGAACGGGCCCGCCGCTCGGTCATGGCCGACGGATTCGCCGACGCCCTGTTGATATCGGCGCCCTGAACCCACTGCGCCCTTGGCCCGGGCGGTCCGGATCGCCATTGTGCGCCGGTGACCCGAGGACATTTCATTACGCTTGAAGGCGGGGAGGGGACTGGAAAGTCCACCCAGGCCGCCAGACTGGTCGCCCGGCTCGCTGCGCGCGGCCTCGACGTCGTGCACACGCGCGAGCCCGGCGGCTCGCCCGGCGCCGAGGAGATTCGGCATATCGCCCTGAACGGCGACGCCGGCCGCTGGTCGCCCCTGACCGAGACCCTGCTGATGTTCGCCTCGCGCAGCGACCATCTGGAAAAGACCATCCGCCCTGCGCTGGAGGCCGGGCGCTGGGTCGTGTGCGACCGTTTCGCGGATTCCAGCCGCGCTTATCAGGGTGCGGGCGGCGGCGCGCCGGCGGACTTCATTGAGGCCCTGGACAGCGTCATCGTCGGTGATGACCAGCCGGACCTGACCCTGATCTTCGACCTGCCGGTGGAGGTGGGTCTGGAGCGGGCGCTGGCGCGGGGCGGCGCGGAGACGCGGTTCGAATCCAAGGGGCTCGAGTTCCATCGCCGCCTGCGCGACGGCTTCCTGTCCGTGGCGGCCCAGCACCCGGAGCGCTGCCGGATCATCGACGCGACAGGCGAACCGGATGCGGTGTCCGAACGCGTCTGGCGGGCCGTGGAGCCGATCCTGCCGTGAGCGAGCATCCGCGCGATCGCTTCGATCTGGTCCCGTCGACGGAGGCGGAGACCGCCTTCCTCGACGCCCTCGAGCGCGGACGCCTTCATCACGCCTGGATGGTCTGCGGACCCGAGGGTCTGGGCAAGGCGACCTTCGCCTATCGCGCCGCCCGGCGTCTGCTGGGCGCGGTGCCGGATCCCTCGCGCGGCCCGCTCGGCGCACGGCCGTCCGATCCGGTCAGCCAGCTGATCTCGGCCCAGTCCCATCCCGACCTGCTGGTGCTGGAACGGCTCGTCGAAGGCGGCAAGACCAAGAAATCCATCTCGGTGGACCAGGCGCGCGACCTGCCGGACTTCTTCTCCAAGAGCCCGTCCCGGGCCGCGTACCGGGTCGCGATCATCGACGCGGCCGATGACCTGAATCTCAATGCAGCCAATGCCTTGCTGAAGGTTCTGGAGGAGCCGCCTGAGCGCGGCGTGCTGTTCCTGGTGACCCATGCGCCGGGGCGGCTGCTGGCGACGATCCGCTCGCGCTGCCGCCGTCTGACCTTCCAGCCGTGGACCGAGAGCGCGGTGGCGACCCTGCTGGAGCGCCAGACCGAACTCGAGGGCGACGAGGCCGAACGCATTGCCGGCATGGCGCGCGGCTCGCCCGGCGCAGCCCTGTTGCTGGCCACGGCCGCCAACCTTGAGCTGGATCGGCTGGCGCGCCGCTGGGTCAACGAAGGCCTGGTGGATCGCGCCGAACAGCTGTCGGTCGCCGACGGTTTCCGGGGCGCGGAAGGACAGGCGCGGTTCGAGGCCCTGCTGGACCGGCTCGCCGCCGCCGTGAAGGCGCGGTCACTGGCGCAGGGAGGGCAGGGGGCTGCCTGGGCCGATCTGTGGACCCGGTTGACCGAGGCGCCCGAGCGGGCGGTCGCCATCAACCTGGACAAGGGCGACCTGCTGGCCGGGGCCCTGGCCGATCTGGCGCGCGTTAAAAGGATGGCGGGCTGATGCTGATCGACAGCCACGTCAATCTCCACGCACACCAGTTCGACGAGGATCGCGACGCCGTCATCGCCCGCGCCCGCGAGGCCGGGGTCGGGTTGATGGTCGAAATCTCCGACAAGCTCTCCACCTTCGAGGCCACCCACGCCCTGGCCATGGCGCATGCGGACATCTGGTGCACCGTCGGCGCCCATCCGCATGAGGCCAAGGACCACACGGCCATGACAGCCGACGATCTGGTGGCTCTGGCCCAGCGGCCGCGCGTGGTCGGTATCGGCGAATGCGGTCTGGACTTCCACTATGACCTCAGCCCGCACGAGGTTCAGGCCGATGCGTTCCGCGTCCACATCGAGGCGGCCCAGCGCACCGGCCTGCCGCTCGTGGTCCACACCCGCGAGGCGGACGCCGACATGGCCGCGATCCTGCGGGAAGGTCAGGCGAAGGCGCCGTTCCGCTTCCTCATGCACTGCTACACCAGCGGCGCAGAACTTGCGGAACAGGCAGCGGAAATGGGGGCGTGGTTCTCGGTCTCCGGTATAGCGACCTTCAAGGCGGCCGAGGACGTGCGCGAGGGCATCCGCGCCATGCCCGCCGACCGGATCATCGTCGAGACGGACTGCCCCTATCTGGCGCCCGTGCCGCACAGGGGCCGCCGCAACGAGCCGGCCTATGTCGGCCATGTGCTACAGGCCCTGGCCGACATCCGCGGCTGGAGCCGGGAAGAGGCCGAGGCGCGCACGACGGACGCCTTCTTCAACCTGTTCGACGGAATTCCTCGCCCATGAGCGGTGAACTCGAGATCACCATCCTGGGCAGCGGTTCGTCCGGCGGCGTGCCGCGCGGCGACGGCGACTGGGGGGCCTGCGATCCGGCCGAGCCGAAGAACCGCCGCAGCCGCTGTTCAGCCCTGATCCGGCGGCGCGGCCCGGACGGTGACACGACCGTCCTGATCGACACCTCTCCGGACCTTCGCGAGCAGATGTTGAGCGCCGGTGTGAAGTCTGTGGATGCGGTCCTGTACACCCACGACCACGCCGACCAGACTCACGGGATCGACGATCTGCGCGTCTTCGCCATCCGGCGGCGGCACCGGATCCCGGCCTGGATGGACGCCGCGACACGCGACGCGCTCGTGCCGCGCTTCCCGTACATCTTCGAAAGTCAGATGGGTTACCCGGCGATCCTCGCGCTGAACGAGATTCCGGACCACGGCGTCGACTGGGCGATCGGCGGTGCTGGCGGCCCTGTGCCGGTCTTGACCTTCGACCAGGCCCACGGTCCGATCCGGTCGGTCGGCTACCGGGTGGGATCGGTGGCGTATTCAAGCGACATCGACGCTCTGGACGATGCGGCGTTCGAGGCCCTGGCCGGATGCAGCCTCTGGATCGTCGATGCGCTGCGCTGGACGACACATCCGACACACAGCCACGTCGATCGGACCCTGGAATGGATCGCGCGCAGCGGCGTCGAGCGCGCCGTGCTGACCAATCTCCACATCGATTTGGATTACAACGCCTTGTCGGCTCTTCTTCCGGCGAATGTCGAAGTCGGGTTTGACGGCTGGACCGCAAACGTGCCGATCTGACGGCTCTTCTGACACATAGAATTTCGCATAATATATCTTAGGCGCAAACAGGAAACACCCTCATGGCCGGTCTCAAGGACAAACGCGGCTTCATAGACAAGGACCGTCTCGACCTCTCCGAGCGTCAGGCCGTGGAATACTGGATGAAGCGCTGGGGCGTGACCCGCGACCAGATCAGCGCCGCCCACCGCAAGGCCGGACGCATGGTCAAGGACATCGCGGCCGAGCTCGGCAAGAAGCGCTGAGGTCTCCTCGCGCCTACAGGTGGATCGTCCGCCCGTAGGCGTCCAGCGCCGCCTCGTGCATGGCCTCCGACATGGTCGGGTGCGGATAGACGATGCCGTGGATGTCTTCCTCGGTCGCTTCCATGGTGATGGCGGTGACATAGCCCTGGATCATCTCCGTGACCTCGTGGCCGATCATATGGGCGCCGATCAGGGCGCCGGTCTTCGCATCGAAGATCACCTTGACGAAGCCGTCCACCTCGCCCGCCGCCACGGCCTTGCCGTTCACCCGGAACGGGAAGCGGCCGATCCTGACCTCGCGCTTGGCCTCGCGGGCGCCCTGTTCCGTGATCCCGACCGAGGCGACCTGGGGCTGGGCATAGGTGCAGCCGGCGATCGGCGAGACGACGTTCGGCGTCTTGTAGCCGGCGATGTATTCGGCGGCGTGGATGCCTTCGTGGCTGGCCTTGTGGGCGAGCCAGGGCGCGCCGGCGCAGTCGCCGATGGCGTAGAGCCCCTTCACGTTCGTGGCGCAGTGGCCGTCGATGGTGATGTGGCCGCGGTCCATGTTGACGCCCAGCGCCTCCAGACCGATGCCGTCGGTGTTGGCGGTGATGCCGACCGCCGAGATACAGACCTCGGCCTCCAGGGTCTCGGCCTTGCCGGCGGTCTCGATGGCGACCTGGACCCCCTTCCCGCCTTTGGACACCCTGGTGACCTTGCAGCCGAGGCGGAACTTGATGCCGCGCTTCTCGAACGACTTCTGGGCGGCCTTGGAGACCTCTTCGTCCTCGACCGGCATGATCCGGTCGACCGCTTCCACGACCGTAACTTCAGCGCCCAGGGCCCTGTAGAAGCTGCCGAATTCGATGCCGATGGCGCCCGAGCCGATGACGATGATCGAGGCGGGCATGGTCTTGGGCGCCAGGGCCTCGCGATAGGCCCAGATTTTGTCGCCGTCGGCTTCCAGTCCGATCTGCGGGATGGCCCTGGCGCGGGCTCCGACGGCCAGCATGACCGCCTTGGCCTCGACCGTGCGCGATCCGCCGGCCTTCAGAGCGATGACCACCTTGGGAGCGGCTGCGCCCTTCTCCAGCTTCGCCGACCCCTCGATGACCTCGATCTTGTTCTTCTTCATCAGGAAGGTGATGCCCTTGCTCATCGTCGCCGCCACGCCGCGTGAGCGCTGGATGATGGCGTCGAAATCGAAGGTCGCGCCCGATGCCGACAGGCCGTACTCCTTCAGGTGCGACAGGCTCTCGAACTTCTCACCCGACTTGAGCAGGGCCTTTGTGGGGATACAGCCCCAGTTCAGGCAGATGCCGCCCAGGTTCTCGCGCTCGACGATGGCGACCTTCTGGCCCAGCTGGCTGGCGCGGATCGCGGCCACATAGCCCCCGGGGCCCGAACCAATGACGATGAGATCGAATTCAACGGCCATGATCAGAGCACCTTATCGATATCGGCCTTGATGGCCTCGGGTTCGACCTGGGGGGCGAAGCGGGCGACCACCCTGCCCTCGCGGTCGGTCAGGAATTTGGTGAAGTTCCACTTCACATCGCGGCTGCCGAGGAAGCCGCGCTTCTGGCGCGTCAGCCAGTCATAGAGCGGATGCCGCCTCGGCCCGTTGACCTCGACCTTGTCGAACATCGGGAAGCTGACATCGAAGGTCGAACTGCAGAAAGACGCGATCTCCGCCGCCCGGCCAGGCTCCTGCGCGCCGAACTGGTTGCAGGGAAAGCCCAGCACCTCGAACGGTTGGTCGGCATACTGGCGATGCAGGGCCTCGAGCCCGGCGTACTGGCCGGTAAAACCGCATTTCGACGCGGTGTTGACGATCAGCAGCGCGTGCCCCCGAAACCGGTCCAGCGGAATCTCTGTCCCGTCGATTCCGGTGGCGGTGAAGTCATAGACCGACGCCGTCATCGCCCTAGGCCAGCATGGTGACGGGGTCTTCGATCAGCGGCTTGAACGCCTGCAGGAAGCGGGCGCCGGTCGCGCCGTCGACGACGCGGTGATCGCAGGTGACGGTGACCGTCATTACGGTCGCCACGGTCAGCTGGCCGTTCTTCACGACCGCACGCTGCTCGCCAGCGCCGACGCTCATGATCGCGCCCTGGGGCTCGTTGATGATCGAGCTGAAGGCCTTGATCCCGAACATGCCGAGGTTCGAGACGCTGAAGGTGCCGCCCTGGAATTCCTCGGGCTTCAGCTTCTTCTCACGGGCCCGTTTGGCCAGATCCTTCGACTCTACAGCGATCTGCGACAGGGACTTGGTCTCGGCTTTGAAGATGATCGGGGTGATCAGGCCGCCATCGATCGCCACCGCCATCGCCACGTCGGCGTTGTGGTGCAGGGCGATGCCTTCCGGCGAATAGCTGGCGTTGGCCTCCGGCACCGCCTTCAGGGCCATGGCGGCGGCCTTGATGACGAAGTCGTTGACCGAGACCTTCACGCCGCTCTTCTCGAGCAGGGAGTTGATCGTGGCGCGGGCCGCCAGCAGGGCGTCGATCTCGACGTCGATGAACAGCGGGAAGTGCGGCACGTTTTGCACCGCGCCGACCATGCGGCGGGCGACGGCCTTCTTCATCCCGTCCAGCGGGATCAGGTCGTAGCTGCCGTCCGGAATGCCCATGTCGGCGAGCGACTGGACCTTGCGGGTTTCGAGGCCTGAGGCTGCGGTCGCCGTCGCGGGCGCAGCGGCCGTGCGGGCGCCGCCCTTTCCGGCGGCCTCCACGTCGGACTTGACGATACGGCCGTGCGGGCCGGATCCCTTCAGCGTCGCGATGTCGAGACCGGCGTCCCTGGCCAGACGACGCGCCAGGGGCGAGGCGAAAACGCGCTCGCCGGATTTCTGGGCAGGTGCAGCGGCGGGAGGGGCCTTGACCGGAGGGGCGTCCGCCTTCGGGGTCTCGGCCGTGGCGGGTTCGGCAGACTTAGGCGCGGGAGCGGCCGCGCCACCCTCCTCCGCCAGCCGCGCGATCACGGCGTTGACCTTCACGCCTTCGGCCCCTTCGGCCACGAGTATCTCGGTGATCGTGCCCTCGTCGACGGCCTCGACCTCCATCGTGGCCTTGTCGGTCTCGATCTCGGCGATCACGTCGCCGGCCTTGACGACATCGCCGACCTTGACGTGCCATTTGGCCAGAACGCCCTCTTCCATGGTGGGCGACAGGGCGGGCATCAGGATGTCGGTCATGCTTCGCTCTTGGTCTCGGCGATGGTCTGATAGCCGGGGCCGCCCAGGGCGGATTCCAGCCCGGCCAGCACCTGGCGGTAGGTCTCGTCCTCATCCAGCCCCTTGGCCGCATGATAGACGTGGGCGACGTTCCGGGCCGCGATGGCCAGGATGCTTCCATAGGCCCGGGGGTCCTCGAAAGCCGGCTTGATCGCCATCACGGGTTCGCCGCGCGACCACCAGAAGCGCAGCATCTCGACCGCATCGGGGTCGGAGGCCACGCTGTCCGGGACCGTCAGCTGGAACTCGGACGGCTCGTCGGTCACGCCATCACCGCCTTGACGGCCGCGACAATCTTGTCGACGCCGGGCAGCGAAAGCACTTCCAGGTTGGCGGCATAGGGCAGCGGCACGTCTTCCTGGTGCACCCGCATCGGTGGCGCGTCCAGATAGTCGAAGGCATGCTCGATCACCCGGGCCACGACCTCGGCGCCGACGCCCATCGGACCCCAGCCTTCCTCGGCCGAGACCAGTCGGCTGGTCTTCCTGACGCTGGCGACGATGGTCTCGTGATCCAGCGGACGCAGGGTGCGCAGGTCGACGACCTCGCAGGAGATGCCCTCGGCCTCCAGCTGCTCGGCCGCCTGAAGGGCGAAGCCGACCATGCGGGCATGGGCCGTGATGGTCACGTCCGTCCCCTCGCGGCGGACCTTGGCCTTGCCGATCGGGACCAGCCAGTCCTCGACATCGGGCACATCGAACTCGATCCCGTACATCATCTCGTGCTCGAGGAAGACGACGGGGTTCGGGTCGCGGATGGCCGATTTCAGCAGGCCCTTGGCGTCGGCGGCGTCATAGGGCGCGACGACCTTCAGGCCCGGAATCTGGGCGTACCAGGCCGAATAGTCCTGGCTGTGCTGGGCGCCGACGCGGCTGGCGGCGCCGTTCGGACCGCGGAACACGATGGGGGCGCGGATCTGTCCGCCCGACATGTAGAGGGTCTTGGCCGCCGAGTTGATGATGTGGTCGATCGCCTGCATGGCGAAGTTGAAGGTCATGAACTCGACGATCGGCTTCAGACCCGCCATGGCGGCGCCGACGCCCAGGCCCGCGAAACCGTGCTCGGTGATCGGGGTGTCGACCACGCGACGGTCCCCGAACTCCTGAAGCAGCTCGCGCGAGACCTTGTAGGCCCCCTGGTACTGGGCGACTTCCTCGCCGATCAGGAAGACGGCCTCGTCGCGGCGCATCTCTTCGGCCATGGCGTCACGCAGGGCGTCGCGCACGGTCGTCTTTATCAGTTTGGCGTCGGCGGGGATTTCCGGATCGCGCAGTTCGACCTTCGGGGCGGCGGACTTGCCCCCCTCCCCGGCTTCGCTGGTACTCCCTCCGGCGGGGGGAGATTGCGCCACAGATTGTCCCCCCGCAGGGGGGGGCGAAGCCTGCAAGGCAGGGTTCGAGGGGGGACTTGCCGCAGCGCCGGCCTCACCGGCCATACGGGCGATCGGCGTGTTCACCTTCACGCCCTCGGAGCCTTCAGCCACCAGGATTTCGGCGATCTCGCCCTCGTCGACGGCCTCGACCTCCATCGTGGCCTTGTCGGTCTCGATCTCGGCGATCACGTCGCCCGCCTTGACCACGTCGCCCGCCTTCACGTGCCACTTGGTCAGATTGCCCTCTTCCATCGTCGGAGAGAGGGCCGGCATCAGGATATCGGTCATTAGCTAGCCTTCCACGCCGCCGCGCGCGCGGGACAAAGGATTTCAAACATCGCCGTCACTGGATATTCGCCGCCGGCGTTGCCCAGAGCCTGGCCGCCCTCCGGATTTATGAAGACTGGATACAGGGTCGCGCTGCTTTCGTATCGCTTCTCGGTCCCGGTCAGCCGGAAGTCGCCCCAGTCGCTGCTGCTCAGCGTCCCGGCGACACAATCAGCGCTGGCCGTGTGCTCGCCCGTCCCCCCTTCCGCCGTTTCCGATGCCAGGGTCGAGCTGACGCATTCGCCGACGGAACTGCGGGCGCTGTCGCCATTGGGGTCGCGCTCGCAGAATTCCTGCGCATCGGCCTGGGCAACCCGGCCGCTCATGGAGGCGTCAGCCGTATCCACGCCTGTCAGGCTGGTCAGTGTCGCGTTCACCTGTACCGGATGGATGGGCATCGAGCCCGCCTTGAACGCAGGCGCCGGGGCGGCGGCGGCGGCTGCGGTCGCTGTGTCGGCCTTCTCGGCCGGAGCCTGCTGGCTGCAACCGCCAAGCAGGGCCGCGACGCAAGTGAGGGTCAGGACAGTCCGCACGCTCACGCCTCCAGATAGACGTCGGTGTAGAGCTCGGAGGGATCCGGCTCCGGACTCTCCTGGGCGAACTGGACCGCCTCGGCGACGATCTGCTTGATCTCGGCGTCGATGGCCTTGAGCTCGTCCTCGGTGGCCCTGGCCTGTTCGAGCAGCATCTTGACGTGGTCGATCGGGTCGCGGGTCTTCTTGACCTCGTCGACCTCGTCCTTGGACCGGTATTTGGCCGGATCCGACATCGAGTGACCGCGATAGCGATAGGTCTTCACCTCAAGGATGAAGGGACCGCCGCCCTCCCGGGCTCGCTTCACGGCGCGTTCGACCGCGTCTTTGACCGCCAGCACATCCATGCCGTCGACCTGTTCGCCCGGAATGCCGAAGCTCGAGCCGCGCATATAGAGCTCGGTCGTCGAGGACGAGCGCTCGATGCTCGTGCCCATGGCGTACTGGTTGTTCTCGATGATGTAGATGGCTGGCAGCTTCCACAGCTGAGCCATGTTGAAGCTCTCGTAGACCTGACCCTGGTTCGAGGCGCCGTCGCCGAAATAGATGAAGGCGACCGAATCATCACCGCGGTATTTGCCCGCGAAGGCCAGGCCGGTTCCGAGCGCCACCTGGGCGCCCACGATGCCGTGACCGCCGTAGAAGCCGGTCGGGACGTCGAACATGTGCATCGACCCGCCCTTGCCCTTGGACGAGCCGCCCGAGCGACCGGTCAGCTCGGCCATGACCGCTTTCGGGTCCATGCCGGCGGCCAGCATGTGGCCGTGGTCGCGATAGCCGGTGATGATCTTGTCATGGCCCTGCCTGACGCTCTCCTGAACGCCGACGGCCACGGCCTCCTGGCCGATGTAGAGGTGGCAGAAGCCGCCGATCAGACCCATGCCGTACAACTGTCCCGCCCGCTCCTCGAAGCGGCGGATCAGGACCATCTCGCGATAGTACCTGAGCAGGTCCTCCTTGGACGCCGTCGGCGCGTTAGGGATTTTAGCGGACCCTTTGGAATCCGTGGTCTTCTGGGCGGCTCTCGCCATCCGGCATCTCCCGGGTGAGCCCATGGCGAAACGCGCCGTTCGGGCCTCTTGTCGTTACGGAAAGCGGCTGTAGCAGCCTTCCTTCCCCAAACGCAAAGCACGCTACCCGGGCTGTAACAAGAGTTCAGGAGACGGCTTCACTCGCTGCGGTCGGCGTGACGGCGACAGTGCGCACGACATAGTCGCGCGGATCGCTGAAACCGAGCACGGCGCGGGCCCGCTCCTCGAGCAGATCACGCGACAGGCTGCCCGTACGCAGATAGCGCACGCGGATCTCCAGGTCGGCGCGCTGCTCGGTCAGGGCGGTGAGTTGCGCCTCGCGCTGGTCCAGCCGTGCATCGCGGGCGGCGCCGCTGAGCAGACCTCGCTCCCCCGTCAGCGCCTGAACTCCCAGGTATATGACGAGCAAAAAGAGGAAGGCAGACAGCGAGTAGGGCTTCATCCGTTCGGGCAATACGAACGCTCCTTCTGAGCGTGGTCACACAGTTGAGCGTTTGTGACCGGAAATGCCTAACAAACCCTAGCTGTGCCGTAGAATTACGTAGATTCGCGGGAGCCTGTGAGTTGCGCCCTCCACCGTGCACCCCAGCGAAGCCTAGGGTCCAGATCACACGCCTTGATGGCCGGGATATCGAGGCTCGACGGCGACATCCACTGCGGTGTCCGCCAACTGCACCCCAGCCCTCGCTGAGGTGCACAGAGATTGGATGGTCGGGACGGACGCAACAGCGCCCGCCCCTCCCGCGGCCTATTTCAGCAGCATTCCGTCGCCGTAGTAGCTGGCCTGATCCCCCAGAAGTTCCTCGATGCGCAGCAGCTGGTTGTACTTGGCCGTGCGGTCGGACCGGGCCAGCGAGCCCGTTTTGATCTGTCCGCAGTTGGTGGCCACGGCCAGGTCGGCGATGGTCGAATCCTCGGTCTCGCCCGAGCGGTGGCTCATCACGGCGGTATAGCCGGCACGGTGGGCCATATCGACGGCGTCCAGGGTCTCTGAGAGGGTGCCGATCTGGTTGACCTTGATCAGGATGGAGTTGGCCAGGCCTTCGCCGATGCCGGCGGCCAGGCGCGCCGGGTTGGTGACGAACAGATCGTCGCCGACGATCTGGACCCGCTCGCCCAAGGCATCTGTCAGCAACTTCCAGCCCTCAAAGTCATCCTCGGAACAGCCGTCCTCGATCGAGACGATAGGGAAGCGTTCGCACAGGTCGGCGAGGTAGGCGACCATCCCCTCCCCGTCCAGAATCTTGCCCTCTCCGGCCATGTTGTAGGCGCCGTCCTTGAAGAATTCCGTCGCGGCGACGTCGAGTCCGAGATGGAAATCCTCACCGGCCAGATAGCCGGCCGCCTGACCCGCCTTGGTAATGAAGCTCAGGGCCTCCTCGGCCGAGGCCAGGTTTGGGGCGAAGCCGCCCTCGTCGCCGACGTTGGTGTTGTGGCCGGCGTCCTTCAGCTGCTTCCGCAGCGCGTGGAAGATCTCCGAGCCCATGCGCAGACCTTCCGAGAAGCTCTCGGCGCCGGTTGGCAGGATCATGAACTCCTGGATGTCGATCGGATTGTCGGCGTGGGCGCCGCCGTTGATGATGTTCATCATCGGGGTCGGCAGCACGCGGGCCGAGATGCCGCCGACATAACGGAACAGCGGCAGACCAACGGAGATGGCGCTGGCCTTGGCGACCGCCAGCGACACGCCGAGGATGGCGTTGGCGCCGAGGCGGGCCTTGTTCTCGGTGCCGTCCAGGGTGATCAGGGCCTCGTCGATACGCCGCTGATCCTCGGCGTCCATGCCGGACAGGGCGTCGAAGATCTCGCCGTTGACCGCGTCCACCGCGTTCTGGACGCCCTTGCCGCCCCAGCGGTCCTTGTCGCCGTCTCGAAGCTCGACCGCCTCGTGCGCGCCGGTCGAGGCTCCCGAAGGCACCGCCGCGCGGCCAAAGCTGCCGTCATCCAGAACCACATCCACCTCGACCGTGGGGTTGCCCCGGCTGTCGAGAATCTGGCGGGCGACGATGTCGGCGATGTCGGTCATGGGAGCCTTCGAGGTGCGAGGGAGAGCAGGCGTCGGGGTTTAGCCCGACGCCTGCGAATCGCCAAGGCGCGCGGACCTCCAGGTCCGGCGCTCCAAGGGTTAAGAGCAGCCTTCGACCAGCTGGATGTCCGGCCCGCCGACGTGGACGATCTGGACCCTGCCCTCGCCGTTGATCTCGTAGCGAACGCCGCGCGCGGCGACGTCCTGGACAAAGGCGCCGGCTGTCGCCGGACCGCCCGTGGCCCAGACAAAAATGTCCTCCGCCGGCGGCGCGGAATATTTGTGCGGCTGAGCCACGGCCAGGGGACCGTAGGCGGCCTTGATGGCGGCGGCCGTGTCTCCGACGCCGAACCCGCGATCCGTCTTCAGCGTCGAGGGCGAGGCCACGGAAATGCGGGTCAGGACGCCATCCTGGATCATGACCAGCACGCCCTCGGGCGCGCGGGTCGGACGCCACTGGTCGCAGACCTCGGGCTCGGCGCTGCCGGCCGAGTTCGGATCGCTGTCGTCGCCCAGGGCCGTGACGACCTCGGCGCGGGTCATGCCGATGAGCAGGGGGCCATAGCCGCCGGCCGTCAGGGCGTTGGGGGCTGGCGCCGTCGGCGGGGTTGCGGCGGGGGTTTCAGGCGCAGCGGCAGGCTCGGTCGCATCCGGCTGGCTGCAGGCGGCGAGCAACAGGGCGACGGCGGCGGTGGCGGAAAGGGTGCGGATCACGGGGGCGCTCCTCGTTGGATGAGAGGCCATAAACGCACGAAAACGGCGCGCGGGTGAACCGCGCGCCGCAAACTTCACCGTTTCGTCATGAGACCGGAGCGCGATCCCGCGTCGAAAACTAGTCTTCCTTGGGCGTCAGGACCTGGCGACCGCGATAGGTGCCGGTCTTCAGGTCGATGTGGTGCGAACGACGCAGCTCACCCGTGTCCTTGTCCTCGGTGTACGGGTTCGTGCCCAGGGCGTCGTGGGCGCGGCGCATGTTGCGACGCGAGGGCGATACTTTGCGCTTAGGAACGGCCATGTCCGTCTCGATCTCGTATACGGCGCCGGTTCCCGCAGGGGCCTGACGCAAAAAACAGAAGCGGCGGCCCCTCGAAAGAGCCGCCAGCGAGCGCGGGCTTATGCCTCAAGCCGGACGGAAGTTCAACCCTCCTGACGCGTCTGCCAGCGAGACCGTTCAAGGCTGTAGTAGAGGCTGTCCATCCACTGGCCGCCGATATGCCAGGTGGCCTTCGCTTCGCCGGTCCCAACGAAGCCGAGCCGCTCCAGCAGCCGGATCGACGCCGCATTGTTCGGGTCGACGTCGGCGTTCAGGGTGCCGAGGTCCGTCGCGACGAACACATGGTCGATCACGGCGCTCAGGGCCTCGCTCGCGAATCCCCGTCCCCAGACCTCGGGATGCAGGATGTAGCCCACGTCGGGCGCCTTCCAGCAGCCGGCCTTGCCGATGACGCGCCCCTCATGTTCGACGACAAAATCCGCCGCGCCCGCCGCCGTATTGGCGATCATCGCGTCCAGCCAGGCGCGCGACTGTTCGATGTCGTCATGCGGCGGGGTCGACCACCAGCGCATGGCCTCCCGGTGCGACAGGACGGCGTGGATGGTGTCCAGATCCTCCGGGCGGGCGGGACGAAGCCTCAGCCGGGACGTGGTGATCTCCATGCCGCGAGCCTTGCCGTATCCGGCTTGACCGCGTCAAATGCCGCCATGACCGAGCCCGACGCCCCTCGCCCGCCCCGCAACAAGACGCTGCGGCTGTGGCTGATCATCGGTTCGATCGTCGCCGTGCTCGCGATCATCCCGGTCGGCGTGATGGGGATGATGTCCGTAATGGCCACCGACGCGGGCGTGAACACGATGATCTATGTCTTCATCTTCACGATGATGACCTTCCCGCTGGCCATCATTTTGGGGCCGGTCCTCGGCTGGATCGCCTATTGGCTAAGGTACGAGCGGCTATCGTGGATCCTGCTGTTCTCGCCGTTCGCCTGGGTTGTCGCCCTGATCATCATCTTCAGCCTCGGCTTCGGCCAGCCGAACCCGATCTGATCAGGCCAGCGCCTTCTCCATGACGACGAAATACAGGTCGTCGCGCAGCGCCGTGCCCAGCCGCAGGTTGCCGTAGTCGAAGGCGAGGGTTCGGCCGGTGTCGGCGTAACCCAGCCGCGCGTACCAGGCGATCAGAGTGTCGCGCTGGGGAAAGACGGAAATCCGAATCAGCCGCGCCCCGAATCGCTGCGCCATCGCGTCTTCCGCCGCCGCGACCATCCGCCGGCCCAGACCCGAAGCCTGCCGCGTCGGGCTGACCGACAGCATGCCGAAATACCCGGCTCCGTCCGGTTGCCGCTGGATGCGGATGCAGGCCAGCAGATCCTCGCCGTCCCAAGCCGTCAGCATCGCCTGTTCCGGATCGGCGACAATCTCTGCGAGCTCGTCCGGATCGGTGCGCTGTCCGGTCAGGAGATCGGCCTCAGTGGTCCAGCCCGCGCGCGAGCTCTCGCCGCGATAGGCGCTCTCCACCAGGGCGTGCAGCGCGGGGATGTCGCCGGGGGCAGCGTCTCTGACGATCGTCTCAGTCATGGCTCAACATATCCGCGACTGCTTCGCCGATGGCCAGCGCGCTGGTCAGGCCCGGGCTCTCGATGCCGAACAGGGCGACCAGACCGTCGATGCCGTGATCGTCGCGCCCGCGCAGCTGGAAGTCCGGCTGGTGCTCGCCGGCCCCATGCAGTTTCGGCCGGATGCCGGCATAGTCGGGCGTCAGGGCGCCGTCCGGCAGCCCCGGCCAGAAGCGGCGGATATAGGTCGCGAACCCCTCGGCCCGAGCCGGATCGACGGAATAGTCCTCGGTCTCGACGTATTCGAGGTCCGGCCCGAACACCGCCTGCCCGCCCAGGTCCTTGCGGTAGTGGGTGCCCAGCGCCCCCGCGATCGGCGGCGGATAGATCAGCCGCTCGAACGGCGCCCTGCCCGTCAGCCGGAAATAGACGCCCTTGCCCAAATGCCCCTTGGGGATGTGGTCGGCCGGGAAGCCTTCGATCCGCCCCGCGACCTCCTGCGACGACAACCCGGGCGCGGTGACCAGCAGGCGACAGGTCAGGGTCGCGCCGCCTTTCCCGCCGGCCGTTATCGTGAACCCGCCGCCCGGCAGGGGCGCGGCGCGCTCGAACGGCGTCGAGACCACGACCGATCCGCCGCCGTCCGCGATCTCCCCCTCCAGCGACAGCATATAGTCGTGGCTGGCGAACACGCCGCTCTCGGGCGACAGGATGGCGGCGTGGGCGTTCAGCTCGGGCTCCATCGCCCGGGCCTGTTCACCTGACAAGTGCTCAAGACCCTCGACGCCATTGGTTGTCGCCTGGACGAAGATCGTCTCGATCAGCCCGACCTCGTCTCCTTGAGTCGCCACCACCAGCTTGCCGCATTTGCGGTGGTCGATCTTGCGCGTCTCCAGATAGGCGTAGAGCGCGCGTCGACCCTCGACACAGAACTTCGCCTTCAGCGACCCGGTCGGATAGTAGAGCCCGCCATGGATGACCTCGGAGTTCCGCGAGGACACGCCCTGGCCGATGTGCGGCTCCTTCTCGAGCACGAGCACGCTCAGCCCCCGCTTCGACAACGTCCGCCCGCAGGCCAGGCCGACGGCCCCTGCCCCCACCACGACCGCGTCGAAGTCGAAATCCGTCATTCGGGTTTTCCGTAGCGCCGCGCCGCCTCTTCCTCGAAACTGCCGATCAAGGAAGACACCGCGCGATCGAAATTGGCCTGGAGTGCGGCGTTGAGCAGCGGCGACTTGAAGGCGAAGTCGATCATGAACTCCAGCCGTGTTCCCTCTGGAATCGCTTGGAAGTTCCAGCGATTTTTGAGGTGCCGGAACGGCCCGCGCAGCAGTCCCACTTCGACCGACGGCGCATTCTTGTCGTGCCGCACCCAGGTCGCGAACCGCTCCTTCAGGAACGAGAATCCGACGGCCGCCTCTGCGTCCAGCAGGGACACGCCGGGGCTTTCCTCACGCCGGTTCCACACCCGCATGGCGCTGACCCATTTCACGAAGCGCGGATAGGCCTCCACGTCCGCCACCAGATCGGCGAGCTGGGCGGGCGTATAGGGCAGGACTCGGGTGACGCGGTGGACGGCCAAAAGGTCGTCAGCGTCCCGTTTGCGCCAGACGCGCCGCCTTCAGCCGGGCGAAGTCGTCGCCGGCGTGGTGCGACGAGCGCGTCAGCGGCGACGACGACACCATCAGGAAGCCCTTGGCCCGGGCGATCGCCTCATAGGCCTTGAACTCTTCGGGCGTGACGAACCGGTCGATGGCGGCGTGTTTGCGCGTCGGCTGCAGGTACTGGCCGATGGTGATGAAGTCGACGCCGGCGGAGCGCATGTCGTCCATCACCTGCATGACCTCCTCCTTGGTCTCGCCCAGGCCGACCATGATGCCGGACTTGGTGAACTGGTTGGGATCGCGCTCCTTGACCATCTGCAGCAGGCGCAGGGAGTGGAAGTAGCGCGCCCCGGGCCGGATCTTCAGATACAGCCGCGGCACGGTCTCGAGGTTGTGGTTGAACACGTCGGGCGTCGAATCGATCACCACCTCGGCCGCCCCGTCCTTGCGCAGGAAGTCGGGCGTCAGGATCTCGATCGTCGTGTTGGGCGCCTGCAGGCGGATCTGGCGCACCACCTCGGCGAAGTGGGCCGCCCCGCCGTCGGAGACATCGTCCCGGTCCACCGAGGTGATCACCACATGGTTCAGACCCAGCTGCGACACGGCCAGCCCGACCTTGGCCGGCTCTTCCGGGTCCAGCGGCCGGGGCAGGCCCGTCTTGACGTTGCAGAAGGCGCAGGCCCGCGTGCAGGTGTCGCCCATGATCATCAGGGTGGCGTGCTTCTGGCTCCAGCATTCGCCGATGTTGGGACAGGCCGCCTCCTCGCAGACGGTGACCAGCCCCTTGGAGCGCACAATCTCCCGGGTCGCATTGTACTGACCCGATCCCGGTGCCTTGACCCTGAGCCAGTCAGGCTTGCGCAGCACAGCCGTTTCTGGCCGGTTCTGCTTTTCCGGGTGACGCAGGTCTGACGGCTTGCGCGTCAGGGTGTCGATGAGGGTGACCATCGAGGCGGGCCGGGCTCCAGGAACTTGAACAGGGTATGTCGTCGTTCCGTCAGCGGAAGGCAAGTCACGGCCTGTGACGGTGTGCGAGCGCGCCTCACTGACCCGGATGGACCCGCCCTTGAACATACTCGCTCAACGGCCGCTAAGGGTGGAAAGTGGACGCTGCCGTTGGTCAGGCGCGACCTTGCAGCCGCTCGCGTCGAAGTCCTGTTTGACACCTGACGGTAGTCGTAAATGCACCCTCCGAGATAACGAACTGCAGCCAGGCTTCCCGGTCGCGCCATCGTCCGAAAAACCCGTCAGACCCCGGGGAAGACCTCCGCGATCGAGATGTACTCGGGCAGTATGTAGACGATCCCCGCTGTGTCTCTGAAGGCCGGTACGATGATGTCCTCGTAGAAGGCAGCCGGGACGTTCACGCACCCGTAGGAGATCCGGTTGTCCTCGGAGGTCGGCGTGGTCAGCCGCTGCAGACGACGATCGGCCGGCCGGGCCGTTACGACGGGATGCAGAGAGAGCGCGCCAGCATAGTCTATCCAGAGTATGCTTTTCCCTGTCAGGTTCTCGCCGGTCGAGGCAACAAACCGCCCCGACGGCGTAATGCGTTCTTCCGGCGCAATGGCGGACAGGGGACGATCGCCGATCCCGGGCGGTGCGATGTCTCCTCGCGCCAGACCCAGAAGGACCGGTGCGGCCCCCAGCAGCAACCCGTCGCGGCTGAAGGCGAAGACCTGGGCGTTGACCTTGTCGACGAGGACAAAGGGCAAGCCCTGATTGTCGCCGGTCTCAAGAACCCATGACTTCAACTGTTGAACGGCGGGCGAGGCCCCCCGTTCGACGGCGTCCACCTGGACCGGTGCAGGGTGCTGTCGTGCAGCCGCCGTGGAGGAGACGGCGAAGATGAGCCCAAGAGCCAGTCCAGCGGCGCCTATCCCTCGCCGGAGCATACCGTTCCTGGCGGGGGGCCTGCCCGTCGGCGCGGTTGTCCGTACGCGGGCCTCGGCCGTCACAGTCAGTTACGATCCTGTTTGGGGGGATAGACCGGAACGGGCGGCGGAGGGGGTGGCGACACCCTTGACGAAAGCACAACGGCTTCGCCCACCGGCGGCGGAGCTGTCTCGTGGGCCGGCATCCGCACACCACTGTCGCCGTCGACAGGCGTGCAGGCCGGACCTTCGGTGCAGTCCGAGAAATGCACTTCAGGCGGCTCGACCATGATTTCCGACGGACGGACATGGACCTCTGGACGTTGAACGTAGATCTGGGCCGGGGCGATGCGGATCGGCGGAGCATCCACATGGACCGGCGGGCCGTCGATATAGATGGTGGGGCCGGCGACGTTGATCGGGCGGCCGATCACGCGAACGCCGGGCGACGAGACGTGAATGGCGGGCCCCGGATTGTTGATCGGCGGGCCCCAGCCCCCCGGTCCCGGCCAGCCTGCGCCGCCACCGGTCCACGGGCCGTAGAAGTCGACGACGCGCGTGCACGAGCAGGGCACGTCGCCGTAATGTGGTGCTTCGGCACAGCCATGGCCGTCAGCCGGCGCTGCGGCGCCGGAGATCAGCATGGCGGCCACGATTGAAGTGATCGGGTCCATTCAGTCAGCTGCCCTCTTACGTCCCTGCGAGACTACACTTTTCCCCTGGCAGGTGAACCCTGACGAGAGGTCGGCGGCCCGCCTGATCACGGTTATATTAACCATTTTCGACTGTCTACCGCCCGAGCCTAAGCTTGCGCCCACATATCCCATGAACCCCAGGCGGCTGATTACCCTGCCGGAGCGCGAGGCTTAGCGGTGGGCTGGCAGCACGGAAGCAAGCGGTCGATGGAATTCGAGCGCTCGACTACTCGAACGTCCTCCACGGGTCGATTTCGGCCCCTAGCCCCCCACCGGAAAGCGGACGGGCCAGACATCACCTACGGGTGGAGAGCGGTCGCTCGGGAGGAAGGTGGAGCGCCCGCGGCCCGGTGTTCAGAAAGCGGCCATCGGCTTGGATCGAGCCCGGCTGAGACGGGGAGAGGCAAGGCGTTTGATCTCGGCCTCGAGACGATCGATCTCAAGCGCGTGGATATCCATACCAATGCGCTGCGCGGCGCCCGCCAAGGCTTCGCGCTCATCAGGTCGGTAATCCTCGCCGGACGGTTTGGCGCCAATGAGGACGAAGCCGCGAACTTCGGTTCGCAGGGTCATGGGCAGGGCCAAAACGGCGTCGAGCGTCTCCGGCAAGTCATCGTGCAGCGCCTCGCGATCGGCCCTTAGGCGCACCATCAGCGAATGGTCGGCCTCGACATGTGGGGGCAGGCCGTGGCCCAATCGGAGAACGGCGGACCCGTCGGCAACCACACCATAGAACCCGGCCCGGGCCCCGCCGGTGTATCGCGTGAACTCCGCGAGCGCTGCCCTACTAAGCGCGTCGGCGCGCGTCACGTAGGCGGCGTCCTTGAGGAAGCGGCTGAGCCGGGCGTCATTGTCGCGCCACGAGCGAAAAAAGAGCGTCTCCACGCCCTTCTCGACCCAGTCGCGCAGTTTGTGGAACACGACGAAGAGGCCGAAGGCGATGCCGGCGCTCGTCAGGATATTAGCCTCGCGCATCCCTGCCGGCACGATCTGCTCGGCACCCCACTCCAGGAAAAAGAAGGCGAGCAGCAGAGTGGTCGACAGGACACCGTAGATCAGGGTGCGGTTCACAGCGAAGCCGAGGTCCACGACGCGATGGCGAAGCATCGCATAAAGAAAGACGCCTACGCCGGTCGCAGAAATCACTAGCCGCAGGGTTGCGAGGGGGTTGCCGAAGGAGAAGTCATTGCCACCCATATTGATGATGAAGCCGATGAAGCTGTCCCCGACAAAATAGAGGCCGAGCGCTGCCGCGAGGAACCCGAGGCGGGTGCGGTCCTGGGCGATCGTTTCTCGAGCCGCTTGGACGAGCAGGCCGCAAGCGACGATGGGGCCGCTCCAGTGCAGAAGGCTTAGGAAAGCCAAGTGACCGAACACCGGGACTTCCCGGAAGGCATACTCCCTGTAGATGTCCGCGAGCCAAGCTGCGGCGTGCGTCGCAAGATAGACTGCAAACACAACCCGCCAAGCGGTCGTCACCGGGCGTCCTGTAACGACGGCGCGTTGCATCAAGGCGAAAGCGAGAATGCCCGTCGGCGCCAAGATCATGAGCAGCGACCAGAACTGGCTAATCGGAAATCAGGGGGCCACAAGGTTCTCCCATTCGTAGGGAAACGATCCCGGCATCCCCATCGCCACCATGGTGGCACCGAGGAGCACGGCGGATGCCTGCCGCGCCCGGGTAGCGATCAGACCGCCAGCCAACACCATAAATATCGCGAGCACGGCGCTCGCGAGCGATGCAGAGGACCTCGGCGACGTCTCCGCCGGCGGCATCCGGATGAAGGCGTGTGTGGATCGCCCATCTCGCAGGATCGACAGGCCCACGGACTCTTCACTCCGGAAAGCAGAGCGGTGAAGATCGCGTGGACGGTCGAAGCGGATTGCGTCGCCGACCCGAACACCTGATGTATGGAGAAGGTGCCCGGGCGCGGCCTCGACCACGTGCACGTATCCAGAAGGGGCAGTGTAGTCGGCAAGATCGACGTTGCCCGCTAGATAGGCGTAGCTGAGACCGGTGTTGATGGGCAGCGCGCCGAGCGCGAAGATCGTGCCGTGGGCCCCCACGATGGTCGCCAGGGCCAGCACTAACGCTTTCCACCGCCGGAGGCCGGGTGAAGTCTTCTCCTTCCGCCAGTTGTCGCCGCGCATACCGCCCCCGATACCCCACGAGAGCACTGTTACGGCGAAGCTGCCGTAGTGGAAAGGATCTGCTGCGTTTCAGCCGCGGATCTCTCGCTGGTTGAATCCCCGAGGGTAAACCGGAGGAGAGGTCTGAGATCCGCTCGCGGAATGAACGTCCGCCATGGGTCGAAAGCGGAAGTTGGCCCGAGCGTGGGATCGGCGCCCGTCAAACATTAAGGCCGACAGCTGGCGCGCCCAAAGCCTCACGCCGCGTAACGCATCTTTTCATCGTGGCGGCGCTTAACTAGTTTGCGCGCCTGACAGTGAGGGGGCGGCGACAATGCCCTCCGGAGGAGACGCGTATTGTTTAGGCCCGGCCTCGACCCATCGGCAGGCGACGAATCCCTGTTCGACGCCCTGATCGCCGCCCGCGCCCGCTATGGCGACAAGGAGATACTGGAGGACCAGGACCGCAAGCCCCTCACCTACACCGGCCTGATCCGGGCGGCCTTCGTTCTCGGGCGCAAGATCGCGGCCATGACCCAGCCAGCCGAGCGGGTCGGCATCCTGCTGCCGTCGTCGATGGGGGTGGTTGTGACCTTCTTCGGCCTGCACGCCTTCGGGCGGGTGCCGGTGATGCTGAACTTCACCTCCGGCCAGCGGAATCTGAAGGCGGCCATCGATGCGGCAGGGGTCAGGAAAATCCTCTGCGCCCGTCGCTTCGTCGAACAGGCCAAACTTGAGGACCTGATTGCGCAGCTGGGCGCGATCGCCGAGATCGTCTGGCTCGACGATGTGCGCGAGAGCATCGGCCTGCAGGACAAGCTGTTCGGCCTGATGGCCGGCCTGATGCCCAAACGCTTCCGCGTCACCGTCCAGCCCGATGATCCGGGCGTGGTCCTGTTCACCTCGGGCAGTTTCGGCGCCCCCAAGGGTGTGCTGCTGAGCCAGAAGAACCTCGTCGCCAACGCGCGTCAGGTGAATGCCCACATACCGCTCGATCCGAACTGGGTGATGTTCAATCCCCTGCCGACCTTCCACTGCTTCGGCCTGACCGGGGGCGTCATCCTGCCCATCCTGAACGGTCTGAAGACCTTCCAGTACCCCTCCCCGCTACACGGCAAGCAGATCGTGGCCCTGCTGGCCGAGGTCAACGCGTCGATCCTGTTCGCGACGGACACCTTCCTGAACCAGTGGGCGCGCGTGGCCTCGCCCGACGACTTCCGCACCCTGCAGTTCGTGGTCGCCGGCGCCGAACGGGTCCGCGACGAGACCCACCACCTGTTCAACACCAAATTCGGCGGCGTGAAACTGCTCGAAGGCTACGGCGCGACCGAGGCCGCGCCCGTGGTCGCCGTGAACCACCCCGATCGCAACCGGCCCGGCACTGTCGGCCAGCTGTTGCCCGGCATGGAGGCGCGACTGGAGGCGGTGGAAGGGATCACCGAGGGCCGGCGCCTGTTCCTGCGCGGCCCCAACGTCATGGCCGGCTACATGTCGCCCGAGGATCCGACGAAGATCGACCCGCTGGCGGGCGGCTGGCACGACACCGGCGACATCGTCGACATCGACGAGGAGGGCTATATCGCCATCCTCGGCCGGGTGAAGCGGTTCGCCAAGATCGGCGGCGAGATGGTCTCCCTGAGCGCGGTGGAGGGTCTGGTCCAGTCCGTCTGGCCCGAGCAACGCCATGCCGTCATAGCGATCGCCGACAGCCGCAAGGGCGAAAAGCTGGTCTTGGTCACCGAGCGCAGCGACGCCGACGTGGGCAAGATCGCCGAATGGGCGCGCAAACACGGCGCGCCGGAACTGGCCGTACCCAAGAAGATCGTCAGGGTGCGCGAGTTACCCGTGCTCGGAACCGGCAAGACGGACTATGTCGCGATCCAGTCGCTGGTCGATCTGGCCGAGGCGGCCTGATCGGCCAGACCTCGGCCTAAGAATATTTTCCGCCTCGGTCTTGCGAGGCCGATTGCCGACGACCATGTGTCGATCGGGTCTTTGACAACCAGAGCAGAGATTTGTTTGGGCTTCGCATAATCGAGTCCGCCGGACTCATCGAGACGCGACGAGCGATTGAATTTGCAGCGGCGACTGGTCGGTTTGTCCGTCTTGTCAGGGTGTTTTTTCGTCCGGACAATCCACCCCTCTCCCCGTGCACCCCGGCGAAGGCCGGGGTCCAGATGGCAAACGCGGAGGCTCGCGCATGAGGCCGGCGCTCAGGTCCCGGCCGACTGAACCCGTGATCTGGACCCCGGCCTTCGCCGGGGTGCACGGATGAGGATCAGCCGATCCGCACGCCCGTCATCGAGATCGAGCCGCCCTCGATCACGTCGTTGAAGAAGGCGACCGGTTCGCCCGGCTCGGCCTGGGCGGCGACGTAGAGCAGCGGCAGATAGTGTTCATCGGTCGGCACGCTCAGTTGCGCGTCCTCGGCCAGATCTAGCCAGTCGATCAGCGCGTCATGGTCGCCGCGCACGAAGGCCGACTTCACCGCCGCGTTGAAGCGGGTCGCCCACGGCCAGGCGTCGCCGCCGTCCCGCTTCCAGTTCCGCAGATTGTGGACGAAGTCGCCGCTGCCGGCGATGACATAGCCCTCGTCGCGCAGGGGCTTCAGTCCCTTCGCCAGCTCATAGTGCTGGCGGGCCGTCAGGTCGCGATTGAGCGATAACTGCACGACCGGCACATCGGCCTCGGGCCAGACGTGGGTCAGCACCGACCAGGTTCCGTGATCCAGCCCCCATGTCTTGACGGGCTGGGCTCCCACCAGCTCAGCGACCCGCCGCGCCAGCTCCGGCGACCCCGGCGCGGGATACTGCATCGCATGCAGTTCCGGGCCGAAGTTACCGAAATCGTGTATGGTTTCAGGCCGCTCCTGCGCCGTCACGCCGAGCCCGCGCGTCTCCCAGTGGGCTGAGGCCATGACCACGCCCTTCGGCTTGCCGATGGTCTCGCCGACCGCGCGCCAGACGTCCGCATAGGGACCGCCCAAGGCGTTCATCGGCGAACCGTGGCCAAAGAAGACGGCGGGCTGGCGCATGGCGACGGGCTTCCTGCCTATTGAAACAACTGCAGTAGCAGATGTGGCGATCCCCGCTCGCCGTTCAAGCCCCCGCCCTGCCGATCGGACATAGCCCAGCGTAGAGCGACGCTTCGTCGGGAACCCGCTGGCCGCGCCCGGCCCGGAACCGATGCTCCACCGCCATGGCCTGCTGTTCGATGTTCAGCGCGTCCCAGCCGCAGGGCGCCTCGGGGTAGCCATAGGCCGAGGGGCCGTCCCCTGCCCTGATCTTCGCGGCCAGCAGGTTCATCCCCGCCTGGGCCTGCCAGACATGGACCAGTTCGTGGATCAGCACGGCCTGGAGCGCGACGGGCGCGACGGCGAAATCTCCTGGCAGGCTCCGGCCCGGCCACAAGATCCAGTCCCGCCGGAACCAGCGCCCCAGGACGAACGCCCGATCGAACGGCCACGGCGTCGGCAGGAGCCGGATGCTGTCGAAGTCGAGCGCGTCCCCGACCTCGCCTCGGGCCAGTCTCCGCTCCGCCTCGGTCAGCCCCCGGATCACGGCGTACCGTAGCTCGCCGAGGCGCCGACCCACTCCCAATGCCAGGGCTCGTAGAGATAGGGCACGAAGCCGAACCGGCCAGCGTTCCGGACCAGCCAGCGATAGGTCGCCCCCTGGGTCATATGCTGGCGGCTCGCCGGATTGGTCGAGTCGACGCCCATGCCGAGCAACTGGCCGACATAGAGATCGACCGCCGTGCCGGTCCTGTGCGGCGAACACACCGCCCGCCTGAGCCCGTCACAGTTGCGTTCCGTTGCGCAACGGGCCGCGTCGACCTCGGGATCGCGGAAACCGGAGAAGATCTGCAGCAGCTCCGGATCATTGCGGACCTCGGGAACCTCGGCGCGAGCAGCGGCGACCATGCGGCGGTAGGAGGCCAGCACGTCGCGCCTCAAGAGCCGGGTCAGCCGGTCGGCATGCTCCTCCGGCGCCTCGAGATAGCCGAGCTCGCGCAGCGGCGGCGGGTCGGGGCATTCGTCGCCCACCCGCGCCATCACGAACGGCCGCCGTTCCTGCAGCACCCCCTTCAGCACGACGAAAGTCGCCTGATCGAAGACGCCGATGGCGGCAAGGCCATAGCGGGTCTGGAAGGCCGCGAGGGATGAGGCGAAGTCGGACGTGCCCGGCTCGCAGTCGGTGCCGATCTCCTTCTGGAGCAGGGGGAGATAGGTCCCCCATCCCCATTCGGTCGCCCCGAACGGCGTCCACTCCAGCAAATAAAGAGAGATGGCGTTGGCGACGGCCTGATCGGCCCACTGGCCGCGCTGGGTCTCGCATCGCCCCTGGGCCGAGGCGGCGTCGGGCAGGCCCCAGGCCAGGGCCGCCGCCACGATCAGTCCCGCCATCCCCACGCGCATGGAGAGAGGAAGCCTCACCGTTGCGGCGCAAGCAAGGCCCCTCTCCCGGCGCGATCAAAACTGGCATGGTGAGACCGTCCGCCGACTCAAGGCGACGCCGCTGGAACCCTGCATGTCCGACGCCATCGCCCCCACGACGCCGAGGCGCAGCAACGGCGTCCTTGCGGCCTTCTCGTCGGTCTGCCTGCCGCTGGCGGCGTTCGGCGTGGCCCTGCCGGTCACCTTGCCGGAGTTCTACGCCACCCATGTGGGGCTGGAACTGGGCGTCGTGGCGGCGGTGTTCATGGCGGTCCGCCTGATCGACATCACCTTCGACCCCTTCATCGGCTGGGCCATGGACCGGACCAGGACCCGGTTCGGCCGCTATCGCCCGTGGATGGTCGCCTCGACCCCGATCCTGATGCTGGCGGCCTTCATGATGTTCGTGGTGGTCCAGCCGGGCGCGGGGCCGGTCTATCTGTTCGCCTGGCTTCTGGTCCTCTACCTCGGCTTCTCGATCGGGACCCTGGGGCAGCTCGGCTGGGCCTCGGTGCTGGCGCCCGAGTACGACCAGCGCAGCCGGGTCTACGGCTGGTGGCAGGTGTTCAACATCATCGGGGTCATCCTGATCTTGATCCTGCCGACGGTGGTGATCCAGACGGGCCTCGGGGACTATGCCGACGGGGTGCGGATCATGGGCTGGGCCATTCTGATCGCCTTGCCTGTCACCATCGCCCTGGCCCTGTTCGTGGTGCCGGAGCCGGTCAACGCCGGCGCCGCGCCGCACGGGGGGCCGCGCGCCTATCTGGACCTGTTCAAGCGGCCGGCGGTGCGCAAGCTGTTGCTGGCCGACGTGGTTCTGGGTGTCGCGCCGGGGATCACGGGGTCGCTGCTGTTCTTCTTCTTCGGCCAGATCAAGGGCTACGGCCACACCGAGGCGTCGCTGTTCATGCTGCTGTATTTCGTCGCCGGCCTGATCGGCGCTCCCTTCTGGGCCTGGCTGGCGACGCGGATCGGCAAGGACAGGGCGCTGGCCGTGGCCAGCCTGGTGTTCGCCGTCTTCTATGTCGGGGCGACCCTTGTGCCCGGCGGCAGCTTCGCCCTGACGGCCGTCGCGATGTTCATCGCCGGGCTTCCCTATGCGGCGGGCCTGTTCCTGCTCAGGGCCATGATGGCGGACGTGGGCGACGAGGTGCGGCTGGAGACCGGGGTGGACCGGACCGGGCTGATGTTCTCCATCCTGTCGGCGACGACCAAGGTCGGGCATGTCGTGGCCCTGATCCCCTATCTGATCCTGCAGTGGGTCGGCTTCCAGGCGGTGCCGCCTGCGGGAGGCAACAGCGGGAGCTCGCTGCTGGTGCTCCAGATCCTGTTCATTGCCCTGCCAGGCCTGCTGCTGGCCAGCGCGGCCCTGCTGCTGAGGAACTATCCGCTGACGCCGGCGCGTCACAATGCGATCCGGCGTGAACTCGAGGCCCGCGACGGGACCACCGCATGAGCCCGACGGACCGGCTGAAGGCGATCATGGTGCGGCTGCGGGACCCGAACGGCGGCTGTCCGTGGGACGTCGAACAGACCTTCGCGACCATCGCCCCCTATACGATCGAGGAGGCCTATGAGGTCGCCGACGCCATTGATCGCGGCGACATGGGGGAGCTCAAGACCGAGCTCGGCGACCTGCTGTTCCAGGTCGTCTTCCATGCCCGGATGGCCGAGGAACAGGGGCTGTTCGACTACGACGACGTGGCCGAGGCCATGTGTGACAAGCTGGTCCGGCGCCATCCCCATGTGTTCGGCGAGGAGGACCCTCAGATCTCGGGCCCGGCCCAGAAGCTGCGCTGGGAGGACATCAAGGCGGCGGAGCGCGCGGGCAAGGCCCAGCACGGGGTGCTCGACGACGTGCCCGTCGGCCTGCCCGCCCTGCACCGCGCGGCCAAGCTGACGAAGCGGGCGGCGCGGGTCGGCTTCGACTGGCCCAGCACGGATGAGGTCTTCGACAAGCTGCACGAGGAGGTCGCCGAGCTGAAGGCCGAGATCGCCGCCGGGGACCTCGACAAGGCTCGCGAGGAGATGGGCGACCTGCTGTTCGTCGTCGCCAACCTGGCCCGCAAACTGGGCGTCGAGCCGGAGGACGCCCTGCGCGGGACCAATGCCAAGTTCGTGCGCTGGTTCGGCTTCATCGAGGCGGAGCTGGCGAAGGACGGGCGCACGCCGGAGCAGTCGGACCTGGCCGAGATGGACGGCCTGTGGGACGCGGCCAAGGCGACGGAAAGAAGCTAGTCCCTCTCCCGTTGGGAGAGGGCTTGAGCCTCCGGGAGCGCAGCGATCGGGAAGGCGAAAGGGTGAGGGGTTGCTGTGTCAGGCGTCCCCGGGGCGGCTTCGCCGACGGTCAGGCCAACCCCTCATCCGTCCGCTACGCGGCCACCTTCTCCCGCCGGGAGAAGGGAAGCAGATGACGCCTTGGACTCCGAAAAAACAGGGTGCAAGGAGTCCATTTTCTGAGGTTCGATCTTGGGATTGTCGGGCACTGCATTCAAATCATTGGTATTCGCATCCTCCGCCGCGACCAGCCTCAACGGCTCGCGACGGGACTCCAGCCGGGGCGGCGCGATGTCGGGTAGGTCGGCCATGACCTGGGAGCGGGCGCGGTCGGCGAGCTTGTCGTAGACGCGCATCCAGGTCGAGGCCTCAGCCGCGCGGCCCGTGCCGAGGGCACGGCGGATGTTGAGGAAGGCCTGCCCGGCCAGGTCGGCGAAGCTGACATTATCGTCTGGATGGTATTCGCCGGCCTCCGGCGGGACTTCGGTCGCGGGCTGGTCCATCCGCCGCCAGCCCCCGACCCGAGCATGCATCCGAAACGAACTGAGCGAGATTCCATAGCGCTGGCAGACGGTCGTCGCCGTCACGCCCGCGAGATATTCCCGCCGGGCATGGTCCCAATAGTCGCCCCCGAGACCATCGAGGTCGGCGGGGTTGAGCTGAGTGTCGGAGGTCATGCCGGGAGCCTGGCATGCGGCTACGTCAGAATCGGTCGCGGCTATCGCGCCGCTCAGAGGCTTTCGCTGTTTCCCTATTGTCCGCGGACGATTCGATTGACGACATGGTCGCCGTTCGAAGCCGTATCATTCCACGCCTGACCCACCGCCACATGGGGGAACGCGTGGCAGTAGGAAAACGGGATGGAGATCGGGCGCCGCTGGGTCAGGCACAGTCGGCTTCCCCGCACGCGCCACGCGCCGCTCGACCTGTTGCCGCCACGTCCCTGAGCCCGGAACGTGTGGTCGGCGCTCAGCCAAAGGCGGGCCTGACGTCCGTCCGGGTGGGTGGATACGATGGTGTTTCCGAAGGTCGGCGCCAACGCCGAGTCCTGCGCCTGCGCAGATGCCCCAGCCAGGCACAGACCCAGGGCGGCTGCTATCAGGACAACTGATTTCAGGCTCATGAAACCTGCCCGGCGCGAGCGGTTTCAATCTCGAACTCGATCGGTTTGAAGCTGTGGTTGTTCGACTGAAGGGCGGAGCACGCCGTCAGCGCCACGATCAGATCCATCTGCGCCTCCAGCAGAATGTGGTCTCCAGCCTTGCTCAGGGGCGGCGCGACGGTCAGGACGCCCGTCTCGCCATCCACCCTCACGTTCATGAAGACATTGAACGCCGTCGGGATCTGGTCCGGCAGGATCCCGAAGGGTTGGAGCGCTTCCGCGAGGTTGCCGAAACAGCCCCGATGGGGATCGGTATCGCCATAGATGATCCGGAAGGTGTCTTTCGAACACGGCGTCAGAAGGAAGTCATGGCGACCGACCGTGTCTTCCACGATGGTCAGCATGACCCGGCTTCGGTTCGAATAGAGCGGGTCGCCGGTCGTCAGGAAAAGCCGACTGGCGTAGTCCAGCGTGCGGCCCGATGAGATCACCTCATTGGTGTCAGCGGCGTTGAAGGCCAACAGGTCCGACACCTGCTCACCTCGGGGATCGATCACCTTCAGCCTGTCGCCCTTGTTGAGCCGGAAGGCTGTCCCGCTGCGTGCCGCGATTTCATGTCTCATCGGGTAGGATCGCCCTGGACTGGAACGGGCAACGCCAGTGCGCGTCCACCGCACGACCGCTGTATTGACGCGCTTCCGAGACCTCGCCGAACCGGGCCAGCATCGGGTTCTGGGTTCCTGCCAGGGCGAGGTCCCGCTTCAAGATCGTCCGCCGAATCGGCTCGTAGCGATCCGTCTCACGCAGGTTCCGGAACTGGGCGTGCGGGTTGAAGACGATCGTCGGGCGCTCGAAGCGGCGGGCCGGACGGCTGGCGGCCGGGTGAAGTCCCACGAGAAAGAAGGCCTCTCCGCCGAAGCTCAGGGCGAACTCCGGATCCTCCGGATCGAGGCTGGCGCGTGGATCCGGCGTCTGGCCCAACCAGAAATCCTTGTCCGAAAGCGACTGCGCGCGCTGCCACAGGGCGGTTTCGAAAGCCGCTTCATCCAGCGTCCCGGGGCCCTCAAAAACGATGGCCAGGCTCTGAAACGGCACGGGGTCGGTCCGATATCGGGCAACGAACGCCATCAATGCCGCGTAGATCTGAAGGTCGTCCCAGGCGGATGTGAGGTCGCGGGCCCGATGGATCACGAGACCGCCGCGCGCCAGCGCCGATTTCGCTCCGACGCACGGAAAGGCCATGTCGGCGACGAAGGCCCGAAGTCTGTCCGCGCCGTCGAGTTCGGTGTCGCCCAGGGAAAGAGAGTCAGCTCGCATGAACGGGCCCTTCGGCTGGCCGATCCGCGAAACGCGATTGACGGACCCGCCCGCGCGACGCGACCAGCCCCTCCAGGGCCCGGCCAAGCCGATCCATCGACCGCATCTTGTCGCGCCAGGACAAGGCGATGACCGGACCGACGTCCGTCTTGTTGACGTCGACGATATAGATTCGACCGTCCACCCGATCACGTAGGATATCCAGTCCACCCCAGTCCAGACCCATGCGTGCGGTGAACTGGCCGATGAGCGCGCACTCTTCCCGGCTGAAGATCTCGGCAGGCTCTCGCAGGCTGGCCTTGCGATTGTGGATCGCGAACCGGGCGCCGGCCGGTTTGACCTTCAACCAGACAAGGACGGGGACCCCGCCGACGCAGAGGGTCCTCAGGTCGTTGGCGCTTCCGTCGGCGTCCGTGGTGTCGATCAGTCGCTGATAAACGCAGTCGGACCGCGGAGCATCGCCGGACCCCATGATGCGGCCGTCGTGAACGCCGTTCTTCTCGGACTTTTCGACGACGGGGCCCTGGTAGGTGGTCGGGTCAACCCGGAGCGGATAGCCGAAAACCGCTTCGAAGGTTTCGGCGACGTAGCTCTTCGATACGTCGGTGCACCGCACATTCAGCGCTTGGCCGCCGAATGGAGCCTCCCCGGCGGTCACATCATCGAAGTAGAATTCGATGTCGGCGTCCGCCCGATGCCTGCCAACACCGATCCCGGCCCATAGCGCGGCTCCTCGCACCAGATACCAGGGTCTTGGCCGATCCGGCGCGAACCAGATCATTCGACGGTCGCCCCGGACCAGCCGAGCGAGCGTCGCCCAAACGGCCCGCAGCCAGAGGACGGTCAGGTAAGGGAGCCAGGCCCAGATTTCGGCGATGAGCTTCTCATCGACCGCGAGGTTGATGTCCGTCTTGCGAACCCTGACGCGGCCGTTCGAGAATTGGAAATCGGACAGCCATCCATGGTGTCGGCTGATTTCAGAGGGGGGGGGCGACATAGGAAACAGAATCGTTCGGCAACGCTTAGGTTCCAAAAGGGAAATCGGACCGGCCCTCACCCCGCCTGAAATTGCCGTTCGAACCGCCCTATCGTTTGGGGGTCGAGCCGCACCGTCAGCCGCATCCGCCCCTCGGCGTCCGTGTCGCGGGCCGTGACCCGGCCGTGTGCGTAGAGCCAGGCCAGGGCCTCGCCCTGTGAGGGCTGCAGCACCAGTTCCGTCTCGGGGTCGTCGTCGATCAGGTCAGTGATGGCCTGGCGCAGGCGTTCAATCCCCTCCCCGGTCCAGGCGGAGACGGCGACCGAGGCATTGCCCGAGCGGGCGGCCTGGCCCTCGATCTCTTCGCGGACCTCGGGGTCGAGGAGGTCGGTCTTGTTCCAGACCTCGAGGATGCGGCGCGGTTTGCCTTCAGGCTGTTCGATCTGTTTCAGGACCTCCTCGACATCCTTCGCCTGGGCGGCGCTGTCGGCCGAGGCGATGTCGCGGACGTGCAGGATCAGGTCGGCCTCGCCCACCTCTTCCAGGGTCGCGCGGAAGCTCTCAACCAGTTCGTGCGGCAGGTCGGAGATGAAGCCAACGGTGTCGGCGATGATGGCCGGGCGGCCCTGGGGCAGGCGGATGGTGCGCTGGGTCGTATCGAGGGTGGCGAACAGCAGGTCCTTGGCGAGGACCTCGGAGCCCGTCAGCCGGTTGAAGATCGTCGACTTGCCGGCGTTGGTGTAGCCGACCAGGGCGACGGCCGGGAACGGGGCCTTCTTGCGCTGTTTGCGGTGCAGGCCGCGCGTGCGGCGGACCTCCTCCAACTCGCCCTTCAGCTTGACGATGCGGTCGGCGATCAGGCGGCGGTCGAGCTCGATCTGGGTCTCGCCGGGGCCGCCGGTCGAGCCGGTGCCGCCGCGCTGGCGCTCCAGGTGGGTCCAGGTGCGGACGAGGCGCGATTTCTCATAGTCGAGCCGCGCCAACTCGACCTGCAGCCTGCCCTCCTTGGTGCGGGCGCGACGGCCGAAGATCTCCAGGATCAGCCCGGTGCGGTCGATGACCTTGCAGTCCCATTCCTTCTCCAGATTGCGCTGCTGGACCGGGGTCAGGTCGAAGTCGATGACAGCGGCCTCGGCCTCGGCGGCGCGGATCAGGGCGGCCAGTTCCTCGACCTTGCCGGCCCCGAACAGGGTCGCGGGCGTGGTCCTGCGCAGACGCACGATCTCCTCGGCGCGGACGTCGAGGTCCAGGGCGCGGGCGAGGCCGGCGGCTTCCTCCAGACGCTCTCCGGCCGGGCGAGAGGCGCACTCGCCGAGATCGGGGTGGATGACGACCGCACGGATGAGCGGCACGGAGTGGTCGATGAGTTTGGAGTTCAAAGGGTCTCTGTCGGTTGGGGGACTGGCAGTGGCTAGATGGGCCGTTTCGCCGTTATTTCAACCGCTACGGCCGCCCCAACACACCGTGTACCCCGGCGCAGGCCGGGGGCCGGATCACACTCCGAAGCGGCATGGATCAAGATAAGGCTCCCCCGGGATCAGCCGGATCCGCCCTCTGGACCCCGGCCTTCGCCGGGGTGCACGGAGGGAGCCTCAGTCCTCGTCGGCCTCGGGTTCGTAGAGCTGCACGGGCGCCGACGGCATGATCGTCGAGATGGCGTGCTTGTAGACGAGCTGGGACTGGCCGTCGCGACGGAGCAGCACACAGAAGTTGTCGAACCAGGTCACGATGCCCTGCAGCTTGACGCCGTTGACGAGGAAGATGGTCAGCGGGGTCTTGGTCTTGCGGACGGAGTTGAGGAAGGTGTCCTGAAGGTTCTGACGCTTGTCTTGCGACATGGCAGGTTGGTCCTGTTCTTTCTTGGTTTTCACCGCGTCGGGGAGATCGCGGCTCCGGATCGAACGCCCGGTTCGTCACCTTAGACGCTGGCGCTCGGGGGTCGCAACAGGCTTGGAGCGCGGACCTTCAGGCCCGCTCTTTTCGACGCCGAAGGGCGGACCTGGCGGTCCGCACTCCGTCAGACCGCGTCGCGCTTCGCCACTTCCAGATAGCGGGCGCGTAGTTTGGTCGCGATCGGGCCGGGCTTGCCGTCGCCGATCTTCACCCCGTCGATCGAGACGGCGGGCATGACGAAGGCGCCGGCGGCGGTGAAGAAGGCCTCCTTCGCCTCCTTGGCCTCGTCGACGCTGAAGGGGCGTTCGTCGAGTTCGATCCCCTCCGCCTCGATCATCGCCATGATGGCGGTGCGGGTGACGCCCTTCAGGATATTGGCCTGGGTGTCGCGGGTGCGTAAGCGTCCGGATTTGTCGACGATCCAGGCGTTGGTCGAGGAGCCCTCGGTAACCAGACCCATCTCGTCGACCATCCAGGCCTCGTAGGCACCCTTGTCACGGGCCGCCTGTTTGGCCAGCACATTGGGCAGCAGGCCGACCGTCTTGATGTCGCAACGGCCCCAGCGGATGTCGGGGTGGGTCACGACGGCGACGCCCTTGGCGGCCTGGGCGTCGGACTTGCGCGCGCTCAGCGACTTCGACGTCACGACGACGCTGGGCGGGGTTCCGGGCGCGGGGAAAGGGTGGTCGCGGCGGGCCGTGCCGCGCGTCACCTGCAGATAGACGATGCCGTCGCGGACGCGGTTCCTGCGGATGGTTTCCTTCAGCACGCGGGTCAGGGAGTCGACCGACATGGGGATGTCGATGCGAAGCTCGTTGAGACTGCGGTGAAGCCGGGTCATGTGGCCTTCGAAATCGGCCATCCTGCCGTCGAACACCGACCAGACCTCATAGACGCCGTCGGCGAACTGGAAGCCGCGATCCTCGACATGGATCGTCGCCTCCGCGTGGCACTGGTAGACCCCGTTCACATAGGCGACGCGCGACATCAGTCGGTATTCCCTTCGTCCTCGTCCCCGCCGCGCGAGGGCGACACGCCCAGCGACTTCAGCTTCCTGTGCAGGGCCGATCTCTCCATGCCGATGAAGGCGGCCGTGCGCGAGATATTTCCGCCGAAACGCATGATCTGCGCCGCCAGATATTCGCGCTCGAACACCTCGCGGGCCTCGCGCAGAGGCAGGGCGATGGTGCGTTCGGCGCCCATCCCTGCCGCGCCGGTCGAGGCCACCTCCTGCGGAAGCATGTCGGCCGAGATCGGGTCGTTGAGGTCGCCGGTCGCCAGGATCAGCAGGCGCTCGACGTTGTTCCTCAGCTGGCGGACGTTGCCGGGCCAGGGATGGACCTGGAGCACGGCGATGGCGTCGTCGCCCAGTCTGCGGCGCGGCAGGCCCTGGGACACGCTGAGGGTCTCAATGAAATATTCGACCAGTTCGCCGATGTCCTCGCGGCGCTCGGACAGAGCCGGAACGCGGATCGGCACGACGTTCAGGCGGTGGAACAGGTCCTCGCGGAACCGGCCCTCGGTGATCTCGACCTTCAGGTCGCGGGAGGTCGAGGTGACGACGCGGACATCGACCTGGACGTCCTGTTCGCCGCCGACACGGCGGAAGCGCTGTTCGACCAGGACGCGCAGGATGCGGCTCTGGCTCTCGCGCGGCATGTCGCCGACGTCGTCGAGATAGAGGGTGCCGTTGTGGGCGCGTTCGAAGACGCCGATCTTGCGCGGACGGCCGTCGTGGCCCTCCTCCCCGAACAGTTCCAGATCCAGGCGCTCCGGCGTCATGCCGGCGGCCGAGATGGCGACGAACTCGCCGCGCGCGCGGGAGCTGGCCTCGTGGATCTGGCGGGCGACCAGCTCCTTGCCCGAACCGGGAGGGCCCGAGATCAGGACGCGGCTGTTGGCCGGGGCGACCTTGACGATGGTGGTGCGCAGGACCTGGGCGGCGGCCGAGCGGCCGATCAGGCCCGTCGGGGTCATGGCCACGGTGCGCAGGCGACGATTCTCGCGCTTGAGCTGGGCGGACTCCAGGGCACGCTCGATGACGACGACGAGCCGGTCGGACTTGAACGGCTTTTCGATGAAGTCGTAGGCGCCGCGCTTGAGGGCGCTTACGGCCGTCTCGATATTGCCGTGGCCCGAGATCATGACGACCGGAAGATCGGCGTCGAGCGTCTTGACCAGGTCGAGCAGCTCCAGCCCGTCCATGCCCCCGCCCTGCATCCAGATGTCGAGGACGATCAGGCTGGGCTTGCGGGCGCGGATGCCGGCCAGGGCCTCCTCGGAGTTGGAAGCGACGCGGACGGAATGGCCCTCATCCTCCAGCAGGCCCGAGACCAGATCGCGGATGTCGGCCTCGTCGTCGACGACCAGGATATCGGCTCCGGTGGAACGCATGACGCCTCGCTACTATTCGGCCGCCGGGGCGCCGGCGCCGCGAGGCTCCGTTTCACGCCCGGCCTTGCCGGTGGGGTTGAGGGGGAAGATCAGGCAGATCCTGGCACCGTGCAGGCTGTCGGCATCTGACAGTTTCAGCTCGCCGCCGTGGTCTTCGCAGATGCGCTTGACGATGGCGAGGCCGAGGCCCGTGCCCTTCTCGCGCGTGGTGACATAGGGCTCGGTCAGACGGTCGCGGTCGCGGACGGGCAGACCCTTGCCGTCGTCCTCGATGATGAAGGTGGCGATGCCATCCTCGATCTCAAGCCGGGCGATGATGGCGACCTGCTCCTCATCGGCGGGCGTGGCGAGGCGACGGGCGGCGACGGCCTCGCCGGCGTTCTTGAGGATGTTGGCCAGGGCCTGTCCGACCATGCGGCCGTCCGCCTTCATCTTGGCCCTGGGCAGGGGCTCGACCAGTTCGACCACGAGGTCGGGCGCGGCGACGCGCTGGGCAAAGACGGCTTCCCGCAGCAGTTCGGCCGGGTTCTCATTGGTAAAGCGCGGCGCCGGCATGCGGGCGAAGGACGAGAACTCGTCGACCATCCGGCCGATGTCGTCGACCTGGCGGATGATGGTGTCGGTGCAGCGGTCGAAGATTTCGAGGTCTTCGGTGATCGCCGGACGGAACTTGCGCTTCAGCCGTTCGGCCGAAAGCTGGATCGGGGTCAGGGGGTTCTTGATCTCGTGGGCGATCCGGCGGGCGACGTCGCGCCAGGCGGCATTGCGCTGGGCCGTCACCAGACGGGTGATGTCGTCGAAGGTCAGCACCATCTCGCCGCCGACCCCGCCCTCGATGCGGACGCGTAGACGCCGGGTCTCGCCTTCGCGAGCGACGTCGATGTCCTCCTCGATATGGGCCTCGACGCGTTTCACCAGTTCCGCCAGTTCGGGTGCAACGACCCCCAGGGCCTTGCCGCGCACCTCAACTTCCGAGATCGAAAGCAGCTGCAAGGCGCTGTCATTGATGGCGGAAATCCGACCGCGCTTGTCCAGACCGATGACGCCGGCGCTGACGCCGGACAGGACGGTTTCGATGAAACGACTGCGGTCCTGCGCCTCCTCGCTGGCGGTTTTCAGCGCGGCCTGCTGGGCCTCGAGATCGCCGGTCATGCGGTTGAAGGCCTGGGACAGGGTGGCGATCTCGCCGGGCGCGCCGTCGGCCTCGACCCGCGCGCTGAAGTCGCCGGCCGCGACCTGATCTGCCGCCTTCACCAGACGACCGATGGGCCCGGAGATGGCGCTGGCCGCCGACATGCCCAGCCACACGGCGCCGACCAGCACCAGCAGGGCCGTCTCTAGATAGCTGAGGGCGAAGGCGGCCTGGATGCGGGCCCGGCTCTCCTCGGCGACACGATAGGACTCGATGGAGTCGCGGCCATTGCGCATCCGCTCGACGAGGCCGGGGGCCAGCGGGCGCACGACATACAGATAGGCGTCGCCGTAGTCTGGCAACGGATAGAGGGCACGGATGGTGTCGGGATGCTCGGTCACGGTCACCGGCACCTCCTCGCCCTCGGCGGCTTTCTCGAACTCCTCGCGCGGCGGGGCGACATAGGCGGGGGCATCGGGCAGGTCGCTCTGGGCCAGGACCTCGCCCTCGCCGTTCAGGATGTAGACGGCCGGGTAGCCGAAGAAGTCGGCGATCTGGGTCAGGGCGCTGGAGAACTGGATGCGGTCGTCGAAAGCGCCGCGAACGCCGCCGAGTTCGTTGGCCATGCTGCCCAGGTCGCGTTCAAGACCGCCTCCGACATCCGCAACATAGGCCTTGCCGATGAAGGCTCCGTTGTTGACCGCGGAACGGACGTTGTCGCTGAACCACTGGTCCACGCCGCGATTGACCAGAAGGCCGAAGACGAGGGCGATCAGCACCGCCGGCACGACCGCCACCAGCGAGAACAGCGTTACGAAGCGCAGGTGCAGGCGCGCGCCCGGGTCGTCCTGGCGACGCTGGGACAATCTCAGAACCTGGCCGCCGATGATGGCCGCGAGGCCGACGATCAGGACCAGATTGGCCAGCAGGATGAACAGGACTGCGCGGCTGGCCGTCGAGCGTGCGTCATCGCCCGCGCTGGCTCCCGGGGCCACGGCGACCAGCCAGATGGCGGCGCCGGTGATCAGGAAGGCGATGACATAGGCGGCCCCGAAGGCGGGCCGCGCGCGACCGGCCGCAAGACGTCCCCAGAAGGAGGGGTCGCCTTCTGTTGCCGGAAGCGGGGCGGGCGTGTCCGTCATGTCCCGGAAGCTTCAACCACCTGTGGCGAAACTTCAACAGGAGAGTTGCTGAAATACAGCGAGGGTGGAGGCCGGTCCCAAAGGTCAGCGAGGGCTTCGCCAACCAGCGTGGGCTGTTCCAGCCGGCACAGGCGGCTCTTGGCCGTGCGGCGGTCGGCTGGATCAGCGGGCCAGGGCGCCTGTTCTACGTACCAGCCGAGGTGTTTGCGGAACATCCGCAGGCCCAGATGTTCGCCGTAGAAGTCGCAGGACGCCCGCATATGCTCGACCACGATATCGAACCGCTCCTGGCGGTCGGGCTCGACGAGGACCGTGCCGTCCCTCAGGGCGCGGTCGAGGTGGGCGGCAAGCCACGGGCGGCCATAGACGCCGCGGCCCAGCATCAGGGCGTCGGCGCCGGACTGGTCCAGAGCCTCCCTCGCCTGCTCAGCGGTGATGATGTCCCCGTTGACGATGACCGGGATGGCGACCGCCGCCTTGACCGCCCCGACGGCGTCCCAGTCGGCGGCGCCGGTGTAGAACTGCTGCCTGGTCCGGCCATGGACCGTCACGGCCTTGACGCCGAGGTCTTCGGCCCGCTTCGCCAGTTCCGCGGCGTTCTTCGTGTCGTCGTCCCAGCCGAGGCGCATCTTGACTGTGACAGGGCGTGAGGTCGCCGCCACCGTCGCCGCCATGATCCGGCCGGCCAGGTCGGGCGTGCGCATCAGGGCCGAGCCCGAGGCCGAGCCGGTGACCTCCTTGGCCGGGCAGCCGAAATTCAGGTCGACGATGTCGGCGCCGGCCGCCTCGGCCATGCGGGCGCCCTGGGCCATGGCGGAAGGATCGCGGCCGACCAGCTGGATGACGGTGAGCGGCAGGCCGTCGCCGACGGCGGCGCGGCGCACCACGTCCGGACGGGCGCGGGCCAGTTCGGCGGCGGCCACCATCTCGGTCGCGACATAGGCGGCGCCGAGGCGGCTGGCGAGCAGCCGGAAGGGCAGGTCCGTGATGCCCGTCATGGGCGCCATCAGAACCCGTCCGGGAATAGCGACGTCGCCGATCTGAAACCCTGTGCTCATCCGTCCGTCAACACGCGAAGCCTGGCCCCTCGTCAACCGCCATCGTGGCCCCTAGAAGGCGAGGATGACATTCGCAGCGATCGTGGTGGCGGCCGGCTCGGGCTCCAGGGCCGGGGGCGACAAGCAGTGGCGGCCGCTGGGCGGCAAGCCCGTGGTCCGCTGGTCGGTCGAGGCCTTGCTCAATGCGGGGGCCGAGGAGGTCGTCGTGGTGGTTGCGGCGGACGGGTTCGCGCGGGCGGCCGAGGCGCTGGCCGGCCTGAGCAACTGGCGGGCCGTGGCGGGCGGCGCCGAGCGTGCGGACTCGGTGCGCGCCGGGCTCGAAGCCCTGACCGGGGCGCCGGATCGGCCCGTCCTCGTTCACGACGCCGCACGGCCCCTTCTGTCCGCCGAAGTGATCCGGCGGCTGCTCGAGTCCCTGCCGGGTGCGGATGGAGCCATCGCCGCCCTCCCCGTCTCCGACACCCTGAAGCGCGGCTCAGATCGCATCGAGGCGACTGTCGATCGCGGTAGCCTGTGGCGGGCCCAGACGCCGCAGGCGTTTCGCGCCGACCGCCTGCGGGCCGCCTATGCCGCCTGGCCCGAGGGTGCGGCGGCGACCGACGATGCGGCCGTGGTCGAGGACGACGGGGGAACCGTTCGTCTAATCCAGGGCGATCCGCGCCTGATGAAACTGACCTATCCCGAGGATTTCGCCATGGCCGAAGCGCTGATCGCCCGACAGACCCGCGTCGGTCAGGGGTTCGACGCGCACCGCTGGGGGCCGGGCGACAGCGTGTGGCTGTGCGGGGTCGAGATCGCACACGACCAGACCCTGATCGGCCATTCGGACGCCGACGCCGGACTGCACGCCCTGACCGATGCGGTGCTCGGCGCCATGGGCGACGGCGATATCGGCGACCACTTCCCGCCGACTGATCCGAAGTGGAAGGGTGCGGCCTCGGACCAGTTTCTGATCCATGCGGTCGAGCGGCTGGCGGCGCGCGGCGGGCGGCTGGTCAACGTCGACGTAACCCTGATCTGCGAACGACCGAAGGTGAAGCCCCACCGTCAGGCCATGCGCGAACGCCTCGCCGAAATCCTGAACCTTCCGCTCGACGCCGTCAGCGTGAAGGCGACGACGATGGAGAAGATGGGATTCACCGGACGCGAGGAAGGCCTCGCCGCCTCCGCCATCGCGACGATCGAATTGCCTGCCTGATCAAACGTCTGGCGTCACCGCCGGAAGTGACGCCACAACGATCCGAACAGGTTCACATAGTCGTCGGTCCACGGTCGCACGTCGGTCTCGGCCAGGGTTCGCCACTGGGCCTGGCCACGGAACTCCGCCAGGCCCTCGTCCGTCGGCGACAGGATCAGGGCCTCGGTGGAGGCCTCGGCCATGTCCGGCGCCAGGGGCGATTCCTGATAAAGCTGATGCAGGTTCGCCGCGCCCAAGGCCTGCGCCGCCGCCGCGGCCGGCAGGGTGATGTCGAGGTTGCGGTTCGACAGGTGCAGGATGACCACGCCGTCCGGCTTCAGCAGCTTGAGATAGCCCTCGATCGCCTCGACCGTCAGCAGATGGGTCGGCACCGAATCCGACGAGAAGGCGTCGATCAGCAGGAGATCGTAGGTCCCGGCCGTCTCGCGCGCCATGGTCAGCCGGGCGTCGCCGAGCACCGTCTCGATCCGGCCGTCGGCGCAGTCGGAGATGAAGCTGAACCACTGCGGATCGCGCGACAGCCGATCGACCATCGGATCGATCTCGAAGAATTTCATCTCGTCGGCGGCGCGCTTGTAGCCGGCCATGGCGCCGGACCCCTGCCCGACCACGCCGATCTTCAGGGCCGGACGCCGCAGCTGCAGCATCTGGGTCGTCTGACCGATCGGGCTGGCCGGCGTATAGTAGAGGGTGGGCATGCAGGCGAAGGCCGGATTGCGCGGCTGGGCGCCGTGCAAGGTCGTGCCGTGCATCAGGATGTTGACCTGACCGCCGAGGCGCGGGTCCTCGGTGACGCCGATCTTCATCACGCCGAAGAAGCTGCGATCGGTGAAGGCGGCCTCATAGCCGCGTGCGATATAGGCGGTCGACAGGGCGATGCCGGCGGCGATGATGACATAGGCCGGGGTGCGATCGCGCAGGATGAAGCCGGCGAGGATCGGCACCAGCATCATGAACTGGGTCAGGGCCGGCATGCTGTCCGAGACGTTGTTGTTGAGCCACCAGCCGAAGCCCCAGTCCGCCTGGGCAGCCGCCGACAGCAACGGCGGCAGGCCGGTGGCGAGCACCGCGCCGACGAACAGATAGACCTCCCAGTTCCGGATCGGCGCCTTGTTGAACGGGCGCGCCAGCCCCGCGAGGACGAGGACCAGCGGGTATTCCCACACGCCGTTGAACAGCACCGGGGCCAGAAGGGCCGTGAAGGCGCCGCCGACGACCCCGCCCAGCGACATCAGCAGATAGAACTCCGTCAGCCGGTCCGGCGGCGGACGCCGCGCGGCCAGCCTCTGGTGACACATCAGGGCCAGCAGGAAGAAGGTCGCCAGATGCAGGCCGAACATCATGATCCAGTCGCCGGTCCGGAAGGCGGTGAAGCTGATGCAGACCAGGGTCACGGCGCCCGAGATCACCAGGGTGATCGGCAGCGGGATCCACGGCCTGTCCTGGAAGGCGATGACGAAGGTCAGCAGATAGAGGGCCAGCGGGATGACCCACAGGAAGGGTGCGGAGGCGACGTCGGTGGCCAGGTGGGCGGTGACGCCCAGCATCAGGCTGGACGGCGCGGCGGCCAGAAGGACGAGGATGATCTTCTCGCGCCATGGGATCGGCGCGCTGGTCTCCAGGCTGGCGACCGGCGCCCCGCCGATCTGCCCCCGTCGCCAGGCCACGACGGCGAGGGCCACAACCATCAGCATGAAGGCGGCATAGCCTCCGCTCCAGCTCGCGCGCTGGCCCGACAGGGTCATCAGCGGTTCGAGGATGAGCGGATAGGCCAGCAGGGCCAGGAAGCTGCCGAGGTTGGACGCCGCATAGAGGACATAGGGGTTCTTGCCATCGGCGTGACCGACGCGAACCCGGGCGTACCAGGCCTGCAGCAGGGGCGCCGTCGCCGACAGGACGGCGAAGGGGGCGCCGACCGACAGGGCCAGGGTCGCCAGCAGCCAGCCGATCGGGGCGCTCGGATCGGGGTCGCCCAGCACTCCGTTGATCTTCAGCGGCAGGAACAGGGCCGCCAGCAGCAGCAGGCCCAGATGAGTCGCCATCTGGGCCCGCATCGAGGTCAGGCGTTGCAGCAGGTGGGCGTAGCCGTAGCCGGCCAGAAGCGCGGTCTGGAAGAAGACCATGGCCGTGTTCCAGACCGATGGAGAGCCGCCGAGCATCGGCAGGACCAGTTTGGTCACCATGGGCTGGACCACGAAGACCAGGGCCGCCGAGGTGAAGATGGCCACGGCGAACAGGATCGGCGTCACGCGATCGCCGCCCTCCGTCGAAGGCGCGGCGTCGTCCGGCAGGGCTGTGTCGGTCATAGGGTCCCCGGTCTGGCGCGCGTGCTATCGACAGACGCACGCCACGGGGTCAGCCTAGACTGACTCGCGCACGGATCGGAAAGACCCATGTTCCCGAACGATATCCAGCGACTGGCGGCCTCGGTGATCGCCGCCGCCTCGGCGCGGGGCTGGACGGTGGCGACGGCCGAGAGCTGCACCGGCGGGCTGGTCGCGGGAGCCCTGACGGCCGTGGCCGGGTCGTCTTCGGTCGTCGACCGGGGCTTCGTGACCTACAGCAACGCGGCCAAGTCGGAGATGCTGGGCGTGCCGGCCGCCCTGATCGTCAGGCACGGCGCGGTGTCGGAGCCGGTGGCGCGGGCCATGGCGACTGGGGCCCGGGAGGCCGCGAAGACCGCCCTCGCCGTCTCGATCACCGGCGTTGCAGGCCCGGGGGGCGGCTCGGCCGAAAAGCCGGTCGGACTGGTTCATTTCGGCTGCGCAACGCCACAAGGGCTGGTTCACGACAAGCAACTGTTCGGAGACATCGGGCGCGAAGAGGTGCGGCTGGAAAGCGTACGCGTCGCCCTGGGTCTGTTGCTCGCCGCCTGCGAGGCGGGGTGAGCAAAGGCGCGCCCATCGTCGTCGACGCCCGCGGCCACCGCTGCCCTGTGCCGAGCCTGCGTCTGCGGAAGGCGGCGGAAGGGCGGGCTGGACGCCGTTTCGTCCTCCTCGCGACCGATCCGATGGCGCGGATCGACGTTCCCTATCTGATGGCGGAACTGGGCGGACGGGTGATGTCGGTCGAGGAGACCGACGGCGTCCTGACGATTACCGTCGAGACGCGCGCCGTTCCGACAGATTGACGACCGAGGGGCTGTCCTCGGGCGCGATATCCGGCGCTCCCGTGGCCCGCGAGGCGATCTCCATCTCGGTGGCGAAGGCGCCGCCGTAGAAGATAGCGTTGACATTCCACGACAGCCAGATCAGCAGGACCACGACGGCGCCGACCGATCCGTAGGTCGCGCCCAGCTGGGCGATCTGCTCGACATAGATGGCGCAGAGCCAGGACGAGATCATCGACAGGATGGTCGCCACCGCCCCGCCGGCGATGGACGGGACCCAGGCCACCGGGTCCCGGTGCGACATGGCGTAACGATACAGCAGCGTCAGCCCGAGGCCGAGGCCGGCCGCGGGCAGGAAGCCGTTGAACGGCAGCCCGCCCTGCCCCGTGGCCGGCCCGGCATGCTCCAGCAGCCGGGCGGTGACCACGGCGCCCGAAACAATGGTGAACAGGCCGAACGCCACCACGGCGACGATGAAGGCGAGGAAGTTGAACTTGAAGAAGCCGTGCGGCTCCGTCTCGTCATGAATCAGGTTCAGTCCGGCCAGCAAGGCCTTGAATCCACGATGCGCGGCATAGGCGCCGACCACCAGGGCGAAGGCGCTCTGGGTGGAGACGGCGCGCGCCGAGGCATTCGACAGCCGCTCGACCTCGGCACGGAAGATGGCGCGGGCGGCATGGGGCATGACGTCGGCCAGGGCCGCCGCCTGCTCGCCGACCTGACCGATCGACAGCACCGCCTTGTAGAAGCCGATCAGGATGGCGATCGCCGGGAACACCGCCAGCAGGGCGAAGAACGACACCCCGCCCGTGTACAGCATGACGTCCCGGCCCCAACTGCGAGCGAACGCCCGCCCTGAGAGCCGCACCCAGAAGCCGGGTGACGCCAATTCCGTAGTCTGTCCGCTCAAGCCGGTTCCCGCCGTAGCCCAAGGGGTGACTCTAGCGGAAAATCCTCGATTTGGAAGCAGCCGGGCCACCGTCGTTTTCCCCTGCCGCGCGCATCAGCACCGTTGCGCCGAACGGGGCCGCGTCGGTATGGTCCGCCCGCTCCGTGGCCGGAGTCGCGGCCGTCCGGTCGCGCAGGGGGAGTCATTGATTTTGGGTTCGGATCCACGCGTTCTGGTCGTCGCCGAGACGGATGAGCGCATCGGCGCCCTGTGCCGCGGGCTGGACTCACTGGGCTGGCGCACAATGACAGCCCGGTCGGGCGCCGCCGCCGTGGCCGCCCTGACGGACTTCACGCTGGAGGCGGCGATCCTGGACGCCGGTCACCCGGAGATTGACGCCCTACCCGAGGCCCTGCGACTCGCGGCTGGCGGCCGGCGTCTGCCCGTCATCGCCCTCGGACCCATGGCGGCGAGCGTCGCAGCCGGGACGTTCGATCTGACGATGGCCGAACCGCCGCATCCGGCCCTGGCCGCCCTGCGCATCGAACAACTGGTTCGCGCCGCCATCGCCGAGGAGGAGTTCCGCCTGCGTCAGGCGACCTTCGCCCTGCACGGCGCGACCCTGGACCCCGGCGTGCCCGATCCCAGCCCGGTTCGTATCCTGATCGCCGGCGCCCCGGATCACCGGTTCATAGCCCTTTCAAACACGCTGATCGCAGGCGGAGCCGAGGTGGTGGCCGCGCCGACGCCCTACACCGCCTTCGACTATCTGCACGAAAGCGCCTTCGATGCGGCAGTTCTGTGGGGGGCGCCGGACCATGCGCCGGCCCTGTCCATCGCCTCGGGCATGAAGCGGAACACGCGCCTGTATCACATCCCGCTGGCTCTCTATCTGCGGTCGGAAGGCGAGATCAATCTGAGCGAACTGTACAACCGGGGCTTCTCGGAAGTTGCGGCCGCAGACACGCCGGAGCCCGAGGCCGCCGCGCGCGTCCTCGACCTGGCCCACACCCATCGCCGCCACCTGGCCATCCGCAAGGCTCTGGAAGGCGCGCGTGGCGCGGGCATCATGGATCCGTCGACGGGCCTGTTCACCCGCAACCTGTTCGCCAGCCATCTCGGGCGGGTCGCCGAGGGCGCTTCGGCGCGGCGGCGCCCCCTTTCCGTCTGCGTCCTGCGGGTGGCGGACAGCGATAACCTGACCCGTGCGCGCATGGGCGGCTGGCTGGACCGGGCCATGCCCCAGATCGGCGCCATGGTATCGCGCCTCGTTCGGGTCGAGGACACGGCGGCCCGACTGGCCCCCGAGGTCTTCGCCCTCGCCCTGCCCGCCACCCCCGGACCGGCCGCCCGCCTCGCGGTCGAGCGGATCGCAGCGGTCATCGGCTGTACCGCCTTCGACGCCGGTCCCGACCGGACGCCCTTTGTGGTCGAGTTCAGCGTCGGCGTCGCCGAACTGATGCCGGGCGAAGGTGCCGCCGCTGTTCTCGAACGCGCCTCTGCCGATATGCTGACCCAGCCCGCCTGAGCGTCAGACTTGGCGGTGCATGATGTGCAGGCCGATAAGGCCCTGCGTCGGGTGGTCGAAGGCCTCGGGCACAGTTGCGAGTATCTCGAAACCGAGCGACTTCCACAGGACGACGGCGGTCGTATTGGTCTCGACGACGGCGTTGAACTGCATCGCGCGGAGGCCGGCGTTGCGGGCCCAGTCCAAGGCGGTCTCGCCGAGCTGACGACCGACGCCAACACCGCGCGCGGCGGCTCCGACCATGAAACTGCCGTTCGCGACATGCGCGCCGCCGCCCATCTGATTGGGCGTGATCCTGGCGCTGCCCAGAACGTGATCGCCCTCGACCGCGACGAGCGTCATGCCCGGCGGCGTCTGCATCCAGATCGTCCGAGCTGCCGATTCCGTCAGGTCGCGGGGATAAGCATAGGTCTCCCCCGCCCGCGCCACGGCCTCGACGATCGGCCAGAGGGCCGGCCAGTCGTCGTCGGTTGCCGGCCGGACGATGACCTGGCTCAAGCGCCGGCGACCCGCGCCAGATCGGTCGTGATCCGTTCGGCGACCTTCAGCCGATCCTCGGGCGTCGGCCAGGCGCCCTTCACGACGATCTTCTGATCCGGGCGGATCTTCCAGAACGCGTGGTTCTTCTGGATCAGGCCAACCAGCCCCATCGGGTTCGGGAAGGAGTTGTCGCGCAGGGTCAGGACGCAGCCCTTGGGTCCGATGTCGATCCGCTCGATACAGGCCGTCTTGCAGTTGGCCTTGATGCCGACGATGCGCAGCAACTGTTTGGCTTCATCCGGCAGCGGGCCGAACCGGTCGATGAGTTCGGCGGCCAGGGCCTCACGGGACTCGGTGTTCTCGGCGTCGGACAGACGGCGATAGAGGCTGAGACGGACGTTGAGGTCCGAGACATAATCCTCTGGAATCAAAACCGCCGCGCCGACGTTGATGGCCGGTGACCAGCCGCGATCGACGGGACCGCCCTCGCCGTTCTGGCGCAGCTCGGCGACCGCGTCCTCCAGCATCTGCTGGTACAGTTCGACCCCGACCTCGCGGATATGGCCCGACTGTTCGTCGCCCAGCAGGTTGCCGCCGCCGCGCTGATCCAGGTCGTGGCTGGCCAGCTGGAAGCCGGCTCCGAGATTGTCGAGCGACTGCAGCACCTGCAGCCGCCGCTCGGCCGACAGGGTCATCGGCCGCTTCGGATCGACCGTCAGATAGGCGAAGGCGCGGGCCTTGGACCGGCCGATCCGGCCCCGGATCTGGTGCAGCTGGGCCAGGCCAAACATGTCGGCGCGGTGCACGATCAGGGTGTTGGCGGTCGGTATGTCGATGCCGCTCTCCACGATCGTGGTCGAGACCAGCACATCGTAGGAGCCGTCGTAGAAGGCGCTCATCACGTCTTCGAGCTGGGTCGGGCTCATCTGGCCGTGACCGACGACGAACTTGATCTCCGGCACCTGGATGCGGAGGAACTCCTCGATGTCGGGCAGGTCGGACAGGCGCGGGCAGACATAGAAGGCCTGACCACCACGATATTTCTCGCGCAGCAGGGCCTCGCGCACCATGACCGGGTCCCAAGGGGCGACATAGGTGCGGACCGCCAGGCGATCGACCGGCGGCGTGGCGATGATCGACATCTCACGGATGCCGGACAGCGCCATCTGAAGCGTGCGGGGGATCGGCGTCGCGGTCAGGGTCAGCAGATGGACGTCGGCGCGGAGGCTCTTGAGCTTCTCCTTGTGCTTGACGCCGAAATGCTGCTCCTCGTCGACGATGACCAGGCCCAGGTCCTTGAACCCGACCTGTTCGGCGAGGACGGCGTGGGTGCCGACGACGATCTCGAACTGACCGTCCCTGAGCCCGGCTCGGGTTTCAGCCGCATCCCTGGCCGTGACCATGCGCGACAGGTGGCGGACCTTGATCGGCCAGCCGGCGAACCGCTCCGAGAAGGTCCTGAAGTGCTGGCGGGCCAGCAAGGTCGTCGGACAGACGATGGCGACCTGTTGCCCGCTCATGGCCACGACGAACGCGGCTCGGATGGCCACCTCGGTCTTGCCGAAGCCGACGTCGCCGCAGATCAATCGGTCCATCGGCACGCCCTTGCCGAGGTCCTCCAGCACGTCGCCAATCGCGTTGAGCTGGTCGTCGGTCTCTTCATAGGGGAAGCGGGCGCAGAACTCGTCGAACAGACCGGCGGGCGGATTGATCGCCTCACCGACCCGCAGCGCGCGCTTGGCCGCGAGCGCGATGAGCCCCTCGGCCATGTCGCGCAGCCTGGCCTTGGCCTTGGCCTTGCGACCCTGCCAGGCGGCGCCGCCGAGCCGGTCGAGCTGGACGCCATCGGATTCGGATCCGTACCGGGTCAGAAGATCAATATTTTCAACCGGCAGATAGAGTTTGCTATCCCCGGCATAGAGGAGCTCGAGGCAGTCGTGCGGCGCCGCCTGGATGTCGAGTGTCCTGAGACCCTCGTAGCGGCCGATGCCGTGGTCGAGGTGGACGACCAGATCACCGGTCGTCAGGGCCGAGGCCTCGGCGAGGAAGTTCGACGCCCGGCGTTTCCGTTTCGGGCGGGCCAGCCGGTCGCCGAGGATGTCGGTCTCGGAGATCACGGCGAGGTCGCCGGTCGTGAAGCCGTGCTCCACCGGCAGGATGGCGCGCAGATAGAGGTCCTTCGACGCAGTCTGCACATCGGCCCAGTCGCGCACGGCGACGACATGCTCCAGCCCGTGATCGGCCAGCATCACGCCGAGGCGATCGGACGAGCCCTCGCTCCAGGAGGCGAACAGGACGCGCTTGCCGTCGGCTTTCAGCCTGGCGGCATGGTCGGCGACGGCCTCGAACAGGTTGACGCTGTCCTGGGCCCGCTCGGCGGCGAAGGTCCGACCCAGACGGCCGCCGGCGTCCTCGGCCGCGGCGTCGAATGGCGACAGACGGCGGACATTTCGCCCGGCCAGCGCCGAGTTCCAGTCCTCCTCCGGCATATAGAGGCGGTTCGGCGGCAGGGCGCGGTTGGCGGCGCCTCCCTTGGCCCTCGACGCCTCTTGGCGTGCCTCATAAGCGTCGCGGGTCAGGTTCCAGCGGTCTGTACGGGCGGCGTCGGCCTGGTGGTCGAGGAAGATCGAGGCGCGATCCGGAAGGTAGTCGAACAGGGTCTCGAGCCGGTCGTAGAGCAGCGGGATCCAGTGCTCCATGCCCTGCCGCCGGGCGCCGTCGCTGATGGTCGCATAGAGCGGATCATCGCCCGGCGCGCCGAACAGGTTCAGATAGCCGGTGCGGAACCGGCTGATGGTGCCGGCGTCCAGCAGGGCCTCGGACACGGGCGACAGGGCGACCTCGGTGCGCTGGCCGGTCGAGCGCTGGGTCGCAGGATCGAAGGTGCGGATCGATTCCAGTTCGGAGCCGAACATGTCGAGCCTTACCGGCTCCTCGAAGCCCGGCGGAAAGACATCGATGACCCCGCCGCGCACGGCGTATTCGCCGCGCTCGTTGACGGTCGAGGCGCGCATGTAGCCGTTGGTGGTGAAATAGATCTCCAGCGCCTTGATATCGAGCTCCCGCCCGACGACGGCCTCGAACCCGGCGGCGCAGGTGACCTCGCGCGGCGGCGTGCGCTGGAGGGCCGCGGCCACGGTCGTGACGACCAGCAGAGGCCGGGTCTCGTCGGCGGCGCGCCCGGCCAATCGGGTCAGCGCGGCCATGCGTTCGGCCGAGATGCCCGAGGTCGGGCTCAACCGGTCGTAGGGCAGGCAGTCCCAGGCCGGAAACTCGATGACCTCGACGTCCCCGGCGAAGAAGTTGAACGCCTGCACGAAGGCGCCGGAGCGCGAGAAGTCCCGGGCCACGAAGACGCCGACGCCGCCGGAGGCCTTCAACCGGTCAGCGACGACGAGAGCGTCCAGCCCTTCCGGCGCGCCGCCCAGTTCCTGATCGGTCCGCCGATCCATCCTGGCGCCGTCCATCAGCCCGCCCCATCGGCGACGGCCGCGGCGACGTGAGCGCGCATGAAGACGCGCAGCTTCATCATCAGCGGCGTGTCGTGCCCGGCCGGCGTCGGCCGGGTCTCGATGATCCAGGCGTAGAGGTCGTGATCGTTGTCCTCGGCCAGCAGGGCCTCCAGCGCGTCGAGCTCATCGTCGCTCAGGGTCGCGCCCTCGCGCTCCATGAAGGGGCCGAGCACCAGGTCCGCCTCGCGGAAGCCCCGCCGCCACGCCCTGAAGGTGATCCGGCCCAGCCGCTGCTGGCGAAGTTCGGTGTCGGCACGCGCATCTTTATCGGCCACAAGAATCCTTGCCCGGTCCAGTCATTCAACAGTGGTTTCCAGATAGCGCTCCCCATCCCGTTTCGCCAGCGCCGCCGCACCGTCTAATGTCATCGGCGATGCGGCCCCAGATTCTCTTTCCCCTGTTCGCGGAGGTCACCAGCCTGAAGGGGGTGGGGACCAAGGTCGCACCCCTGATCCAGAAGCTGGCGGGGCCGCTGGTGCGCGATGTTCTGTTCCTGGCGCCGGTCGGGGTCATCACGCGCCGCAGGACCAAGGCCGCGGACGCGGTGGAGGGCGAGGTCGGAATCTTCGACGTCGTCGTGGACCGGATGATCGCGCCGGCACGCCCGGGCGTGCCGCTCAAGGTCCGGGCCAGCGACGAGACCGGCTTCGTCCACCTGATCTGGTTCGGCGGCAGTCCGCAGCACATCGACCGTCAGCTGCCGCAGGGCGAGCGACGGCTGGTCTCCGGCAAGGTCGAGCGGTTCAACGGCGAGGTCCAGATCGTCCATCCCGATTGGATCGTGCCCTTGGACAGGGGCGAGGAGATTCCGGCCGTCGAGCCCGTCTATCCGGCCACGTCCGGGCTGACGTCGCGGGTGGTGCGGAAGCTGGCGCTCGGCGCGCTGGATGCCGCGCCCGAGCTGGACGAGTGGCAGGACCCCGCCTGGCTGGCGAAGCAGCGGTGGCCGGGCTGGCACGCGGCGATTGAGGCCCTGCATGCGCCGACGGGCGAGGCCGATCTGTCGCCGGACGCCGCGCCGCGCCAGCGACTGGCCTATGACGAACTGTTCGCCCATCAAGTGGCGTTGGCGCGACGGAGGCGCGCGCGCCAGATCACGCCCGCGCCCATTATCGCGCCCGGAGCCGTGTCGCAGGCCTTGCTGAGCGCCCTGCCCTTCACCCTGACCCATGCCCAGGCCAGGGCCGTGGCCGAGATCCGCCGCGACCTCGCCTCGGGCGAGCAGATGGGCCGGTTGCTGCAGGGCGACGTGGGCTCCGGCAAGACGGCGGTCGCGGCCCTGGCTATCGCCGATGCCGCCGGTTCAGGTTTCCAGGCGGCCCTGATGGCGCCGACCGAGATCCTCGCCCGCCAGCATTTCCAGCGGCTGGCTCCGATGCTGGAGGCGGCCGGGGCGCCCACCCTCCTGCTGACCGGCCGGGACACGCCGGCGGAACGGCGCGAACGGCTGGCGGCCCTGGCGTCAGGCGAGGCCAGGGTGGCCATCGGCACCCACGCCCTGTTCCAGGATGCCGTCCGCTTTGACCGACTGGCCCTGGCGGTCATCGATGAGCAGCATCGGTTCGGGGTCAATGAACGCAGCCGGCTGCAGGCCAAGGGCGATCCGCGCGTCGGCGGCGTTCACCTGCTGACCATGTCGGCGACGCCGATCCCGCGCACGCTGGAGCTGACCCAGTACGGGGAACTGGAGGTCAGCCGGTTGATGGAGAAACCGCCGGGGCGAACGCCGATCTCCACCGCCGTCCTGCCGCTCGCGCGGATCGGCGAAGTGGCGCAGCGGCTCAAAGCGGCGGTCGAGAGCGGAGCCCAGGCCTACTGGATCTGTCCGCTGGTGGCGGAATCCGAGGTCAGCGATCTGGCCGCCGCCGAGGAACGGGCGCGCGACCTGCGGCGGATCCTGAATATCGAGGTCGGCCTGGCCCATGGGCAGATGCCGGGCGGCGAGCGGGAGGCGGTCATGGCCGATTTCTCCGACGGGCGGCTGTCGGTGCTGGTCGCCACCACGGTGGTGGAGGTGGGCGTCGACGTGCCGAACGCCACCATCATGGTCATCGAACACGCCGACCGCTTCGGCCTGGCCCAGTTGCACCAGCTGCGCGGGCGGGTCGGGCGCGGCGCCAAGTCGAGCGCCTGCATCCTGCTTTACGGCGGTCAGGATGGGGGCCTGGGCGATACGGCGCGGGAGCGTCTGGAGACCTTGAGGCGCAGCGAGGACGGGTTCGAGATCGCGGAAGAGGATTTCCGTCTGCGCGGCGGCGGCGATCCGCTGGGCCTCAGGCAGAGCGGCTTCCCGGCCTATCGATTTGCTGATCCGATCCGGCACCGGTCCCTGCTGCTGGCGGCGGCGGACGACGCCCGCCTGGTGCTGGGCCGCAATCCAGACCTGACCGGTCCGCGTGGCGAGGCGATCCAGGTGCTGGAGGCGCTGTTTGACTGGAAGACAGAGCGGAGCGGGCTGGACTAAGGCGCGTCCGACGCTTCCCAGACGTTCAGGCGGCGCTCAACATCCGCTTCAATATCGGCGTAGAACAGATTGTAGGGCCGTGCTTTTCTTCGATCCGCCCAGTTGCCGACCTCGCGGAAGGATTCAGTGGTCAGTTCGGTGTGGCGCAGGATGCCTTCGACGCACCGGGTCGCCACGGCGCGGTCGATGAAGGCCGGTCGCACGCCCCATTCCAGCCCCGTCGCATTCGCCGCGCCGTGATGGAGGCGCGCGGGCACGGCGGCGTCGCTGCGGGCTCCGCTGACCGGGTTGACACAGAGGGCCGCACGACCGCCGAGATCGACCAGTCGCCCGGCCTGGTCCCAGACCAGGGCGCGGCGCAGACGACGCCAGGCAGCGCCGTCGTTCTCGTCTCCGACCTGTGACCAGCCGACGACGCAGCCGATACTGGTGGCTGTGACGCAGGCGGGCACGGCGGGCGACAGAGAGTCTTCGGCCACGATCACATCGACCAGATAGACGGCGACGATCCGGCGGCGAAGCGCGGCGTCCCCGGCCACGCGTTCCCGCACCAGCCGGTCGATCAGCTCACCCCCCTGCTCCACTCCGGCCAGCACCAGCGGTCCGGTCGGATGGGCGGTCAGCCAGACTTCGAAGGCCGCCAGGGCATCACCATAGGCGAAGGCGCGGGCGTCGCGAGCGTCATCCCTCAGCGTCAACCGGGTGTAGAGTGACGCCTGGCGATAGCGCGGCAGGCTGATGGCGCCGGCCCGCGCAAACGGACCCGCATAGTTCGGGATCACCACCCGCTCCAGATAGGCGTCGGCTCCGGCGGCGCCGATCGGCTCGTTCCAGTCCTCTCCGCCGTCGAAGGTGGTCGAGTGCAGAAAGAAGATTGCGGCCGGGCCCGAGGTGGGCGCCCGCTCATCGCTCATGACCCAGGAGGCCGCCGAGGCGTAGTCCGGCGCGGGCGGCGGGTCGTAGGTCTGGAACGGCACCTGGGGGTCCAGACCGGCTTTCAGGATATCCCCGCGCCAGACCGTGACGGCGGTCGCGATCAGGAACACGAGGGCGAACCCGGCCCAGCCCACGCCCTGCGAGAAGGTCAGGCGCGGCAGTTTCACCGATAGGGATCCGGTTGCGACAGGAAGGCCTGGACGTAGCGACGCACGCCCTCTTCCAGCGGCGTCGACTGGCCGCCGAAGCCGAGGGCGCGGACGCGGTCCATGCGGGCCTCGGTGAAATACTGGTACCGGGCGCGGATGACATCGGGCATGTCGATATAGGTGACGGCGGGCTCCTTCCCGGCGGCCGCGAAGGTGGCTTTGGCGAGGTCGAGGAAGGACCGCGCCTGGCCCGATCCGGCGTTGAAGACGCCGCTGACGTCGGGGGTACAGAGCAGCCAGTCGATGATGTCGACCACGTCGTCGACGAAGACAAAGTCCCGCAACTGGCCGCCGTCGGCGTAGTCAGGATGGTGCGAGCGGAACAGGCTGACGGTCTCGCCGGCCGCGACCTTTGGCCAGATCTGGGCGATGACCGACTTCATCCCGCCCTTGTGACCCTCGTTCGGGCCATAGACATTGAAGAACTTCAGCCCGGCCCACTGACGCGGTGCGTGGTCGCGCGAGGCTTCGCGCACAGCGTATTGATCGAACAGTTTCTTTGAATACCCGTAGGCATTTAAGGGCTGAAGCTTCGAGATTGACTCAAGATCGTCCGCATCCTCGAACCCGGCCTCGCCATCGCCGTACGTGGCCGCCGAGGAGGCGTAGATCATCCGCGTGTCGTTCAGGGCGCACCAGCCCCAGAGGTCGCGTGACAGGCTGAAGTTGGTACGCAGGATCAGGTCGGCGTCCTGCTCCGTCGTCGAGGAGATGGCGCCCATGTGGACAATGGCGCTGACCCGTTCGGCGTGACGTTCGAGCTGCTCGAAAAGCTCCTCCGGCTGCCAGAAGTCGGCGATGGCCGATTTGGCGATATTCCGCCATTTGCCGAGGTCAGCGTCCTCCAGCCGGTCGCAGACGACCACGTCCCAGCGGTCCTCGGCGCACAGGCGAGAGACGATGTTGGAGCCGATGAAGCCGGCGCCGCCGGTGACCACGATCATCCGCCGCATCAGCCGGCCTCTCCGAGGGTGCTCTCGGCCATCTTCTCGATGGTCCGGGTGGTGGAATAGCCGTCGGCGAACGCCGCCAGACGCACCTCGCCGCCCCAGCTCTCGACCAGGTCGCCGCCGACCACCCCCTCGCGGGTGTAGTCGGCGCCCTTGATCAGGACGTCGGGGCGCAGGCGTTCGATCAGGGACAGCGGGGTCGGATCGTCGAAGGAGGTGACGCGGTCGACACTGGCCAGGCCGCCGATGACCACGGCGCGGCTGTCGAGATCGTTCACGGGACGTCCGTCGCCCTTCAGGCGGCGCACCGACGCATCGGTGTTCAGGGCCACGACCAGCCGGTCGCACCAGGATCGCGCCTGGGCCAGGTAGGCGACGTGGCCGCGGTGCAGGATGTCGAAACAGCCATTGGTGAAGCCGACCTTCAGCCCCTGACGGCGCCAAGCCTCGACCTCGGCCGAGAGATCGTCGAGCGCCGTGACCTTGGCCAGGGCCGCGCCGGCGTGCTGGCTCATCTCGGCCTCGATCAGTTCGGCCGGAGTGACGACGGCTGTGCCGCTCTTACCGACCACGACGCCGGAGGCGAGGAGGGCGAGTTGTACCGCCTGTTCCAGCGACGCGCCCGCGCCGAGCGCCAGACCCAGGGCCGCCAGTCCCGTGTCGCCGGCGCCGGACACGTCGAAGACCTCCCGCGCCCGGCCGGGGAAATGCTGGACCGGCTCGCCGCGCCGCATCAGGCTCATCCCCTTGCCGGCGCGGGTGACGACGATCGCCCTTGCGGTTGTGGCGGCCAGCAAGGCCTCCAGCGCCGCCTCGATCTCGGCGTCGGTCTCGACCGGCAGGCCAGTGGCGCCGGCCAGTTCGGAAGCGTTGGGCTTGATCAGGTCGACCGCGCCGTAGCGGGCGAAGTCGCGGCCCTTGGGATCGACGATGACCACGGCGCCGGTGTGCTGCGCCTGCCAGAGAGCCGAGCGGATCAGGCGCTCGGTGACGACGCCCTTGGCGTAGTCGGACAGGAGGATGGCGGAAGCGTTTGAAAACACGTCCTCGCGGGCGAAGGCGCCGACCGCAACCTCCTCCTCATCCAGACGCATCAGCTGCTGGCCGCCCGAGACATAGCGGGTCTTGACGATGGTGCCGGCGGCTTCGGTCCGATCGATGAAATCCTCGATCCGGTCTTCGGCGGCGACCAGCCGGGCCAGTTCCTCACCCGCTGCGTCCACGCCCGTGACGCCGCCCAGCCGGGCCAGACCTCCCAGGGCCGCGACGTTGCGCGCCACGTTGCCGACGCCGCCCGGCATGGAAACCGTGCGGCGAGAGCGCAGCACCGGGATCGGAGCCTCGGGGGAAATCCGGCTGACCTCGCCATAGACATAGCGGTCAAGCATCAGGTCGCCGACACAGGCCACCGTCTGATCGCGCGCGCGGTCGAGCAGGCTTTGCAGGGCGCCGAGGTCCAGGGTGCGATCAACCATGGGTCTGAGCTAAAGCGCCGCGAACCGAGACACAACCGTCCCATTTCTCGACCTTGTCATCCCGGACGGAGCGCAGCGCAGATCCGGGACGGCGAGGCCTCGTTTTCCACCCTCCCGGTCGACCTGAAAGGGCGAACCGGGAGACGGGTTGCCCCGGTTCGGCCGGACGCCGCCCGGGGCCGGGAATGATCAGCGACCCCACGTCCCCGATCTCCGCTTCGCTTCGTCGGGGATGACAAGCGCCCGAGTTCAGGCAGCAGCCTTCATCCGCGCCTTCGACAGGTCGTCATAGGCCAGCAGTTCGGCGGCCAGGCCCTCGAACTCCGACAGGGGCACCATGTTGGGGCCGTCCGAGGGGGCGTGGTCGGGGTCCTGGTGGGTTTCCATGAAGACGGCGTCGACGCCGACGGCCACGGCGGCGCGGGCCAGGACCGGGACGAACTCGCGCTGGCCGCCCGAAGACGTCCCCTGCCCGCCCGGCTGCTGTACGGAGTGGGTCGCATCGAACACGACGGGGCAGCCGATCTCGCGCAGGATCGGCAGGGCGCGCATGTCGGAGACCAGGGTGTTGTAGCCGAAGCTGGCGCCGCGCTCGCAGGCCATGACGTTCGGATTGCCCGCGCCGACGACCTTGGCGATGACGTTCTTCATGTCCCAGGGGGCCAGGAACTGACCCTTCTTGATATTGATCGCCTTGCCCGTCGCGGCGGCGGCCAGCAGCAGGTCCGTCTGGCGGCTGAGGAAGGCCGGGATCTGCAGCACGTCAACGGCTTGGGCGGCCTCGCGGGCCTGTTCCTCGGAATGGACGTCGGTCAGGACCGGCAGGCCGGTGACCTGACGAATCTCGTCGAAGATCGGAAGCGAATCCTTCAGGCCCAGGCCCCGCGCGGCGTTGGCGGAGGTGCGGTTCGCCTTGTCGAAGCTGGTCTTGTAAATAATGCCGACCTTCAGACGCTGGCCGATTTCCTTCAGGGCATGAGCCATCTCCAGGGCGTGCTGGCGGCTTTCCAGCTGGCACGGGCCGGCGATGAAGACGATGCGCGCCCCGCCGCCGATGACGACCGGCGTGGTGATGCCGTGGCCTGACAGGGTGATGACGGAATTGGGAGCGCTCACGGACGGGCCTTCTCTTTGAGACATTCTGACGGATGGCGCATTGGCGATGCCACGCCTATGGGGCGGTGAGGTGGCCCCGCACGCCTTGTTTTTCAACCTACCACGGAGATCCGAGGCGTGACCACTGAAGGCGAGCCCCCCGTCATCCTGTGGTTCCGCCGCGATCTGCGGCTGGCCGACAACCCGGCGCTGAACCAGGCGCATGCGGCGGGTCGTCCCATTGTCCCTGTCTATATCCACGACGAGGGTTCGGCGGTTCGGCGCGAGGGGGCGGCGAGCCTGTGGTGGCTGGACAAGTCCCTGCGCGCCCTGTCGGCAAGCCTGGCGGAGCGCGGAGCGACCCTGATCCTGCGCCGGGGCGATTCGGACGCCGAACTGCGTCGGTTGATCACCGAGACAGGCGCGCAAACGATCTTCATGAACCGCCTGTTCGAGCCCGACGCGTCGCGGCGCGATTCCGATATCGCCCACGACCTGAAGGCCGAAGGCGTCGAATGCCGGGGCTTCAACGGCTCGTTGTTGTGTCGGCCGGGGGCGGTGCTGAACGGGACGGGCGGGCCGTACAAGGTGTTCACGCCGTTTCTGAAGAGCTTGCGCGCGCAGGCGGAGGCGCCGCCACACACGACGGGACCGACGTCCTTCGGGGCGGTCGCGACGCTGGACAGCGACAAGGCTGACGACTGGGGGCTGCACCCCACCGATCCGGACTGGTCCAAGGGGTTCGACTGGACGCCCGGTGAGGCTGGCGCAGTCGAGGCGCTGCGGCGGTTCACATCGTCGGCGCTGAAGACCTACAGCATCGGCCGCGACCGGCCGGCGGAGATCGGCGGCAGTCGCCTGTCGCCGCACCTGCATTGGGGTGAGCTGAGCCCGTGGCGGGCGTGGACCGCAGTCGAGGAGGCGGAGCGAGCGGGCAAGGCGCCCGCGGCCGAGGCGGACAAGTTCCTCGCCGAGATCGGCTGGCGCGAGTTCTCCGCCCATCTGCTGCATCATTTCCCAACCCTGCCGGAGCGGGCGTTCCGGCCGGAGTATGACGCCTTCCCCTGGCTGGATGACGACACGGGCTTCACGGCCTGGACGCGCGGCCTGACGGGGTACCCGATCGTCGATGCCGGCATGCGCCAGCTGTGGGCGACCGGCTGGATGCACAATCGGGTGCGGATGATTGCAGCCTCCTTCCTGATCAAGGATCTGCTCATCGACTGGTGCCGGGGCGAGGCCTGGTTCTGGGACACGCTGGTCGATGCCGATCTGGGGTCGAATTCGCAGAATTGGCAGTGGGTTGCGGGGTCGGGGGCCGACGCCTCGCCCTATTTCCGCATCTTCAATCCGGTCACCCAGGGACAGAAGTTCGATGCCGAAGGGCGGTATGTCCGGCGCTGGGTCCCCGAACTGGCCCGCGTCCCGAACAAATGGGTGCATGCGCCCTGGACCGCGCCGCCCGAGGTCCTGCGCGAGGCCCGCATCCGTCTCGGCCATGACTATCCGAGACCGGTCGTCGATCACGCCGAGGCCCGCGACCGGGCCCTGGCGGCGTTGAAGGCGATCAGCGGCGGCGCACGGGCCGACGACTGACGGGACGCGCTATTCCTGCCTGGGAGCCGCGCCCAATCTGTCACGGGCCGCCTCGGCCTCGTTCAGCAGGGCTGCGCGACGCTCAGGTCCGAAGTTTTCCAGGGTGCGGTAGGGCATGGCGAGTCGAACGTTGTCGCGCAGCCGATTCTGGTTTCGTTCCAGAAAACCCCAGTACAGACGATTGAACGGACAGGCGTTTTCACCTGATTTGGCCTTCACGTCGTACCGGCACGATCCGCAGTAGTCGCTCATCCGGTCGATGTAGGCGCCGGACGCGGCATAGGGTTTCGAGCCCATGATTCCACCGTCCGCAAAGGTGGCCATGCCGCGCGTGTTGGGCATCTCCACCCACTCATAGGCGTCGGCGTAGACCACCATGTACCAGTCGTCGATCTCGTCGGGATGGACGCCCAGCAGCATGGCGAGGTTGCCGGTGACCATCAGCCGCTGGATATGGTGGGCGTAGGCGTGGCTCCGCGTCTGGGCGACGACGTCGGCGACGCAGGCCATGTCGGTCTCGCCCGACCAGTAGAACCCCGGCAGGGTCCGATCGGCGTCGAGGAAGTTGCGCCGCGCATAGTCCGGCATCTTCAGCCAGTAGATGCCGCGCACGAATTCCCGCCAGCCCAGGATCTGGCGGATGAAGCCTTCGACGGCGTTCAGCGGCGCGCGACCCGCGCGATACTCGCCCTCGGCGCGGCGGCAGGCGTCGAGCGGATCGAGCAGACCCAGGTTGATCGAGGTCGAGATCAGTCCGTGCCACATCCACGGATCGCCCCGGACCATGGCGTCCTGCCAGTCGCCGAAGTTGGGCAGGACGTTTGTCATGAAGTCGGCGAGGACGCTCTCGGCCTGTTCGGTCGTCGTCGGCCACCCGAATTCCTCCAGGTCACCGAAGTGATCCGGGAACAGACGCGCCACATCCGTGATGGCCCCCTGCGCGATCTCGTCGGGCGGGGTCCGCAAGCGCGCGGGCGGGCGCAGGCCCTTGGTCAGGCCCTTGCGGTTCTCGGCGTCGTAGTTCCATTTGCCGCCGACCGGCTGGCCGTCGTCGAGAAGGATGCCGGCTTCGCGACGCATCTCGCGATAGAAGAACTCCATCCGCAGCTGGGACTTGCCGGACGCCCAGCGGCGGAAGCGGTCGTGCGGGCAGATGAAGCGACGGTCCTCGCGGATATCGACCGGGACCGCAGCGATTTCCGCAAAGGCCGCGAGCGCCTCGGCCAGCCGCCATTCGCCGCATTCGGTGATCACAACCCCGCTGAAAGCCTGATCGTCGAGCGCCCGGTGCAGCTCACCGACGATCGAATGGGTGTTGGGCGGGGCGTCGATGCGGACGTAGCGCACCGCGACGCCGCGCGCCTCAAGCCTCAGGGCGAAGCTGCGCATGGCGGCGAAGATCAGGGCGATCTTCTGCTTGTGGTGTCTGACGTAGGTGGCCTCGTCATTGACCTCGGCCATCAGGACGACGTCGCGCGTCGGGTCGAGTCCCTCCAGAGCGGACAGGCTGTCGGACAACTGGTCGCCCAGCACCAGACGAAGCCTGGCTGTCGCTCCCGTGGTAGTCTCGATCATGGCCAAACTCCCTGCTTTCCTCACCGCAGCCGAACTTACTAGCGCGTCCGGCGATTCTGACCTTCGGATTCTCGACGCCAGCTGGCATCTGGACGGCACGCCTGCGCGGCCGATCTTCGAGGCGGGGCATGTGCCGGGGGCGGTCTTCTTCGATCTGGAGGCGATCTCGGACCGGGACGACCCCCTGCCCCACATGATGCCGTCGGCTGATCAATTTGGCGAACAGGCTGGTCGACTTGGCGTGTCGGAGACGGACCGGATCGTCGTCTATGACACCTTCGGTCTTTTCACGGCGGCGCGCGCCTGGTGGATGTTCCGCGCCATGGGCTGCGACCGGGTTCAGGTGCTGGATGGCGGCCTGCCGGCCTGGGAGCGCATGGGCGGATCGCTGGAGACCGGGCCCGCCTCGCCCCGCCAGGCCGTGTTCAAAGCCGACCCCCGGCCGGACATGATCGCCGATGTGGCACGGGTCAGGGCGGCGCTGGCCGCCGGAGCGCCGGTGCTCGACGCCCGCGCCGCCGCCCGTTTCGCCGGGTCCGCCCCCGAGCCCCGTCCCGGGCTGCGCGCGGGTCATATGCCGGGCGCGGTCAACCTGCCGTTCGGCGACCTGCTGACGGCCGAGGGACTGATGCGTGAGCCCGAGGCGCTGGAAGCGGCGTTCGCGGCGCGGGGACTGGGCCCTGCGGACAGGCCGATCACCAGCTGCGGCTCCGGCGTCACCGCCGCCGTGCCGCTGCTGGCCCTCGCCCTGCTGGGGCGCGAAGGCGTGCTCTATGACGGGTCGTGGGCCGAATGGGGCGGCCGGGACGACACAGAGGTCGTCACCGGCCCCTGAGAATCAGGCGACGGACGCCACGGTCGGCCGCATTGCGGGCTCCGGCGAAACCGGGTCGTCCTTCTCGCCGCGAGAGACGACGGTCGCCAGCACCAGGTCGCCCGTCACGTTCAGCACGGTCCGGCACATGTCGAGGAAGCGATCGACGCCCAGGATCAGCCCGATGCCCTCGGCCGGCACCCCGACCATGACCAGGATCATGGCGATGACCGGCAGCGAACCCGCCGGCACCCCGGCTGTGCCCACGCCGCCGAGGATGCAGACCAGCATCACCACAACCTGCTGGGTCAGCGACAGTTCGATCTGGAAGAACTGGGCCAGGAACAGCACCGTGACGCCCTCGAACAGGGCTGTGCCGTTCTGGTTGGCGGTGGCGCCGACGGTGAGGACGAAGCGGGCGATCTTGCGCGGCAGCTTCAGCTCTTCCTCAGCCGCCTTCAGCGACACCGGCAGGGTGGCGTTGGACGACGCGGTCGAGAAGGCCACGATCATCGGGCGCTGCACGCCCTTGAAGAAGGTGATCGGGTTCATGCCGCCGCCGATCCAGACGACCAGCGGATAGACGACGAACATGTGGATCGCCATCGCCCCCACGGCTACGCCGACATAGGCCGCCAGTCGCACCAGAAGGTCCCATCCGAACAGGGCCGCCAAGTTGAACATCAGGCAGGCGATCGCGATCGGCGCCAGTTTGATGACCAGGTTGATGAGCTTCATCGTGACTTCGAGGATGCCCTCGATGACGTTCTGCAGCTTGTCGGTGTTGGGGCTCTTGGCCATGACCAGGCCGATCCCGAACAGCAGGGCGAAGATCATGATCGGCAGGATCTGGTTCTCCGACGCCGCCGTGAAGACGTTCGACGGGATCAGCTCCAGGAAGAAGGTTCCGAACTGGACGCTTTCGGGCGCCTTCTCGACGATCGCCGCGGCGCCGTCCGCTCCCTGCGCCAGAAGCAGTTGCGCCAGCGCCGGATCGACACCGTCGCCGGGGCGGAAATAGTTGACCATGCCCAGACCGATCAGCACCGCGATGCCGGACACCACGATCGTCAGGAGCAGGGTCTTGATGCCAGCGCGACCCAGTGATTTCAGGTCGCCCATTTCGGCGACGCCGACGACGAGGGCGGAGAACAACAGCGGGATCACCAGCATGAACAGGAGGCGCAGGAAGATCTGCCCCGCCGGTCCGGTCACGTTCGAGGTCAGCCACTGGACCCAATAAATCTCCGGCCCGATGTACTGATTGACGTACAGGCCTCCGCCCAGGCCGATCACGAACCCGATCAGCATCAACCAGTGGAGCGGAATGCCGCCCTTCTTCGTCGTATCCATTCGTCCCCCGAAAGTCGCCGACTGCGTCCCCGCAGCCGCGCTAGAGCATCATCGCACCGGCAGGCCGTAGATCAGGCCGCCCGGTCTAGCGTTCCATTGTGCATTCAACCCGCGCGCCAGGTCGAGAGGCGATTGCGAACCAAGGTTCCGGTCGAAGATTTCGCCATAGTTGCCGACCCCCTCGACGGCGTCCGCCGCCCAGGTCTTCGACAGGCCCAGTCGCGGGCCGAAATCGCCCTCCGCGCCCAGCAGGCGGCGAACCTGGGGCACGCGCGAGGTTTCTGCCTGCTCATCGACGTTGGTTTGGGTCACGCCCATTTCCTCGGCAAGGATCAGGGCGTTCAGGGTCCAGCGCACGACGGCGGTCCATTGTTCGTCGCCGCGGCGGGTGACGGGGCCCAACGGCTCCTTGGAAATGACGTCCGACAGGACGACGTGCTGCTGAGGGTCCGCCAGGGTGGTGCGTGCGGCGGCCAGGGCCGAGACGTCGGCGCTCAACGCATCGCAATCCTCGCGGCCATAGGCCTGACGCGCGGCCTCCTCGGTCGGCAGGACCACGGCGCGATAGTCGATGCCCCGGCTGCGGAAATAGTCGTCGGCGTTGAGGGCGCTGGTCGAGCCCGCCTGAACGCAGACCCGGGCGCCGGTCAACTCCGTGGCGCTGTTCAGGTTGAGCGCGCGCCGGACCAGGAAGCCCTGACCGTCGTAGTAGTTCACCCCGGCGAAGGCGAGTTGGCCGCCGGTGTCGCGCTCCATGGTCCAGGACGTATTGCGCCACAGGACGTCGATCCGCTCCTCGGCCAGGGCCTGGAACCGGTTCTCGGCCGTCAGGGGCACGAATCGCACGGCGTCCGGGTCACCGAAGATGGCCGCCGCCAGACCGCGACAGAAGTCCACGTCGAAGCCGCGCCACTCGCCCCGATTGTCGGTGTAGGCGAAGCCGACCAGACCCTGGTTGACGCCGCAGTTGAGCCGTCCGCGCCGCTTGATCGCGGTCAGGGTCGGGCTTTCGACAGGCGCGGTCGCCGTCGGGATCGCGCCCGGCCTCGCCTCAGTGACCGGGGCTTCGGCCTCACGATCACGGTCGCCGCACGCGGCCGCCATGGCCAGGGCTGCGAGGCCCGCCATCCGCATCCAGAAAGCCGTGGTTGGTCCGCCCATGGTCTGTCCCGCGTTCGCTGTCGTCCCGACTCTCCCGTCGCGACCCCTTGCGCCCCCGCTGCTTTAGAGGCCTTTGGGGCTTCGTTCGCAACCCGTCGAGGCCGCCATGGATCCGCTTTCCGACCGCACCCGGCTGATCGCGGCGGCGACCCGGCGGGGAGACGGACGCCGTCCGGTCAATCCTCCGATCGAGCGCGCCTCGACCATGCTGTCGGACGCAGTCGGCGACATGCGCGACTCCGGGCTGGGGCCGCTCTACGGCATCGACGGTACAGCGTCGCAGGATGCGTTGAGACGCGCGATCGCCGACCTGGAGGGCGCGGAGGGCTGCTGGCTGGCGCCGTCCGGCCTCGCCGCCATGACCCTGCCGCTGCTGGCCCTGACTAGGCCCGGCGACGAGGTTCTGACCACGGATGCCGTCTATGGACCTGTCCGGCGCTTCCTGACCCGCTACATGACTGCGCGCGGCGTCACGGTCCGCTTCCACCCCGCCGACGCCTCGGCCCAGGAGGTCGCGGCGACGATCTCCGACCGCACGCGGGTGGTCCTGATCGAAGCGCCCGGATCGCTGACGTTCGAGATGATCGACGTTCCCGCCGTGGCCGCCGCCGCCCGTTCACGGGGCGCCCTGACCGTCATGGACAACACCTGGGCCGCCGGACTGGCGTTCAAGCCGCTCGCCCATGGCGTCGACGTCAGCGTCCAGGCCCTGACCAAATACGCCGGCGGCCATTCGGACCTGCTGCTGGGGTCGGTCTGCGCGCGCGACGCCGGGGTCATCAAGGCCATCGCCGAGGCCCATGAGGACATCGGCCTGTGCGTCTCGCCGGACGACGCCTGGCTGGCCCTGCGCGGCCTGCGCACCCTGCCTCTTCGCTATGCGGAACAGGGGCGGTCGATGATCCAGGTCGCCGGCTGGCTGGCGCGCCGGCCAGAGGTCTCGCGCGTGCTTGGCCCTGCCCTGTCCGGCGACCCGGGGCATGCGCTGTGGGCGCGCCACTTCACCGGCGCCGCGTCCCTGTTCGGGGTGGTGATGAAGGGCGGCGATGCGAAGGCCGCCCATGCCTTCCTCGACGCCCTCAGCCTTTTCGGGCTCGGCTACTCCTGGGGCGGGTTCGAGAGTCTGATCACCTTTGAGACGCCGCAGATGGCGTTCCGGGAGAGGCCGCCGACGCTGGAGGGGCCGCTGCTGCGGCTGCACGTCGGGCTGGAGGATCCGGCGGAACTTGTCGCGGATCTGGAGGTCGGGCTCGCCGCCTGGCGGGCTGCCCTGCTCTAGACGCCGATCTCGGGCATCATGCCGGTGACGAACGAGCGCATGCCGGTCTCGGGGCGGAGCATGCCGCGCAGCAGGTTCACCGTCACCGCCGCATGGTCCTCGAACACGAAGCGGCTCTGGGTGAATTTGCAGTTGGCGAACCCGGGCTGTTCCACGCCCTTGAACACCAGCTGCGCATTCCTGAATTCACAGTCGATGAAGCTGTTTCCGTCGAGAAGCTGACGGCCTTCGAGAACCTGATTGCGGATTTCGGCCATGGGGGTCCTTGCTATCGGGATGGCGCGCCCAGCAGGACTCGAACCTGCAACCGTCCGCTTAGAAGGCGGGTGCTCTATCCGGTTGAGCTATGGGCGCGTGTTAGGGAGCGTTAGCCGCACCGCCCGTGCGGCTCAAGCGATGGCTGGTCAATGGCGGAGTTCGCGGCTCAAGTCCTGAGCCGCCGCGCGGCGCGCGATCGCCGCCCTCTTGAATCAGTGCGTCCAGGACTGCTTGCGGGCGGTGGCGAAATTGTCGGCATAGGCCTTGAGGATCACCGGAGGCTCCTGAGGCTCGTGCAGACGGAACGGAATGCCATGGCGTTCGGCGTAGGCGACGGCCTCTTCCTTTGTCTCGAATGTCAGGCGGACCTGGCCGTTCATGTCCGAAGAGCTGGTCCAGCCCATCAGCGGATCGATGGTGCGCGCCGACGCCGGCTCAAAGTCCAGCCGCCAGTCCTTCGACTTGGCCTTGCCTGACTGCATGGCGGTCTTTGCGGGGCGATAGATGCGGGCCAGCATGGGCAGTCTCGTCGGGGGTGAAGAATGGGTTCTATAGCGCGCCGCGACCCACGCCAACCCGTGGCTCAAGCAGCGAAGCGGCGCGCGCTGACCGGCGTCGGCTAAACGGGAATGACATCAAATGCGGAAAAGAGGCAGGGCGCCGGCCTGCCCCCCCCCTGCCTCTTTGACCGAACTTCAGGACCGCGGGCGAAGCGTGCCTTCGGATCTGAACTCAGGTCGAGTGCACTCTGGACCCGTCGCTTCCCGAGGAGGGTCCGAAAGGTCGTATCCCGTCACGATCATCTCGGCAGTACCGCGAGGCAAAGCCACGAAGGCCGTGCATTCGGAAGCGCCGCCTTTACAAGACTTGGCAACGATCCAGTAAGGTTCCGGGCGAGCACCAGGGTACATGCAGACAATGATCGACTCGTCGCTGCTGCCGGCTAACGTCACGACCGGCACCGCGACATTGTCTCCTAAGGCCCACTGCCCCCTCGCTGCTGCGCCCGTTATCAGAAGACTGGCGCCCGCGATTCCGGCCCATCCCACGTATTTCAAAAGAGCCAATCGTCCCCCCCAAAGTTGGTCACGCTGACGAAAGTATCGGGCGCCGAACCGCCTATAAAGCCGGGTGCAAACCCGCTCTCGAAGTCGAGGGCCAAATCGCCTTTGAAGTCGGGTTCCGTACGAGCGCCGTGAGCTGGCTCCACCTCTTCCACGATTTCGCCCGAACTGTTTCTCCAACCACCATCATTGAAAAAACGCAGGGTCTGACCAAAGCCCACGTCCTTGGTGCCATAGTCCCAGTTTCCATCCCCATCGACGTCGATCCACCGCTCATATGGGGCGCTGCCGAAGGTGTACACAACCATGCCGCTCGGGGTCGTGTAGGACGAAAAAGTATCCCCGCTGAACCGCAAATTTACATATTCTGTTACGCGATCTTCTGTCGTCTCCGGCATCGGCAATCCTCCCAAGGTTGCACCCGCAACCCTCACACGAATCTTGTGGGACAGCAAGGCTTGGCGCAGGGTGGTTGCCGTGAAGCCATCGATCGATGGTTAGCGGGCACAGCCGGGACTACCGACCTCAAGAGGCCGCCGGTTTGATCGCCTCAGCCTAATGTGCCGCTCGGTCCAATCGCTGCTGCGCGACAGACGACGCCGAAGTGGAAAGCTGATGGTCGGAGTGAGAGGATTCGAACCTCCGACCCTCTGGTCCCAAACCAGATGCGCTACCAGGCTGCGCTACACTCCGGCGGAGGTGTCTGCCAGCATCCGGCCCAACCTGCAACGGAAGAATGGGCCGCAACGCCAGATCGACCTCAGGGGCGGAAGAAGGGGTGGACGACCTTGTCGCCGGCCTTGGCGCCGATCTCTTCCGCCCGGCCGGCCCTGAGTTCCAGCACGCCATTGGCGGCGCCGTTCGACGGCAGCGGGGCTTCCGAATAGGGGGTGGCGTGGTGGGCGATCGAGACGATGCTGCCCGTCGGGTCGATGTAGAGGATGTCGAGCGAGCTGGGCGTATTGCGCATCCAGAATGACCGCTCCGCGGAATCGGGGAACTGGAACAGCATCCCGCGGTCGTCTGCGAGCGGCGGGCGGAACATCAGGCCGCGCTCGCGCTCCGGCTCGTCGTCAGCGATCTCGACCAGCATCTCGTGCTCGCCCGAGGCGGTGACGATCTTCAGTGCCTCCAGCGGACGACCGGCCTCATCGACGGGTGCGGAGGATCTGGCGCAGGCGGACAGGACCAGGCCGAGGGCCAGGGTTCCGACAATGAGGAGACGTCTCGACAGCATGACCGCCCTTTCGGGGCGACCGATCAGTCGCCCGGTCTGATTTCCGCGACCACCAGACCCTTGGGCCCGTCGGCGAACCGCACCGCGACCGTCTCGCCGGGGACCAGATCGTCCAGTCCGCAGCGACGCAGGGTCTCGATGTGCACGAAGATATCGCCAGGATCGGTCGCGCGCACCACGAAACCGTAGCCCTTGGTGCGATTGAACCATTTAACGGTGGCCACCTCGAGCACGCCGGCGGCTTCGGCGTCCCCCGGCTCGCGGATTGCACGCGAATCCGCCCGCATCCCTTCGTAGCCGGATCGCCGCGCCGGCGCCTCGACCTCGCCTTCGCCCAGGTCGTGCACCTGGACCACCTGCCAGCCCTTGGGGCGGCGCGCGCAGTCGCATTCGATCGGAGCGCCTTCGCCCGCACTGTCCCAGCCGCCGTCCCTCAGACTGCTGATGTGCAACAGAACGTCCTTGGCCCCGGTCTGGGCCGGGTCATCGGGCACGATAAAGCCGTAGCCCTTGCCCGCATCGAACCATTTTACCCGGCCGGCGATCCGGACCATGTCCGGCGCGTCCAGCCCCTCGTAGTCAGACACTTCAAACCCCCCGCCCGCTCTCCCGACGGACGGTTATGTTTAACACGGTTCTGTGAACGCGGGAAAACCAAAAAACGCCGGTTTCACCCGCATTGCGGGGCCGGAACTTGTAACCAACGCCTTGCGGACGGGCGCAAGGCCCGACCTAGGCGCACTCTTTGGGGGGCCTGGGTCGGACTCAGGAGCAGACGGCGTAACGGCGCTGGACGATGAGAACCGCGCCTCCGGCCAGCAATAGCGCCATCAGAATGGTCGCCCAGGTCGACAGCGTCGGAACGGACGCTGGAGGCGAGGCGACGGGGCTGACAAACCGGCCGAAGCCCGCAGGGTTCGTTCCCGCGGCCACGGTGGCTGTCACCACATTGTCCGATGTCCGGATCACGGAGACGTTGGCGGAGTTGAAGTTGGCCACATAGACGCGCGAGCCGTCCGGAGTCACCGCCACGCCGAGCGGACTGCTCCCAGCGCCCACGGTGGCGGTGATCACATTGTCGGACGTGCGGATGACCGAAACGCCGCCCCCGAAATTTGCGACATACATCCGCGCTCCATCAGGGGTCGCCGCGACGCCGTAAGGAAGGGACAGTCCCGCCACGGTGGCGGTCACCACATTGTCCGAGGTCCGGATCACCGAGACCGTGTTGGAATTGAGGTTGGCGACATAGACGAACGCGCCATCGGGGGTGACGGCGACCCCGCGCGGACTGCTTCCGACGGTCACCGTGGCGACCACCGCATTATCCGAGGTTCGAATCACCGAGACCGTCCCGGCCCCGGAGTTTGCGACATAGACCCGCGATCCATCGGGGGTCACCCCAACGCCGAAGGGCGCCGCCCCGACCGGCACCGTGGCTGTGACTGCATTGTCCGAAGTTCGGATCACCGAGATCGTGCTGGAATTGAAATTGGCCACATAGGCGAAGACGCCGTTCGGCGTGACAGTAACGCCCTGGGGCCCGGCTCCGACGGTCACAGTGGCCGTCACCGTATCATCCGAGGTTCGGATCACCGAGACGCTGCCCGAGTTCTGGTTGGCGACATAGGCGAACGCGCCGCCCGGGGCCACGACGACGCCGCGCGGACCGGTTCCCACCCCCACCGTGGCGGTGACGGCATTGTCCGACAGCCGGATCACCGAGACGGTGTTGGATCCAAAATTGGTGACATAGGCGGACTGGGCGGCGGATGAGGTGGAGGCCAGTCACGCAAAAATGCACGTCAGCCAGAGGCCGACGGAAACCGGTACGCGCATGAAGATAGCCTCCGGCAGTCCGCGTGCTGCGGCTGCCGCGCGACCATCGGCGCATTCACTGCGGTGTCAATCCAGGGGCGCCCGAAAGGGGAAAATCAAGGACGCGGCGCTGGCCGGTCAGGATCCCGCCGCAACGGCGGACCCATCGATTTAGGAATGCCCCGCGTGGCAGTCCCTAGTGTAGGCCGTTTCAGTGGTCGCGGGCATTTGCGCGATTTGAAGCTAGGGGTGCCGCGTTTGGCACCCTCTAACAGCGGCTTTTGGCACCCCTTTGGCACCCCCTTGAAATGCCGATAGGCCGCTTATGGTGGCTATCTCAACGAGTCCAAACGGGTGTGCCAAAGGGTGCCAACAAAAGTTCCTCTCAGTTCAACAGCAACAGAACGACAAGCGCTGCGGCCTAGTGGATTGATTCCATCACTTGGTGCCCGCGGTTAGCGGCGGCGATGATTTTGTCTGGATCGGCGGTCCAGACGAAGGGTTTGGGCTGCTGATTGTGATCGACGACGAAGCGGTTG